>CALMGU010000158.1 GCA_937865685.1 uncultured Alphaproteobacteria bacterium | reverse complement strand
GGTGGACGGCGGCCGCATGACCACCGCGCATTATGTGAGCCAGACGCAACCCGTTCCGCACGACAAGCCATCCATTGCGGCGGCCACGGCGCTCGCGGGCGAACTGCTAGGCCTGCGCGCCATCTATCTGGATACCGGTAGTGGCGCGAAGCGGAGCGTCGGCGTGGAAATGGTGGACGCGGTGCGCCGGAGCGTGCACCTGCCCATCATCGTCGGCGGAGGCATCCGCGATGGACGCACCGCGCGGGAATTGTGCGAGGCCGGGGCCGATGTGCTCGACGGGTTGGCCGCGCGGCGAGGGCTGCCGCCGGAGGCTCCAACAGCTCTCGTAATTGATGGATCTCGACGAGCCAATTCTCCGCGCCGGGGCGAACCACGGCTCGCTTATTGAGTTCGAGGTTGACGATGCCGTCGGCCGCTAAACGCTGGAGGGCCTGCACGACGGGCGTGCGACTGACGCCGAGTTCCTGCGCCAAGATCGTGCTCTTCAACTCCTGCCCGCTATGGAGCTTTCCTTGAATGATCCGCGCTTGAACTCGCCGTGCTCGTTGACCTGCAGCAGGTCGGGCATGGACGAGAGCTGCACCACGGTCATGCTCTTGAAGTCGGGCGCGTTGGGCGCGCGGCGGGCCCAGCGGCTGTAGCTGCCGGGGTTCTCGTCGTAGGCCTGGCGCAGGCGCAGGGTGACCAGCATCGGCGGCGCGCCCTGGTCGTTCGCGGTATTCGACATGGAAACAGGCGAACTCAAATTTGTCCGCAATCCGAATACGGATATTCTCCTCTTCGAATTCGCTGCCGTGTACGGCCACTATTGCCTGGGACTGCTCAGCGACAACGTCCACGTTGTTCTCAAACCGAATAATGTGTGGAATCTGGATACCGGCAAGCCCAAATGGCACTTCCAGTTCATCCATCACGAGATCTGGGACTATGACATGTCCTCGGCGCCGCTCCTGATGGACGTCAATATCGACGGCAAAGCCAGGAAGGTGGTCGCGAACCCATCCAAGATGGGCATGCTGTATGTGTTCGACCGCATCACCGGCAAGCCGGTCTGGCCGATGCCGGAGACGAAGGTGGAGAAGGGCAATGTGCCCGGCGAATGGTATTCACCGACCCAGCCCATTCCCTCCAAACCCAAGCCCTATACCCGCACGGGTACCTCGGTCGACCAGCTGATCGACTTCACCCCCGCGCTGCGCGCAGAAGCGGTTGAGTTGGTCAAGAAGTTCAAGCTTGGCCCGATCTATACCCCGCCGGTGGTGTCCACCCCGCAGCAGCTCGGCACCTTCCTCCCGGGCACGGCTTCGGGCGGCACCAACTGGCCGGGCGGTTCCTTCAATCCGGAAACGCACACCGTCTTTACCTATGGCTGCGACGGCTGCCAGAACTTGACGGGTCTGGTTCCTCCGCCTCCGGGCTTCACCGATCTGCCTTATGTCGTGGGCCAGGTCGGCGTGCCGGTGACGATGGTCGATGCCGCTGGCGCCGGCGAAGGCGCCGACGCATCGCCCGTCCCCAGGCGGGCTACGCCGCCTGCTCCCAGGGGAGGCAACGCGGTCCGCGCCGCCGTGCAGGGCTTGCCGCTGATGAAACCGCCCTACGGCACCATCAGCGCCATCAATGTCGACAAGGGTGAAATCGTTTGGCAGGTCGCCCATGGCGACACGCCGGACAATATCCGCAACCATCCGGCATTGAAGGGAGTCAATATTCCCCGCACCGGCCAGGCCGCCCTCAGCATCGGTAACATGCTGACCAAGAGTTTGGTGGTCGCGGGTGATCCTCAGATCACCACCACGCCCGAACATCCGCGCGGCGCCATGCTTCGCGCGTATGATCAGGCGACCGGCAAGGAAGTCGGCAATCTGCTGATGCCCGCGCCGCAGTCCGGCTCGCCCATGACCTATATGGTCAACGGCAAGCAGTACATCGTGGTGGCGATCTCCGGCGGCAATTATTCGGGCGAATATGTTGCCTACACGCTCCCGGATAACGGCTAACGATCGGATACGGACAACCATCATGCGTAACAGAATTGCCGTGCTTGCAAGCGCTCTTGCCCTTCTCGCCGTCGCCGGTGGCGCGGCTTGGGGGCAGGGCGCTGCATCTGTGCTGAACGGTGCCTATACCGACGCCCAAGCACAGAAGGGCGCCGATCAGTTCTCTGCCCATTGCGCGGCCTGTCATGGTTCGGGCCTCACCGGAAACGGTGAGGCCCCCGCCCTGGTCGGCGGTGAGTTCATCTCCAACTGGGCCGGGCTGACGCTTGGCGATCTGTTCGAGCGTATCCGCACCACCATGCCGCAGGACAATCCCGGCAAGCTCAGCCGGGGCCAGTATGCGGAAATTCTCTCCTTCATCCTCAGGTCCAACGGTTATCCCGCCGGACAAAAGGAAATGGATACGCGGACGGAATTCCTGAAGGCGGTTGCCTTTGTCCCGCCCGTTCCCGGTGGCCGTGCCCAGGCGGCTCCCGCGGCTCCGGCTCCTGCTGTGCAAACGGCGCAGGCCGCAGCACCGGCGGCCGGCGGGCAGGCGCGGCCTGCACGTCCTCCGATGTTCCCGCCTGCCGATCTGAAAGCATTGGATGCGGCCAACCAGGCCTCCGGCGTGCTGTCGGCAACCGCAAACGATCCGCGCAACGCTCCGAACGCCCAGCCCAATCCGTATGTCAGCAACGAGCAGTTCTTCAAGCTGCCGGACGGGCGCAAATTCGGCTCATCGTCCAGCGTGGCCGTCGACAGCAAGGGGCACATCTGGGTGGCAGAGCGCTGCGGCGCCAACAATTGCGCCGGCAGCCCCGTCAATCCGGTGGTCGAGTTCGACGCCAAGGGCAATTACATCAAGTCCTTCGGCGCGGGCATGATCCTGTTCCCGCACTCGCTCTTCATCGACAGACACGACCATCTGTGGATCGCGGACGGCCATGTCGATGCCGCCGCGAAGAAGGGCAATGTCGTGCTGGAATTCGATACCAGCGGCAAGCTGCTCCGCACCATGGGAACGCCCGGTGCGTCCGGGAACGATTCCAAGACCTTCAACGAGCCCAACTCGGTCCTGGTGGCGCCGAACGGCAATATCTTCATTGCCGACGGCCATGAGGCAGGCCCGGGACACAATGCCCGAGTGATGAAGTTCGATTCCAAAGGCAACTTCATCAAGCAATGGGGCGATCACGGGATCGGCGGCGGCCAGTTCGACGTGCCGCACACCTTGGCGATGGACTCCAAAGGCAATCTGTATGTCGGGGACCGTTGGAACAACCGCATCCAGTCCTTCACCCAGGACGGCAAACTCTTGAAGATCTACACCCAGTTCGGCCGGCCGAGCGGGATCTATATCGACAAGAACGACATCCTGTACTCGACTGATTCCGAATCCCGGTCACCCATGGGCTATGGCTATCATCCGGGCTGGAAGCGGGGCGTCCGCATCGGCAGCGTGAAGGACGGCATCGTCACCGCCTTCATTCCCGATACCGATCCCAATCCCGATGCCGGCGCCACCAGCGGCGGCGAGGGTATCTGGGCCGACAATAAGGGCAATGTGTACAGCGCCCAGGTCGGGCAACGGAATATCGTCCGCTACGCCAGGAAATAGGTTCCTTCTTTTCCTCGCGGAAACTATTTGCAGGTCCGGCAATTCCTACGTTAGGGTCCAAGGCGCGCGCCATTTCTGGCCGCGTCTTGGCGTGGGGACTGCGGCATGGACGAGAAAACCAAGAAGCAGGGCTTCCATCCGGTTTATCTCCTCCTGATCGTTCCTTTTGTCGCTTTGCTCTGGGTGCCGTTTTACAACCGCATCGAGCCGCAGATTTTCGGCATTCCCTTCTTCTACTGGTACCAGACGGTGTGGACCTTCCTGGGGACGGCCTGCACCATTCCCGTCTATCTCTATGAAGAGAGGAAGGGGAAATGAGCGCCAATCCCGTCGCCCTGACCGTCTTCCTGGTTCTCTTTTTCGCCACCGCGGGTCTTGGTTTCTACGCGACCAGGATGAAGACCGTGAACCTCAGCGACCTGGGGCAGTGGGGCCTGGGCGGACGCAGCTTCGGCACCTTGATCGCCTGGTTCCTTCTGGGAGGCGACATCTACACCGCCTACACATTTGTCGCCGTTCCCGCCCTGGTGGCGGGCGCGGGCGCGACCGGCTTTTTTGCCGTGCCTTTCACCATCCTGATGTATCCGGTGCTGTTCGTGGTGATGCCCCGCCTCTGGTCGGTGGCGCACAAGCACGGTTATGTGACGGCCGCCGATTTTGTGCGCGGGCGCTTCGGCAGCCGGGGACTTGCCCTTGCGGTCGCCGCGACCGGCATCGTCGCCACCATTCCCTATATCGCGCTGCAGCTGATGGGCATGCAGATCGTGTTCGCGGGCATCGGCCTCAATTTTACGCTCGATCTTCCCGTGATCGGTGCCTTCCACGACCTGCCGCTGCTGGTCGCTTTCCTGGTGCTGGCGATCTACACCTATCACAGCGGCCTGCACGGCACCGCGATCATCTCGGTGGCCAAAGGCATTCTGGTCTATGTCGCGGTGCTGGCGGCGGTGATCGTGATCCCGATCGAATTGGGGGGCTATGGCAAGATCTTCGCCGCCGCCGACCCCAAGACGCTGCTTCTGGGCCACGGGACGGCGAACAATCTGGGGCCGCAATTCTCCTTTGCCTCGCTGGCGCTGGGGTCTGCGCTGGCGCTGTGGCTTTATCCGCATTCCATCACCGGCGTATTCTCGTCGTCGAGCCGCAGCGTGCTCAAGCGCAATGCCTTCCTGCTTCCCAGCTTCACCTTTGCGCTGGCCCTGATCGCGCTGCTGGGCGTGATGGCGGTGGCGGTGGGCGTCAAAGGGATGCCGGAATATGCCGAAGGGTATCGGATCTTCGGCAACAATTTCGCCATTCCGGCGCTGTTTCTCCATTCCTTTTCGCCATGGTTCGCGGGACTGGCTTTCGCCGCCATCGGCGTGGGCGCTCTGGTCCCTGCGGCGATCATGGCCATCTCCTGCGGCAATCTTTTCACCCGCAACATCTACAAGGAATTCATCGCGCCGGATTGCACGCCCGCCACCGAGTCCAAGGTGGCCAAGATCATGTCGCTGGCGACCAAGCTGGCTGCGTTGTTCTTTGTCGTGGCGCTGCAAAGCTCCTACGCGATCAACCTTCAGCTTCTGGGGGGAATCTGGATCTGCCAGACACTGCCTTCGGTGATGCTGGCGCTGTATACGCCGCGTCAGCTGAATGCGCCCGGCCTGCTTTTGGGCTGGCTGGCTGGCATGGCGACCGGTACTTGGATGGCCGTCGCCTTGCAGTTCAAGGGGGCGGTCTATTCGCTGGATTTGTTCGGCGTCACGATACCCTGTTACGCCGCCATCATCGCCCTCCTGCTCAACATCCTCATCGCTTATGTCGCCAGCTTCCTCGTCCGCACGATATCGAATGCGCCGGTGCGGGACGAAACGGCGGCGGAGGATTATCTCTAGAGATTTACGCGGCGGAAACGTCGCATGATCCGCGATTGCGGATGGGATGATTCTTACGTTAGGTTCACAAACGCCGCCGTCATCAGGCGGCATTTTGTTGTCCTAGGGGAAGCTATGGGGCGGAATTTCCATCCGGTCTATCTCTGGATCGCGGTGCCGTTTGTCGCGCTGCTGTGGGTGCCGTTCTTCAACCGCACCACGCCGGAGTTTTTCGGCATCCCCTTTTTCTACTGGTACCAGATGCTCTGGACCATCCTGGGTTCGCTTTGCATCGTGCCGGTCTATCTCTTCAAAAAGCGCCAACGCGCCAACAAGAATCCCAGGGAGTGACGATATATGAGTGGTGAATCTTTAAGGAACCGCTGGCTCATTGCGGGCCCCGCGCTGCTGGTGCAGATGTGCCTCGGCTCGGTCTATGCCTGGAGCGTGTTCGTCAAGCCCCTGATGGCCAGCGAAGGCTGGAGCCAGATCCAAGTCACGCTCACGTTCAACATGGCGATGGCGTGCCTGGGTATCGGCACCGTGATCGGTGGCTGGTGGCAGGACAAGGTCGGCCCGCGCATCGTCACCACTTTCGCCGGCGTGATTTATGGCCTGGGCTTTGTGATCGCGTCCTGGTCCGTCGATCATCACTGGCTGCCGGGCGTCTATATCGGTTACGGCTTGTTCAGCGGCTTAGGGATGGGCTTCGGCTATATCTGCCCGGTGGCGATGATCACCAAATGGTTTCCCGACAAGCGCGGCCTGATGACCGGCGTGAATGTGATGGGCTTTGGCGTTGCCGCCCTGATCATGGGGCCCATCGCCTCCAAGCTGATCATCTCGTCGGGCGTGCCCACCACGCTGATGTATTTCGGCCTGGTCTATGGCGCCATCGTGATCGTCTGCTCGCAGATCTTCATCAATCCGCCGCAGGGCTGGGCGCCGGAAGGCTGGGTGCCCACCGGCAAAGTCTCCAAGAATGCCAGCGCTGTTCATTACACGCCCAAAGAGGCGCTTTCGACCGGCCGCTTCTGGATGCTGTGGGCGATGCTGTCGCTGAACACGTCCGCCGGCATCATGATCGTGAGCCAGGCATCGCCGCTTGCCCAGCAGCAGCTGGGTGTCGATGCCGCCGTTGCCGCCACCATCGTGGGCATCATCGGCATCTTCAACGGCGGCGGGCGCATCGTCTGGGCCTGGATCTCCGACAAGATCGGTCGCGCGCAGGCGTATTTCCTGATCTTTGCGTGCCAGATCCCGCTGTTCCTGTATCTGCCCACCGTGCACGACGTGGTGATCTTCACCATCGTGGTCTGCGCCATTGAGCTTTGCTATGGCGGCGGTTTCGGCGTGATGCCGTCCTTCACGGCGGATTTCTTCGGCTCCAAATATGTGGGCGGGATTTACGGCTTCATCCTTCTGGGATGGGGCTTCGCGGCGATCCCGTCGCCGCTGCTCATGGCCTATATCCATGAGAGGACCGGCCAATATTCGACCGCCATCATTGCCCTGGGCGTGGTGCTGATCTTCGCGCTGATCATCCCGATCCTGGCCTACCGCGCCGGCAACAGGATGGTGGCCGATGCAGCAGCGGCGGGCGAGAAGGCCTGATCGTTTAAGCGGCTGATCCCTTGGGGATCAGAGGCTGCGGAGATGACGGACGGGGCGGCCTGGAGCGATAGCTTCCACGGCCGCCACGATCCCATCCGCGTCGATGCCGTAATGCCGGTACAGCTCCGCCAATGAGCCGGTCTGGCCGAAATGCTCGACCCCCAGCGAACGGGTGTGATGGCCCAGGACAGCGCCCAGCCAGCCCAGGGTGGCGGGATGGCCGTCCAGCACCGTGACGATGCCGCAATGACGGGGCAGAGGAGCCAGCAGCCGCTCGATATGGCTGGTGGCATGGGCAAGGCTGCTTTCGCGCGCCCGCTGCGCCGCCGTCCAGCCGGCATTCAAGCGGTCGGCGGAGGTCACGGCCAGAAGACCGATATCCTTGCGGTCCTCGGCCAGCCGGCCGATGGCGGCGATGGCTTCGGGTGCGACCGCGCCGGAATAGGCGATCACCGCTTCCGCATTGGGTCCCGGCGGACGCAGCCAATAGGCACCGTCCACGATGGACTGTGACAGCTCCGGCGTCATCGCGCGGCGCGGCTGTTCCAGGGGCCGGGTGGTGAGGCGCAGATAGACCGAGCCGCCGGTGGAATCGCGCAGCCAGGAACGGGCATCCGGCTCGGCATCGCCGCTGCGCTGCATATAGTCGAAAGCGAAGCGCATCATCACCGCCAATTCGTCGATGAAGGCCGGTTCGAACGCGGCCAGCCCGTCCTGCGCCATGCCGATCAGCGGGGTTCCGATCGATTGATGGGCACCACCTTCGCCCGACAGCGTGATGCCTGACGGCGTCGCCACCAGAAGGAAGCGTGAATCCTGATAACAGGCATAATTCAACGCATCGAGGCCGCGCGAGATGAAGGGATCATAGAGCGTGCCGACCGGCAGCAGCCGTGTCCCGAACAGTTGATGCGACAGGCCGAGCGCGGAGAGCAGGATGAATAGATTCATTTCCGCGATGCCCAATTCCATATGCTGGCCTTCGGGTGCGAAGTCCCAGACATAGGTCGAAGGAATTTTCTCGGCGCGGAACATGTCCTTGGATTGCTGGCGGGCAAATAATTTGCGCCGGTTGACCCAGCCGCCCAGGTTGGTGGAGACCGTCACATCGGGCGATGTGGTGACGATGCGGTCGGCAAAAGCTTCACCGCTGCGCGCGATTTCCGCCAGGATCAGGCCGAAGCCCTGCTGGGTGGACATCAGGCTTTCGGTTTTCGGCTGGGGCAGGGCGTCGGGGATCGGCACGATGGGCGCATTCAGTTTGCGCTTCGGATCTTGCGCGAACGGCACCTGTTTGAGGAAATCTTCGATTTGTGCGGCCGGAAGACCAGCACCTTCGAACTTGTCCCACTCATGGCCTTCGCGCACGCCATTGGCGGCGCGGAATGCTGCCATCTGGGTTTCGGTCATCAGCCCGGCGTGATTGTCCTTGTGGCCTTGCAGCGGCAGGCCGAAGCCTTTCACGGTATAGGCGATGAAGACGGTGGGGCGCTTGTCCTTGGCACGGCTCTCGAACGCATCCAGCAGGGTTGGCATGTCGTGGCCGCCCAGATCGGACATCAGCTTGGCGAGTTCCTCGTCGTTTCGCTTGGCGATCAACGCGCTCACCGGCCCTTGATCGCCCAGCTCGTCGGTCAACCGCTTGCGCCACGCCGCGCCACCCTGGAACAGCAGCGAGGAATAGAGCGAGTTCGGGCAGGCATCGATCCAGGCGCGCAGCTTCTCGCCGCCCGGTTCGGCGAAGGCGGTCTGCAGCAAGGTGCCGTATTTGAGGACCACCACCTCCCAGCCGAAAGCGCGGAACAACGCTTCCAGCCGCGAGATCAGGCCTTCGCGCGCGATCGCATCCAGGCTCTGGCGGTTGTAATCGATGATCCACCACAGATTCTCGACGCCCTGTTTCCAGCCCTCCAGCAGCGCCTCGAAGATATTGCCTTCATCCATTTCCGCATCGCCGATCAACGCGATCATGCGTCCGGTGGCGCGATCCTTGGCCCAGCCATGCGCCTGCACATAATCCTGCACCAGGCTGGCGAAGAGGGTCTGCGCCACGCCCAGCCCCACCGAGCCAGTGGAGAAGTCCACCATCTCGCCGTCCTTGGTGCGGGAGGGGTAGGATTGCGCGCCCTTATAGCCGCGGAAATTGATCAGCTTCTCGCGGCTCTGGCGGCCCAAAAGATATTGAATGGCATGAAAGGCGGGACCCGCATGGGGCTTCACCGCCACCCGGTCTTCGGGTTTCAGCACTGCAAAATAAAGCGCCGTCAAAATGGTGGCGAGCGATGCGGACGACGCCTGATGGCCACCCACTTTCAGCCCGTCGTCATTGTCGCGCAGGTGATTGGCATTGTGGATGGTCCAGCTCGCCAGCCAGAGGACTTTCTTCTCCAGCTCGGCCAGGGCGGGCAGGCGGACATCGGACATGGCGGTCTCCGGAAGATGCGAATTGGGGCGCTGATCAGGCTGGCGGAAGGCCACTATATGCCTGTACTGGGGGAGATGCAGAATATCGTCCGACGCAAAACGCCCATGCGCCTTTCCGGTTTGATCCTCGTCCTCCTGCCGCTTTTCGCGATGGCGCGGGCCGTCGCCGCGGACGCCCCGGCGGGCGCGCGCGAATTCGTCGAATGTGTCGGCTGTCCGCAGATGGTGGCGATCCCAGCCGGCAAATTCCTGATGGGCAGTCCGGCCTCGGAGCCGGGACGCTTCGATTCCGAAGGGCCGCAGCATGTGGTCCAGGTGAAGGCGTTCGCGCTGGGCAAATATGACATTACCAGTCGGCAATTTTTGAGCTTTCTCGCCGCCACCCATTACCGGCCCGCGCCCTGCAACAAGACCCTGAATCTGGGCTGGCATCTTGGCGGGCGGGACCTGGCCTATCCGCCGTCGGAGAATGAACCGCCGGACTGGCCGGCGGTCTGCCTGGATCAGAGGGACGCCCTGGCCTTCGTCGCCTGGCTGAACGCGCAAGTGAAAGCGGAGCATCCTCAGCTTGCAGGCCGGGCCGGACCGTACCGGCTGCCCAGCGAAGCGGAATGGGAATATGCCGCCCGCGCCGGCACCGTCACCGCGCGCTGGTGGGGCGAGGCGGTCGGCAATGACGAGGCCAATTGCAATGGCTGCGGCAGCAAATGGGACAATCGCGTGCTGGCGCCGGTCGATGCCTTCCGGCCCAATCCGTTCGGGCTCTATGGCTTGTTGGGGAATGCCTGGGAATGGACCGCCGATTGCTGGCACCCCAGCTATGTCGATGCCCCCAAGGACGGCAGCGCCTGGATGTCAGCCGACATGTCGCCTGGAAAAGGGGGTGGCGACTGCACCAAGCATGTGATCCGCGGCGGCTCCTGGAACAATGTGCCGATCTTCATCCGCTCGGCCTCGCGCAACGGCGCAGCCAACAGTGGCGGCGATTATGACTATTCCAGCCTGGCCGGATTTCGCGTCGCCAGAGACCTGCCTTGATTGTTGCCCCCATCTGTCTTCCTCAGGAAAGCCTTCGGAAGACATCTTCCCCCGCCAAAGGCTTCGCCTTGCGGGGGAAGAAAGCCTGGGCAAGACGCGCTATCGCAACACTGATTTCGGGTCGAGCGTGATCGCGATGTCCATTACCGCATCGTATTTTCCCGGCGGCAGCGAAATCGGCGACGCGAGCATCGCGGCATTGCGCGCCGACAGCGCCATGCTGCGGAATAGTTTGTCGTTCGCGAAGCGGTTCTGATCCACGATCTCGACCTCCGAGATCACGCCGGCGCGAGTCATTTTGAGCCGGATCGCCACCGGCATGCCGCCGGATGCGCCGCCTTCCAGCTGGGGCCACCAGCGCCTGAGGATTTGCGCCCGCACGAAATCGGCCAGGGAATAGCCGCCGCCGCCATTTCCGTTTCCGGCGCTTGCGCCATTGTCCGGCGCGGGGAGGGCGGTGTCGGGCGCGCGCAACTGCGCCAGCGCGGCGATGCGGGACTCCAATTCGTCCGGCGGCGGAGTCTGGGCTTTGGGCTTTACGCCCTCTGCTTTGGGAGCAGAGGGAAGGGGCGCCCGTAAAGGCAACTCGGTGCCGCCCGCCGGCCCGGGAATGGTCGTCGGCGGCGCCACCAGATCGACCAGCATCGCTTTGAGGGGCGGTTGACGCGCGACCGGATGGGCCATGCTCCACCACAGGGCCAGCAGCGCCAGCACCAGATGCAATAGAAGCGAGCCGGTGAAGCCGGCCCGGTTTTCCTGCCAGAGCGTGCGGGCAGACTGGATCATGGTCCGGCCACTATAGCGGATCGCGGGCGGCTGGCGTTAGGGAAGGGGGATGCGTATTCTGCGAAGCGAAACGGGGAGATACATGAAAATTCATCTGCATCAGGGTGACCTGCCGGACGGCCTGGATCTGGGCAAGCTGGTGGCGATCGATACTGAAACCTTGGGGCTCAACCCTTTCCGGGACCGGCTCTGCCTGGCGCAATTGTCCGCCGGCGACGGGGTCTGCCATGCGGTGCAATTCGCCGCCGGCAAATATGCGGCGCCCAACCTGAAGCGTCTTTTGTCCGATCCGTCGGTCACCAAGCTGTTCCATTTCGCCCGCTTCGACGTCGCCATGTTCCGCCGCTATCTGGGCGTGATCTGCGCGCCGGTCTATTGCACCAAGATCGCCTCCAAGCTGGTGCGCACTTACACTGACCGGCACGGCCTCAAAGACCTGGTGCGCGAACTCTTGAACATCGAACTGTCGAAGGAACAGCAAAGTTCCGATTGGGGGGCGCCTCAACTCACGGAAAAGCAGCTCGCTTACGCCGCCGCCGATGTCGCCCATCTGCATGCCTTGAAGGCCACGCTCGATACCATGCTTGCCCGCGAAAACCGCACTGAGCTGGCGAAGGCCTGTTTTGACTTTCTCCCTGCGCGCGCCGAACTGGATTTGGCCGGCTGGGAAGAGATCGACATCTTCGCACATTAGGCGCGGTTCTTTTCGTCCCTGGCGTCGTCGCGCCTCCTCACGTGCTCGCGCACGCTCCGGGGGACGCTCCTAGCCAGGAACGAAAATCCCGCGCGCCTGCTCTCTAACGCCTTGGTCAAGACTTTCTTCCCCCGCATGGCGAAGCCATTGGCGGGGGAAGATGTCTGCTAGGCCGCTTGCGGCCGTGACAGACAGATGGGGGAAACTTAAAAACCGCCCGCCTTGAACCGGGCGGTGCGATGGGCCAAATTCGGTATGGAATTTGCCTGTGGGCTGCGCCGTCTGAGACGGAACGGGGGTTCCGTATTTTTCTTTGTAAAATCAAAGGGATAAATGGCCCCGATTAAAACCAAGCTGAAGGCTGTCTCCGCTGATTCGGATCAGGCCTCCGACCTTGCCGCAGCCGGGCGGGTCCTGACCTATGCCGCCGATGCTCTGAGAACCCTTGGCGAAGCCCTGGACGGCGAATTCACCCGCGCGGTGGCCACCATCCTGGCGGCGCGCGGCCGGGTCATCGTCAGCGGCATGGGCAAATCCGGCCACATCGCCCGCAAGATCGCGGCGACCTTGTCTTCGACCGGCACGCCGGCGCATTTCGTTCATCCGGCCGAGGCCAGCCATGGCGACCTGGGGGCGATCACCCGCCAGGACGTCCTGTTGATGTTGTCCTGGGGCGGAGAGACGGCGGAACTTTCCGATCTCATCACCTATGCCAAGCGGTTCAGCATTCCCCTGATCGGCATCGCCAGCAATCCGGATTCCACCTTGATGCAGGCCGCCGACGTGAAGCTTCTGTTGCCGCGCGCGCCCGAAGCCTGTCCGATGGGCCTGGCCCCCACCACCTCGACCACCATGATGCTGGGACTGGGAGATGCCCTGGCCGTCGCTCTGATGGAGCGCAAGGGCTTCAACGCCGACCAGTATCGCGATTTCCATCCCGGCGGCTCTTTGGGCCGGGCCCTGATCAGGGTTTCCGACTTGATGCATGTGGGCGAGGAACTGCCCTTGGCGCGGGACGATGCCAGCATGCGCGATGTGCTGCTGGTGATGGCGGAGCGGCGCTTCGGATGCGTCGGGATCATCGACGAAGAAGGCAATCTTTCCGGCATCATCACCGATGGCGATCTTTCGCGTCATATCGATGGTGACAATTTCCTGGACCGCAAGGCCCGCGCGGTGATGACCCGCAATCCCAAGATCGCACGGCCCGATCAGCTGGCCGCCGAAGCGCTGGCCTTCATGAACGAGAAGAAAATCACGCGGCTCTTCGTTCTGGGCGACGGCGAGAAGAAGCCGTCCGGCATCCTGCACATTCACGATTGCCTCAGGGCGGGCCTGGAATGACCCCCCGCGCCGGCGACACGGCGCCCCGCCATGACTGGTCGGCGCGCGCCCGTTCCACCGCGATGGAGGCGCTGCGCTATACCCAGTTCGTAAGCGTGATGAAGCGTGCCTTGCCGGCCGCGGCCTTCGCGGTGATCGCGGCCGTGCTGGCTTTCTTTTTCGTCGCCCGCCAGCCGTCGAAATTCTCGATGACCTATGAGAAACTGGGCTCGATCGAAAACGACCTGGCCATGATCAAGCCCAGGCTGACCGGCGCCGACGCAAACGGCAATCCTTTCGTCATCACCGCCGACGCGGCCATTCAGGATGCCAAGAATCCCAAGCGCGCACGCCTGAAGAAGGTCGAGGCCGACCTCACCACCGACAAGAATGGCTGGGTCAATGCCAATGCCGCCGACGGCGTGGTCGACATGAAAGCGGGAAGCCTGGAACTGAGCGGCGGAATCGATGTCTTTTCGGATTCCGGTTATACGCTGCACAGCGAGGCGGCGTCGCTCGATCTCAACAAATGGATTGTCCATGGACATAGCGAAGTCACCGGGCAGGGGCCAATGGGCACCATGCGCGCGGACCGGTTTCACTATGAGCGCGACAGTCACCAGCTTACTCTGGACGGACATGTGAAAATGACGCTGATCGGGAAGAAGAAATGACGCGGGCGATATTGGTTCTCTTGCTTTTGGCGTCCGCGCCGGTAACGGCGCAGACGACTTCCGCGATTGCGCCGCCCTTGACCGGCAAGCACGACGCCAACGCGCCGATCAATGTCTCGGCGGACAAGTTTCAAGCCGACAGCAATGCCAAGACCGGAACCTGGACGGGCAATGTACTGGTGGTGCAAGGCGACATGCGCATGCGGGCCAATTCGGTGCGCCTCAATGTGGTGGGCAAGGACAACAAGCCGGACAAGATTCTCGCCAGCGGAAATGTGGTGGTGGACTCGCCCAATAGCGGCACCGTCACCGGCGACAGCGGCGTTTATGACGTGGTTGCGCGCACCGTCACCATGACGGGCAAGGTGGTGTTGACGCGGCAGAAGGATGTCATGCGCGGCAATCAGCTGACCGTGAATCTGGAGACGGGCGTGGCGACCCTGGGCGGGGACGCCAAGGCGCCGGGCACGGCTGCGGGCGGGCGGGTGCAGGGCATCTTCACCCCGCCATCGTCATCCACCCCCTCGACTCCCAACGCCAATTAGGGGTTCCTTAAGCACAAACAGGCATGATTTTTGTATGAGCTTGGAAGAAAGCCCGAATTCCGCAGAAAATGCCGCCGAAACGGCGGCGGAACGCCCGCGTCTGGTGGAAGGCGGCAAGGGCCTGGTGGTCAACCGGGTCGGCAAGAGCTTCAACAAGCGTCCCGTGGTGCGTTCCGTGAGCCTGTCGGTGCGGCGCGGCGAGGTGGACCGCGACTGCGGGCGGCCGTGCGAGGCGCACCAGGTGGAACTGCGGGACCGCGTCGGGGCGAACTTCCCCGTGCTGCCCGACACGGGTTGCCGGAACACGGTGTTCAACAGCGTGGCGCAGAGTGCGGCCGAGTACGTCGGGCGGATTTATGAAGAGGTCAAACAGCGCCCGTCCTATCTGGTGAGTTGGCGCCACGGCCAGGGCCTGGACCGGCCCGTCAGTGCCATCGGCGTGGAAGACGGTTCGCCCCAGCGCGCCTCTTCCCTGCTATGAGTCCTGCTTTGATCTTCTGACGTCTTGAACCGTTCGACCTTCTGGTTTCTGGCGGTTGGTGGCAGTGCCGCCTTCACCCACATGGTGGTGTTCGCCTTGACCCGTGATCACATGTGGCCCGAGTTCGCCAACGCCCTGGGCTTCTGTGTGGCTTTTTTCGTCAGTTTTGCGGGTCACCGCTGGCTGAGCTTCCGCGACACCAGCACCTCGGTGGCAACCAGCTTTGGCCGGTTTACCGCCACGGCGCTGGCAGGGTTTGCCAGCAATGAG
>CALMGU010000157.1 GCA_937865685.1 uncultured Alphaproteobacteria bacterium | reverse complement strand
CAAGCCGTATGGTGGGGTGTAAGGACTCGAACCCGCAACTTCGAGACCGGTTCGACGATTCGGCTGGGTATCAGGTAGACCTGACGCCTCTTCCCGTTGGCCTGAGCTGTTGATTGTACTGCTTGCCCCTGCCGCCAGCGCCGTGCCCGCGAGCGCCAGTCGAATGTTGGATCGCATGAAGCTCTGCGGCGCAGCCGCTGCTACGCCCGCCCGCCAATGACGTATATTCGTTGCAATGGCATCGCACGCTCATCTCAGAAGCTCACCGTCATTCCCGCAGTCGCTGCATGGGCGGTGAAGCCATCGCGAAAGCGGCCGTCATAGCGAGCGAAAAGGTCCACGTCCGCCATGATCTTGTACGAAACCCGCACGCCGGCATCCCCGCCGATCTCGGCTTCCGAGATGCCCATGACCATCATCGGCGCATTGAAGAAGGTGACGGGCAGCAGCCGTTCGTTACCAGCGACGGCATCGACGAGGCGGCCATTGACCGACCAGTCGAAGTTGCCGAGACGCTGGCCGACATCGAGCCCGGCCCAGATACGGGTGCGGCCGGTGGAATAGCCGTTCGCGGTCAACGCCAGCCCACCCGTCTCGGTGAAATCGTCCGAGCGCATGTCCGTATGGTCGAAGCCGACGCTGGGCGCGACGTCGAAGCCGTCGAGGTCGAAGCGATAGCCGGTCTCGGCCAGCATCCCCCATGTCCTGATGCCATAGCTGGCAGTTGAGGCGGCGCCGATAGCGTGAGCCGTGTCGGCATCGCCGAAGCCATAGGTGGCAGCAAGATTGGCGAACCACGGGCTTAAAGTGAGGCCGGCGTTGACGCCGATCTGGGTCAGGTCGATCCCGCCGCTCTCCACGAAGGCTCTGTCAAGCGTGATGTCGGTGTTACCATGGTCGATGCCGACGCCGAGTGTGACGTCCGGCATCACAAGGGCGGAAATGCCGCCCGCGAAGCCATATTGGTTGCGGTTGTCGCCGGAAATGCCGCCTTGGGCCTTCTCGTGCGACCAGACGCCGTAGCCTTCGACCCAGCTATGGAAAGGCTCATCGGTCCCGACATTCGCCTCGTCACCCAACCGGCGCAGGAAGCGCAAGTTGGCATCGAGTGCGCCGGACTGCACCGCCGTATGCACAATGCCGAACGCCTGCACCGTGCCGAACAACGTCCATTGCTCGAACTGTGTCGTCGTGCTGGTCGTGCTGGTCGCCTGGTCGATCGTGTACTGCGTGGTCTGGATGATATTGAAATTCTCTTCGGCATCTCCAACGTGGAAGGTGGTGCCGCCCGTGGTACAAGCCGGCCGCGCCGCGGACGGCAAGGATCCGACGGAGCAGGACGATAACACGCCGGTTTGAATGTCCGCCGGGCCGAAGGTGGTTTCGGACGTCGTCGTTGTATTGCTCCCGGCCACTGAATAGAGCGTCGACGATGTCGTTGCGGTGGTGGTGCTGGAAGCGGTCAACACCGGCGCACCGATGATGAGGCCCGGCCCCCCCGCTGTGGTGATGGCGGCCCTTGCCGCCTCAATGCCCGCCTGCGCGGCAGGGTCGGAGAACGGAACCCCGAAGGTCTGGTCATAGAGCAGCGTGCCACCGTTCAACCGGCCGAGGACCTGCGTCGAATAGATGGTCACGCGGTTTGTGGTGACGCTGGGCGCGTTGAACACCAGGCTTTCGCGCGATGACATCGAGAACGATTGATTGTTGGCCAGGCTTACGTCCAGGAACACGTTATTGGCGTCGTAGCGCAGTGCGGCCGGTGAAGCGGGGATAGTGCTGAGCGGGCTGAACGATCCGCTGATCCCACCATTGGCGGTGAGCAGGGTGTAGGTGCCGCCGGTGAACGCTCCCCCCCGGGCGATGGCGGTCAACCCGCCGGCAAGGGTGGCGGTGCCGCTCACGAGAATCCGGTCGGTGCCTGGCTGCGTGCTGCCGACATCGAGCCGCGCATTGCTGCCCGCGCCGAATGTCAAGTTGCCGCTGACGGTCAGCGTGTTCGCCGCCCCGCTCGCATCGGACAAGTTGAGCGTGCCGCTATTGGTCACGCTGCCCGAAAATGCCGAATTGCCGGTGCCGAGGTTCCACGTCCCCGAATTGGTGAGCAGCGAAGTCGACACCGCAGATCCGGCAAGATTGACCGCGCCATTCATTGTCCCGCTGTTGGCCAGCGTGAAAGCGGTTCCGGTGGTCGTTCCGGCAACGGCCGCTGAACCGGCGAGCGTGCCAAAATTGCGGATGTCCACCAGCCCGGTTCCCCCGGCGCTCTGTGAAAGCTGGATACCGGCGACGTCGCCGCTGACGCTGGCCCCCGACCGGATGTCGATCGTGGCGTTGCCGTTAACCGGCTGAAGCAGCAATCCGGTTCCGGTCGCGGCTATCGTGCCTGAAAGGTCCGCGACCAGCGAACCCGTGCCGGTCGGCGTGAACCATAGTCCGGTTCGCACCGCGCCGGTGGTGCCGGTCTGGTTGATCGTGGTCCCCGCCGCCGTCGTGAAATGCGCCGCGCCGCCGTTTGGCAGGAGCAACACGCCGATATTGGCGACGTTGAACAATGCGCCGCTGGTCAAGGTCACGGTGGCGCCGGCCTCGCGACTGAAGGCAGTCAGGCCCGCTCCGGCTGAATAGGCGTTGGTCACCTGCGCGTTGGTGGCGATCGTAAGCAGCGACGACAGGTTATGTCCGGGGCCCGCGGTGAGGGAAACGCCAATGCCGCCGTTGACGACCGTTCCGCCGGTCATCGACAGGTTGATGCTGTCGGCGGCCTGGATGTCGAGCGCACCTATGCCGCTCTCCCGCCGTGTCGCAGTAATCGTCCCGCCCGCGAACCATGCATCCAGACTGCTATTTTCCGCGACCAGCCGCATGCCACCTTCGCCGGTGAACGTTCCGCTGACCGGAGCCACTTGCGACCCGACGGTCACGCTGTTGCCCAGACCCGAGGCCCCGATCACAAGCGCGGTCGAGCCGGCGAAGTTTCCGATGGCGTTCGCCGTGCCATTGGTCGTGACGCTGCCGTTGCCGGAATAGCGGATCGGACCACTGTTGGTGCCGATGTTCAAGCCGTCGCTCTCACTGGGATCGTCCCAGCCGACCGTATGGCTGACCATACCATTGTTGACGACATTGAGCGGCCGGGACGTCGCACTCGCAGGCTGGGTCCCGTTATAGACAATCAATCCCCACCCGCTGATCGTGACGCCGCTGTTCAGGGTCACGTTGATCGGGGCCTCGATTGCTTGATAATTCGCGACGGTCGAGGGGTTGTTGCCGTTATGGTTGATGTTGGAGCTGGTGATGGTGTTTCCGCAAGCCAGCGTGACCGTGCCGTCGCCCGCCGTCGAAGTGACGCAATCCGCCCAAGCCGCCTCGCTCCACGCCAGTGTCGCCAGCGCCGTGCCGGCGAGGAGCGCCAGCCTGATGCCGGATCGCATGAGACCCGGCGGCGCAGCCTTGTGTCCGGGCACGGGCTCGCTCACAAACATCTGGCCGTTGGTGCAGCGCTGGCACCGGCCGTTGCCGCCGCACAGCGCGCAAACCCGGCCATCGGCCTGAACCCCGGTTCCGCCGCACCCGGCGCAGCGCGCCGATCCATTGCAATAATAACAAACCGCCATCCCCGCCCTCTTTCGACCGCGACGTCGCACAAGCTCCAAGGGGTAACGGCGTGCAAAGCAGCGCATGCTCGGCAAAGCCCTCAGGCGATGCGCGATCGCGGCCTGCCGAACGACTTTGCCCGTCAGGATTGCTGCTCTTTCGTCTCGATGCCCCGCCTGCTAGATTTAACGGCGGGCCTTATCCGAACAACGCGGCAAAGCCGGACATCGGGCGGACAAAAGCGGACATTTGGGTATGGCAGAGGAAGGAACGCCGGAAAATTCGGACAATCGCCTGCTGACTGGCTGGAAGGCCATCGCCGCCCGATTCGGCCGTGACGAACGCACCGTCAGACGCTGGGCGGCCACCAGGGATTTGCCGGTGCGCCGTGTGGCGGGGGATAGCCGCGGTCCGGTTTACGCGTATGCCGCCGATCTCGACCGCTGGCTGGTCAGTCACAAGGAAATCGCGGCGGACATGTCCCCGGTCCAGCCCGCGGCAGATCCGGCCGAGCGCCTCGATCATGACACTTCTGCTGCCCGCCCCTCTCGATTGAAGGGGGGAATCGTAGCCGCCTGCGCGGCCTGCCTGACACTGGGCTTTGTCGGGGCCTTCGGCTGGCGCGCGATCCCGGAACCGGTCCGTCCCGCTCCCAGCCAGCCGGTCTCGGCCGCCGAAAGCCTCTATCTCGATGGCCTGTACCATCTGGAGGCCCGCACCAGCGAGGGCATCGCGCGGGCGCTCGGCCTGTTCTCGCAGGCCGTCGCCGTCGATCCCAAATTTGCGAAAGCCTATGTCGGCATGGCCGATGCCTACAACCTCGTCAGCCAATACACGCCGTCCGCCGCTGACGAAGCCTACCCGAAAGCCAAAGCGGCGGCGAAACGCGCCATCGCGCTCGACCCCGGTAATGCCGCAGCCCATGCGGCGCTGGCCTTCAACGCCTTCTACGGGGACCGCGATATCGAACAGGCGACATCGCTGTTTCGCAAGGCGATCGCGCTCGATCCCAGCAACGCGCGGGCACATCATTGGTATGCATTGGTGGCGATGCAGGATCGCGATTTCGACGTGGCGCTCCGCGAAATCACCATCGCCCAACGGCTGGACCCGCGTGCGCCTTCAATTCTCGCCAACAAGGGGTTGATCCTGTTTCATGCCGGGCAGACGCAAGCCGCGCTCGATATCCTATCCCCGCTTGCGCAAACCGAACCAACCTTGCTTTCTCCGCACGCTTATCTCGCCACCATCTTCTTGGCGGCCGGACGTGACAATGATTTCCTGCGTGAAAGCCGCCTCGCCGCCACGATCTCCGGCAATCAGCCCGCCGCAGCCATCACCGATGTGGCAAAGGCGGGGCTTACCAATGGCGGTAGACCGGAAATGCTGAGCGCCATGTTCAACGAACAAAAGCGGTTTCATGCCGAGGACCGCGAACCGGCCTTCAAGCTGGCGCTCACGGCAGCCATGCTCGGCGACAAATCCGCCGCGCTCGACTTCCTCGAACAGTCGATCAAGCGGCGCGAGCAGGACATTCTCGGCATCCGTCTTGAGCCGGCGCTCACGGCATTACGCGACGATGCCCGCTTCAAGGCGATTGTGATGCAGGCGGGTTTTAAACATGAGAGCTAGGCCGGCTGCGCACAAAATTCCAGATTTGAACGGGGTTTTTTAGCGGTCGCGGACGCCAGCGAACGCAGGACAACAAAATGTTGGTGGGCCCGGCAGGACTCGAACCTGCGACCTAACCGTTATGAGCGGTCAGCTCTAACCAACTGAGCTACAGGCCCTCCGCCGTCGGGTATAACAGGCGGGACGAAATCATCAATTGCCTCAGTTCCGCCTCGCTGGACCGGCATCATCCGGCTGATTTGGAAGGAGAATTTCATGCAAATCCGGTTATGGACCATCCCGGCTCTGGCTCTGGCCCTTTGCACGCCCCAGCTGGCGGCCGCGCAAAACACGCCCCCGCCCCGCATCATCACCATGAGCGGTCATGGCGAGGCCCGCGCCGTTCCCGACACCGCCATGCTGTCGGCCGGGGTGAGCGCGCAGGCGCCGACCGCCGCCGCGGCGCTTTCCGCCAACACCACCCGCATGCAGGGCGTGATGGCCGCGCTCAAAAAACTGGGCGTGCCCGAAAAGGACATTCAGACATCGAATTTCTCGATCTCGCCTCAATATGCCAGCGGCAACGGCCAGGCACCCCGCATCACCGGCTATCAGGCCAACAACCAGGTCGAGGTGCGGCTGGAAGATGTCGGCAAGCTGGGCGCCACCCTCGACGCCCTGGTGACGGCGGGCGCCAATCAGATGAATGGCGTCAGCTTCTCGATCCGCAACGATACGGCGCTTGTGGCCCAGGCGCGGGCGGCCGCCGTGGCGGAAGCGCGCGCGAAAGCCGAAACCTTCGCCAAGGCTGCGGGTGTGGGCCTGGGTTCGATTCTCTCCATCGCCGAAGCCGGCAATGAAGGACCGCGGCCGATGTATGCCGCCGCGCCGATGATGATGCGCGACAAGGCCGTGCCGGTGGCACTTGGCGAGCAAAGCGTCAATGCCGACATCACCATCGTCTGGGAGATCAAGTGAATCCGTTATTGGAAGACTGGACCGCGCCGTTCGGCGCCCCGCCTTTGGATCGCATTAAGCCGGAGCATTTCGCCCCGGCCTATGCCCTGGCATTGGCCGATCACGATGCGGAAATAGCCCGCATCGCGAGCGATCCATCGCCGCCCGATTTTTCCAACACCGTTGTGGGGCTGGAACGAAGCGGCAAATTGCTGGCCCGGATCGACGCGGTCTTCAACACCTTTGCCGGGTCGGCCACCAATGACGCCCTGCAGGCGGTCGAACTGGAAATGGCGCCGCGCCTGTCGGCGCATTGGACCGCGATCTACCTGAACGCCGCCCTGTTCGTCCGCCTCGATATGGTCTGGCAGCGGCGCGCGGAGCTTGGCCTTGACCCGGAATCGGTGAAGGTCCTGGAGCGCATTCATCTGGATTTCGTGCGCGCCGGCGCCCGGCTTTCGCCCGAAGCCCGGACACGGATGGACGCGATCAACCAGCGCCTGGCCACGCTTTCCACCGCATTCTCCCAGAATGTCCTGGCGGATGAGGACTCGTATGTCGAGCCGCTCGGCGAGGCCGAGATCGCCGGCGTGCCTCTCTCCTTGCGCGACGCGCTTGCCGCCACGGCGAAAGAGCGCGGCATCGAAGCGGCCTATGCGGTCACGCTGTCGCGCTCCAGCATCGAGCCCTTTCTTCAATCCGCCGACAGCCGCGATCTGCGCGAGAAGCTGTTCAAGGCCTGGGTGCGGCGCGGCGGCAATCCCGGCGCCCATGACAATCGCGCGGTGATGGCCGAAACGCTGTCGCTGAGGACGGAAAAGGCGCGGCTGCTGGGCTATGACAGTTATGCCGCCTACAAGCTCGCCGACAGCATGGCGGGCACGCCGGCCCGCGCCCGCGCCCTGCTCGACAAAGTCTGGGCGCCCGCCCGCAAGCGCGCGCTTCAGGAACAGGAGGCTTTGCAGGAATTGGTCGCGGAGGAAGGCGGCAATTTCCCCCTGGCGCCCTGGGACTGGCGTTACTATGCCGAAAAGCTCCGCCAGCGCCGTTACGATTTCGACGATGATGCGCTGAAGCCCTATCTCACCCTGGACAATATGATTGCGGCCGCTTTCGACACCGCCGCGAAATTGTTCGGCCTCGCATTCCAGCCTCGCACCGACATCCCTGTCTATCATCCAGATGTGCGTGTGTGGGACGTGAGCCGGGACGGCAAGACCATCGGCCTTTTCTATGGCGACTATTTCGCGCGCCCCGGCAAGCAGGGCGGCGCCTGGATGTCCTCGCTGCGCGACCAGCAAAGCCTGGATGGCGAGGTGCTGCCGCTGATCACCAACAATTGCAATTTCATCAAGGGCGATCCGGCGCTCTTGTCCTTCGACGATGCCCGCACCGTGTTTCACGAATTCGGCCATGCCCTGCATGGTTTGCTGTCCGAGGTCCGTTACCCTCGCCTCTCCGGCACCAATGTGGCGCGCGATTTCGTGGAGTTGCCCTCGCAGCTGTTCGAGCACTGGCTGGAGGAGCCGCAAGTGCTGTCCCGCTTCGCCCGCCATTATCAGACCGGCAAGCCCATGCCGGCCGCACTGATGGACAAGCTGACTGCGGCCCGCCATTTCAACCAGGGCTTCCAGACGGTGGAGTTTTTGGCCTCCGCTTTTACCGACCTGGATTTTCACAGCAAAAATTTGGAGAATTGCGATACTTTGGCGCTGGAGAGCGCATCTCTTGCCGCCATCGGCATGCCGGACAGCATCGTTCCCCGTCACGCGGCCCAGCATTTTGGCCATATCTTCGCGGGCGAAGGCTATAGCGCGGGCTATTATTCCTATCTCTGGTCCGAGGTTCTGGATGCGGATGGGTTCGAAGCTTTTCGGGAAGCCAAGGATCCTTTCGCGCCTGCACTTGCAAAGAAACTACATCAGCATATTTATTCTGCCGGTGGGACGCGGGATTTTACAGAATCCTACCGTAGTTTTCGCGGCCGCGACCCAGAGATAGAGGCCCTGCTGAAAGGCCGGGGATTGGAGACAAATGATGCGTAAAACAACTGCCATGCTTTTCGCCGCCGCTGCCCTTGCCGGGTTGTCCAGCGCCGCGTCCGCGGCCCCCGCGCCGAAGATGCCGTTCAACACGATGGCGGAATTGCCGATCGTGGAAAAGCATGTCTATGACGAGGACGCCAACGCCGACAAAGTCGTCGACGACGCCTTGGCCCGCGCCAAGAAGAGCAAGAAGCTTCTTCTGATCGATCTTGGCGGCAATTGGTGCCCCGACTGCATCATCCTCCACAATCTGATGGAAGTGCCGGAGATGAAGAAATTCGTCGATTCGCATTACGAAGTCGCGCTGGTCGATGTCGGCCGTTTCGACAAGAATGCGCAGATCGGCGCCCGCTATGGCTACAATACCCGGCTGAAGGGCGTGCCCACGGTCCTGGTGGTCGATCCCGGCACCAACAAGGTGATCAATGGCGACCGCGTCTTCGCGCTCTCCACAGCCCGCAGCCAGACCCCGCAGGACCTGGCCGACTATCTGGCGCGCTGGACCGATCCCAATCCGCAGTAACCGCCAGGTTCAAGACAAACAAAAAGCCGCGGGCCAAACCCGCGGCTTTTTTTCTTTTACAAAGACGGGACTAGCGCGACGCCACCTGCCGCGCCGCCATGCCCGGCTCCAGCATGTGATCGATCACATGCATCACGCCATTCCTGTCATAAACATCATAGATGGCGATGTCGGCCGTGGCGCCTTTCTCGTCCATCAGGATCACATTGGTGGGGCCGTTCATGCGGGCCACCAGCACGCCGCCTTCGACCGTACGCAGCTTGGCCTGGCCGCCACCTTCGCCAATCGCCTTGAGCAAAGCCCTGGAGTCATATTTTCCCGGCACCATCAGATAACTGATCATGCGTGCCAGCTGCGCCTTATTCTCTCCCATTGCCCTGGCCGGCAGGGTGGAAAGCGCCATATTGGTGGGCGCGAAAAGCGTGAATTGGCCTTGTCCTTTCAGGGCATCGCCCAGGCCGGAATCACGCAACGCCGCCGTCAGCATCGTATGATCCGGTGAAGCCGCGATGTTTTCCAAGAGGTTGCGGTTCGCCAGCATGGCCTGCCCGCCGACCATCGGATTCATCACGCCGCCGCCTGCATCCACAATCGGTTTGGGCTGCGAAAAAACGTCTTGGCTCGAAACCGCACCCAACGCGCCGCCAATCATCATCGCGGCGGCTCCGGCAAATCCTGCAACCATCATCCGCTTCATGGGAAACCTCCGGCCTGTCCAATAAAACGGGCAGGAAAGAAGGGCGTTCCGCGAGATGGGAGATTTTGTGACGGAAAAGTCAGCTTTCCAGCGCTTCGCGCTTCATCTCCAGCGCCAGCCAGAGTTCTTCATTGGCATCGCGCTTGGCCGCCAATTCCGCCAACTGGCCCGAAAGCATGGTGAATCTTGCGGCATTGCTGGCGTAAAGCTTGGGGTCGGACAATTCTTTCTGCAGTGCCGCGATCTGCTTGTTTTGCACTTCGATCTGGTCCGGCAAGGTTTTCAGTGCGTGCTGGTCGGAAAAGGACAATTTGGCGATGGCTTCGCGCGGCGGTCTGGCGGACGCAGGTTTTTTGTCTTCACTTTTGGCTTGCGGCCTGGCGGCGGGCTTGACCACACCCAGGCCCCGCTGGGCCACCATGTCCGAATACCCCCCGGCATAGACCGAAAAACGCCCTTCGCCTTCCGACATCACGATCATGGTCGCCACCCGGTCCAGGAAATCGCGGTCATGGCTCACCACCAGCGCGGTGCCCGGATAATCGCCCACCACTTCTTCCAGGAGATCCAGCGTTTCCAGATCCAGATCGTTGGTGGGTTCGTCCAGCACCAAGAAGTTGGAAGGAATGGCGAAGAGCCTGGCCAGCAGCAGCCGTGCCCGCTCGCCCCCCGATAGAACCTTGACCGGCGTGCGCGCCTGGGCGGGGGTGAACAGAAAATCCTGCATATAGCTGACCACATGGCGCGGCTTGCCGCCGACAAAGACGGTGTCGCTGCCGCCGCCGGTAAGCGCATCGGCAAGATTGTCTTCCGGATGGAGCGCGGCGCGGTTCTGGTCCAGCTTGGCCATTTCCAGTCCCGTGCCCAATTTCACATTGCCGACATCGGGCTGAAGCTCGCCGGTCAAAAGCTTGATCAAGGTGGTCTTGCCCGCGCCATTGGGGCCGACAATGCCGATCCGGTCGCCGCGATGGATGCGCAGGTTAAAGTCGCGGATCACCAGCTTGTCGCCGAAGCTTTTGGCGATGCCCTTGGCATCGATCACTTTGGTGCCGGAGGTGCCGCCTTCCAGCGCCTCCATCTTCACCGTGCCCATGCTTTTCAATTCTTCCCGCCGGCCCTTGCGCAGGCTGTTCAGCCGCGCCAGCCGGCCCTGGTTGCGCTTGCGCCGGGCGCTGCGGCCATGGGTGAGCCAATCCAGTTCGTTGGCGATCTTGCGGTCGCGCTTGTGACGCTCGATCTCTTCCTGCTCCAGCACCGTGTCGCGCCAATTCTCGAACGCGCCGAAACCCTGGTCCAACCGCTTTGTCTGGCCCCGGTCCAGCCACACCACCGCGCGGGAGAGATTCTCCAGGAAGCGCCGGTCATGGCTGATCAAGACCAGCGCGCCCCGCATGGATTTGAGTTCGCTTTCCAGCCACTCGATGGCGGGCAGATCCAGATGGTTGGTGGGCTCGTCCAGAAGCAGAATATCGGGCCTGGGCGCCAGCACCCGCGCCAGCGCGGCACGGCGCGCTTCGCCGCCCGACAGGTTCGACGGCGCTTCCTGCCCGGTCAGCCCCAGATGACCCAGCAGATAATAAGCCCGGTTGGGATCATCGCCCGGCTGCAGCCCCGCCTCGACATAGTCATGGGTGGTGGCATAGCCGGCGAGGTTCGGCTCCTGCGGCAGATAGCGGATGGTGGCGCCGGGCTGGGCGAAATGCTCGCCGCTGTCCGCCTCGATCATCCCGGCCGCGATCTTGAGCAGGGTCGATTTGCCCGATCCGTTGCGGCCCACCAGGCACAGCCGCTCGCCTTCGCCCACGCTGAGTTCCGCGCCATCCAGCAGAACGGTGTTGCCGAAGCGGATATGAATGTCTTTCAGGAAAAGCAGGGGCGCCATGGCGGGCTTGTCTTACGCCCCGGCCCGGCAATCAAGCCCAAAGATGGCTCAAGGCGGGGAATGGGTCGCGGCCAGATAATCCACGATCAGGGCCGCGTCGGCGTCGCTGACCGGCGCTTTATAGACGTTGCGCATCTTGGTGACTTCCGCTGCCCAGGTGGCGCGCGGCAACAGCGGCTGGTCCAGCACCATGTCGGCGGAATGGCAAGCCAGGCAATTCTGCGTCATCACTTTGACATTGGGGCCGTCGGGAAACACGGCCGCGTCGGCGGGCAGTTCAATCGTCCGGCTTTTGAAAGCCGGCGCGGGCGCGGCCATGGCCGCCGTCGCCGTCACGCTTCCTATCAAGGCCGCCGCAAGAATACGCATCTCAGATCACCGTCACGGACAAGCGTTCCACCACATTGCGCATGAAGCCGGAAGGATTCCAGTTGGCCTTGTCGGGCTGCACCTCGCCCTTGGTATTGGTGCAGCGAACCGCAAGCATCGCGGTCCCGGCGTCCGGCATCCTGATCTTCGTCATCCATTGCCGGAAACTGTATGGCCCTTCGTCGCGGCCCAGCTTGGCATCGCTCCAGGTCTGGCCGCCATCGGCCGACACTTCCACTTTGGCGACGCCGCAATCCCCGCCCATGGCAAGACCGCGCAAGGCGGCGCTGGAGCGCGCCTTCAACTTTGCGCCCGCGCCCAGATTGGTGATGAAGGACCGCGGCACCATCCGGTTGATCGGCACCATGGTCACACCCGCCTGTCCGGGTTTGATGTCGGCATGCGGCGTGTCGGGAATAAGATAGGCGGTCTTCATCCAGTAATTGTCGTCGGGTGCATCCAGAAGTTCGACATCGTTCAGCGCCTTGATCCAATAGGTCGAATACCAGCCCGGCACCACCAGGCGGATGGGATATCCGTTGAGCATGGGCAGCGGCTTGCCGTTCATCGCGGTGGCGATGATCACTTCGGGCTGGCGCGCGCGGTCGATATTCAGCGACTTGCGGAACCAGGGCCCTTCGCTGACGGTGGGCTGGTCAAGCCCGCTGAACCGCGCCGCCACGGCGCCGGATTTCACGCCCGCCTTGTCCAGCACATCGCTGAGGCGCACGCCCGTCCAACGGGCATTGCCCATCCCGCCATTGCCCCATTGGGCGCCGGGAACACGAGGCTCGAAGAAGCCGCGCGAATTGCCCGAACATTGATTGACGGCGGCGATTTCGACTCTCTGGAATTGCGCCAACTCGGACAGCGAGAGCGACAATTCCCGTTCCACCTGGCCATGCACCTTCAAGCGGAAGGAAGCAGTATCCACGTCCGACGGCGGCGCCCAGTGCCAGCGCACGAAGAATTTCTCGTTGGGCGTGAAGACGCCGGAATCGAAATCGGTGAAAGGTGTTTCCAGCAAGGGCGGCCGGCTGCGCTGGAGCACCATGCTGCCTTTTTGCGGAAAGTCTTTTGCCAACGGGCGCGCTCCGTTGCCGCCGGGAAACGCGAAGTCGGGGCCCGTCGCGGCAAGGCTGGATGTGGAAGCCAGTGCCAACATGCTGCCTGCTTGCGCAAGCAGGGCGCGGCGGCTGGGTGCGGACATTTCGACTCTCCCGCTTGGGTCGCGTCACGCTAACACGGGCCAAAGCGGAAGCCGTTATGCATTGAAGAATATCACGGAAAACAGGCTATCCCTTATGTCTATTGGCTTAAAATTTTCGGTGACCGCTGTAACCTTGGCCACGCTTGAAAAAGCAGAATCCGACATTCAATCTCTCGCGCATGACAAACAAAATCGCTCCCTCCCGCCGCAAATTTCTCAAGACCGCCCTTGCCGGCGCTGGCGCCGCAGCCGCGGTGCCGCTGTCCGCGAAAGCCGACGACTACATCACGCCGTCGATGACCACGCCCGGCAAGGCCTTCACGCCATACGGCATGCCGTCCGGCCACGAAGATGTGAAACGCCTGCTGCGTCCGCCGGGGATTTCGCCGGGCACCGGCGGCTCGCTGTCGCCGATCGAAAGCCTGGAAGGCATGATCACGCCCAGCGGCCTGCATTTCGAGCGCCATCACAATGGCGTGCCGGACATCGATATCAAGGCCCACAAATTCCTGATCCACGGCCTGGTGGACAAACCGCTGGAATTCACCATTGCCGCTCTGGACCGCTATCCGCGCATCAGCCGGATGCATTTCGTGGAATGCGGCGGCAACAGCGGCGCCAATGCGGGTTCGCCCACACCGCCGCAACTGACGGCTGGCGGCATTCATGGCCTGATCTCCTGCAGTGAATGGACCGGCGTCAAGCTGGGCATGCTGCTGGATGAAGCAGGCGTGAAGCCGGAAGGAAAATGGATCCTGGCGGAAAGCGCGGACTCCGCCGGCATGTCGCGTTCCGTCCCGCTCCAGGAAGCGCATGAGCAAGGCATTCTCGCGCTTTACCAGAATGGCGAGCGCCTGCGTCCCGAGCAGGGCTATCCGCTGCGTCTTTTGATGCCGGGTTGGGAAGGCAATCTCAACGTCAAATGGCTGCACCGGATCAAGGTCACCGCCAGCCCCACCATGACCAAGGATGAGACCTCGAAATACACCCAGTCCTTGAAGGATGGCAAAGCCAACCAGTTCAATTTCATTCAGCCGCCCAAATCCATCATCACAAAGCCGTCGGGCATGATGACCATGAACGGGCCCGGCTATTATGAAATCTCCGGCATCACCTGGTCGGGCCATGGCAAGGTCGCCAAGGTCGAAATCTCATTTGATGGCGGCTCCACTTGGACCGAAGCGGAAATGCCCGGACCGGTATTTCCGCAATGCGTCACGCGTTTCCGCCTGCCCTGGGAATGGGACGGCAAGCCGCTTCTGCTGCAAAGCCGCGCCACGGACGAGAAAGGCAATGTCCAGCCCACGCGCGCCGTGTGGAAGGAGCGGGTCTCCTCGGTTCAATTCTACCAATATAACGCCATTCAGACCTGGCAGATCGGCGCCGATAACACGGTGAAGAATTACTATGTTTAAGACGCTCGCTTTTTTGCTCGCCGCCACCACGCCGCATTTCGGCGCGCCCGCCGATCCCGCTCTGGTCAAGGCCTGGGACCGTTCCATTCCGCCCGATGGCACGGGGCTGCCGCCCGGCAAAGGTTCGGTGTCGGAGGGCCTGGCGATCTACACCGAGAAATGCGTCATGTGTCATGGCGTGAACGGCGTCGGCAAACCGGCCGACCAGCTGACCGGCGGCGTCGGCTCGCTGGCGACGGCCAATCCGGTCAAGACGGTGTCCAGCTTCTGGCCCTACGCCACCACTTTGTTCGACTACATCCGCCGGGCCATGCCGGTCACCAGCCCGCATTCGCTGTCGGATCACGAAGCCTATGCGCTGACGGCCTATATCCTGTCGATCGACGGCATCGTGAAGAAAGATGCCGTGCTGGACGCCAAGAGCCTGCCCAAGGTGAAGATGCCCAACCGCGATGGCTTCATCGACGCTTACGGCGCGACCAAGCGGTAACTTTTGTTGGCGCGCGATCTTTCGGAAGACCGCTGCACACTTTTCCGGATCGCGCGCTAACGGCTCCAGGCCACCAGGCGATTATTCTGCTCGCCCAGTCCTTCGACGGACAGGCGCAGCATATCGCCGGCTTTGAGATATTGCGGCGGCTTCATGCCCAGCGCCACGCCGGGCGGGGTGCCGGTGGCGATGATGTCGCCCGGCATCAATGTCATGAAGTGGCTGATATAGCTTACCAGCATCCGCACATCGAAGATCATGGTCTGGGTGCTGCCATTCTGGCGGCGCACGCCATTGACCTCGGTCCATAGTTTCAAATTCTGGGAATCAGCGATTTCGTCACGTGTCACCAGCCAGGGGCCGATGGGCGCAAAACTGTCGCAACCCTTGCCCTTGTCCCACAATCCGCCCCGCTCGCTTTGATATTCGCGTTCGGAGACGTCATTGATCACGCAATAGCCCGCGACGTGATCCATTGCTTCCTGCTCATTCACATAAGAAGCGCGAGTGCCGATCACCACGCCCAGCTCGACTTCCCAATCGGTCTTCACCGAGCCGCGCGGAATGACGATGTCGTCATCCGGCCCGTTCAGCGAACTGACCGCCTTGAGAAACAGGATCGGCTCCTTGGGAATCTTGGCACCGGTCTCGGCGGCATGGTCGGCATAATTGAGACCGACACAGACGATCTTGGAGATTCCGGTGAGCGGCGCACCCAGGCGCGTACCATCCGGGATTTTCGGCAGGCCGGCGGGATCGATGGCGCCAAGGCGCGCCAAGTTCTCAGGTGACAATAGAGTCGGCGTGATCTCGGAAACATGCCCGGACAGATCCCGCAAAATTCCAATTGCATCCACCAGCCCCGGCTTCTCCGCGCCTTTCGCGCCCCAGCGTATCAGCTTCATGGCGAAATCCTTTCCGTCTCAGTTTGAAATTTCTTCCAGCCCGCGATGGAGCGTGACCGGCCCCCAAATGCCGATCACCAGCACCATCACCGCCATGGCGGCGCCGATGAACAGCGCCACCGCCATGGTGCCGCCCTCTTTCAGGAAGAATCCGATCAACAACCCTGCTAGCGCCGCGGACACGCGACTCCAGGAATAAACGAAACCCACGGCGCGGGCCCGGATGCGGGTGGGAAATTGCTCGGCCTGATAGCCATGAAAGGCGAAAGACAGCCAATTGTTGGCCAAGGTCACCACCGCACCGAACAGGATCACAAGGACGGCATTGTCCTGGCGGGCGAACAGCAGAATGCCGATGCCGGTGACGATGCCCGCCACCACGATCTGCCATTTGCGCTCGACGCGGTCGGCGATTGCGAAACCCAGGAGCGGTCCCACGGGATTGGCCAGGGCGATGATGAAGGCATATTGCAAACTGGTGGTGACATGGATGCCCTTGGCGATCAGCAAGGTCGGCACCCAGGACCCGAAGCCATAAAAGCCGATGGTCTGCATGGCGTTGAACACCGACATTGCCAGAGTGCGCCCGGCATAAGGCCGCCGGAACAGTTCACCGAAGCGGCCTTTTTTTGCCGCCGCGTCCGCAACGCTATTGGCGGCCGGCAAAGCCCGCCCCAGATCACGCTCCGCGCGCCGCTCCAGGCTGCCCAAAATCCGTTCGGCTTCCTCTTCGCGGCCATGCAACGCCAGCCAGCGCGGGCTTTCCGGCACCACCCGCCGGAACCACCAGACGAACAGCGCGCCAGACGCGCCAATCAGCGCCACCCAACGCCAGCCATCCAGACCGAAGGGACTGAGCGGCACCAGCAGCCAGCCCAGCAACGCCACCAGCGGCACGGCGGAAAAAGCGACGCCCTGGCTGATGGCGAAAGCGCGCCCGCGCTTCGGCGGCGGCACCAGTTCCGGCAGCAAGGTATCGATGGTGACCTGCTCCAGCCCGACGCCGATGGCGGCGATGAACCGCCACAGATCGATCCCGGCGGCGTTGTGCTGAAACGCCATGATCGCGGTTGCCAGCGAGTACCAGAGCAACGACACCGTGAACATGGCGCGCCGCCCCATCCGGTCGGCGATGAAACCGAAGCCCATGCTGCCCAGCCACATGCCCGCAAAGGTGCAGAAAACGAAAAAGCCGATTCCGTTGAGGGCAAAAAAACCGCCGGCGCGCGCCGTGAAAAGGCCGCTCGCGACCAGTCCGGGTGCGACATAGGCCGTCATCAGAAGATCATAGAATTCGAACGCGCCGCCCAGCGAGATCAACACCACCAGGCACCACAGGCCCGATGTCATGGGCAGCCGGTCCAGCCTCGCCGCCACTTCGCTTGGATATCGGCCCGCCATGTTTGAAATCTTGCCCGGATCCATGAAGGGGCGGCCGCGCGATTCGCGCCGCACTGGAACGGCAAGCTTACAGGCCGGGGTGAAATTCTAAACGGCGTTATTTCCGCGCGTTGGGGTACTCATCCCGCCGCCGCACGAAACTGAGCGAGCCGGTCTCCCGACGGCCCAGTGCCGTGCGGTCCAGCAGAAACAGCGTGGTGGCCAGCGGCTCCAGCCCCCGGGCATAGGTGGAATAAGTGTGGAAGATTTCGCCGGCTTCGTTCCGGATGAAGCTGGACAGGCCCGACAGCTCGTCGCGGTTCATCGGGCGCCGCGCATAATTGTAATCGATCCCGCCGCTCGCCCGCTCTTCCGGGGTGAAGGAGACATGGAAATCATAATTGAAGTCGCTGTCGTAAGACGACGCCCAGGGAAAATCCCATCCCATTCTCTGCCGATAGGTTTCGATCAGGGCCAGCGGCGCCCGCGATACTGCCGTCCAGGTGACGCCGTGATTGTTGAGATGAGGCAAGGTATCGCCAATATGATCGCAGAGGAAAGAACAGCGCGGGCAGCCTTCGGTCCAGTCCGGCCCCAGCATGAAGTGATAGACCAGTAGCTGGTCGCGGCCGTCGAACAAATCGCTCAGGCTTTTGCGCCCCGCCTTGGCGTCGAACGCATAATCCTTTTCGATCCGGACCCAGGGCAGCGCCGCCCGCGCCGCATTCACCTCGTCGCGAACCCGGCCCTCTTCCTTCTCCTTCGCCAGCAGCGCCTTGCGCGCGATCAGCCATTCTTCCTGTGAAACGATAGGGTGCTGCATGTCTTTCTCCAGATGCGGACCGATAACGGGTATATGCTCCTATATCCTGTCCCGCAAGACCTTGTTGCCCGAACCGGCGCTATCGCCCGGCCGAACTCCAGCCGCTGGCCTTGCGGAAAAGCGCGCTCAGAGCCGCGCGGCGCTCGCAGCCATGGACACGATCTTCGCTTTGCGGGTCGCAGTCTGCTCCTGCCGCAAGAGGAAAAGCGATGCGCCCAGGATCAGCGCCGCGCCGGGCCAGAACCAAAGCGTGGGAATTTGCGACAACAGGACCCAGCCGCACAGCACATTGATCGGCAGCTTGAGATCGTCGAATGGCTGCAGGAAAATCGCATCCGCGGCTTTGTAGGCGAGATTGAGAAAATATTGCGAGATCGCCGTGATCAGTCCCAGAACCGCCACAAGTGTCCAGACATTGGCGCCGTGCGGGCCAAGATCGAGGCCGGCCGCAAGACTGTGCGGGAGAATTCCAGGCGGCAACGCGACCGCCACCAAGCCCAGCAACACGGTTATCAGGAGGTGATTGGGCGTTACCAGCAGGAGCATGTAGAGGGTCAGCGACTCCGCGCTCTCTTCCCTCGCCAGATATTTGGTCAGGACCGTCGCGACGGCCCATAAGATCGCAGCCAGAATCGGAAGCAGCGCCATCCAGCTGACGGCACCGGGACCGGTCTGCTGGCACGCCAGTGCCCCCGCAAAACCCGCCGCCGAGGCGGTCAATCGCTGCCAGGTCGGCTTTTCGCCAAGAAAAATAGTCGAGCCGACAATGACGAAGAATGGCGCCGTCATCGACAGCGCCACCATCTGCCATTGGGGAACTCCTGAAGCAAAGCCGAACGCGAAGGCCTGCACCCCCGCAGCGACGACCAAGGCTCTCAGCTGGTGCAGGAAGGGGTGCCGCGTTTTCAACACGCTTAGCCCGATGCGCCCTACCAGCGGAAGCGCGAAGACTGTCGCGATCAGGTATTGCCAGAACACAAGCGTCGCGGATGGAACGCCGAACCGGTCGGTCAGAATCGGAATCATGGTGTTCACGATGGCAAAGCTGGCGCCCGCGCCCAGCATGCAAGACGCGCCCAGCATCGGCCTCGCGCGACCAGCCTCATCCATGTTTTTTCGGCCTGCTTGTTTTTTCCGCCAGGAACCGGCGCGTTCTGGGCGCGGCACCGCCGAGCGCAAAAGGCTCAAGATCGCTGGGCAGATCGATGTCCCTGGCGAGGCCGGTGGCCGGCAATATCACCGGCTCAAAACCGGCCGAGCGGGCTGCGGACAAATGCTTCACAAAGCTATGCGGCCCAAAGTGCGGCGCAATCGCATCGGTGGGCGCCAGTCCAAGCAGGTTGGTGCCGCCGTCCCGGCTGGCGCGGGCCAGCACAATTTCATTCGCATGGAGGGCCGATATCGCCATCCGGATTTCGGCCTCGCTGATGTAGGGCACATCGGCGGGGACGACCAATCCGCCCCATCGTCCGTCCGAGGCGAACCGCTGCAGGCCCGCGCGTATCGCGTCATTCATTCCCCATTCCTGGCGATCGGGAAGATATTTTGCGCCAAAGCTGAGAGCAAACGCCACGATGGATGGGTCGCTGCTAAGGACCAGGACCTCATCGAGCCCGCTGGCGCGCATAAGGACTTCAAGCACATCACCCAGCATCGCTTCCACCAGCGCGGCGCGCTCGGACGGAGCAAGCGCGGGCGCAAGCCGGTTCTTTCCCTGCTCCAGCGACTTGACCGGAACCAGAGCAGCGATCCCCCGGCTGCGAGACCGATTCATGCGCGCCTCACAGGCAATTGCGCCGCGAAATCCAGCACCTCTTGCGCCAACCGTTCGCGATCCTCGTCACTGGTCATCAAGGTGGCGGTCACGCGGATCGGCAAAGCGAGTGAGGCGCTTTCTGCCCTGTCCGCCTCGTCGATCACCAATCCATCCAGCAAGTCTCCGTAATGATCGGCGATCGCTCGCGTGTTTGCGGCAATGCCCAGCTCGCCCATGATTTTTCCGGTGGGACCTTTGACCGCTTTGCCTCCGATGAGCGGCGACACGGCGACCAGCGGCACGCGTGCCCGCCGCAACGCGTCCTCCAATCCGGGAATCGACAGCAAGGGATCGATGCTGAGAAATGGGTTGGAAGGACAAAAGACGATCGCCGCCAAATCGGGATCGGCGATGGCCCGATCCAGAGCCGGATTGGGCCGCGCCAACGCTACGCCGTCGAAGAATATGCGCTCAACCTTCGGGGCGCATCGCTTTTCGACAAAGTAGCGCTGAAAGGGCAGCACACCTTCGGAAGTAACGACCATGGTGCGGACCGGGTCATCGCTCATTGGAAGAATTTCCGCCGTCACAGCCAGGCTCTTGGCGAAATCGCGGACGATCTCGCTGAGCGAATATCCCGCCCTGAGCCGGCGGGTCCGTTCCACATGCAGCGCCAGATCGCGGTCCCCCAGGCGAAACCAGCTTTCCGCACCCAGGGCGGCAACCGCGTCCATGAAATTCCAGCTCTCGTCCGCCCGGCCCCAGCCAAGCTCGCGATTGGCCAGGCCCGAAAGCGTGTAAAGAACCGTGTCGATGTCGGGAGAAATTGAAAGGCCGAGATGCTCGAAATCATCTCCGGTGTTGACGATGACGGTGAGCTTCTCGCCCAGAATCCGGTAAAGGCCCATCGCCAGCTTGGCGCCGCCCACCCCGCCGCACAAAGCAATGACCCGGCCCGGCCGCGATCCGCCGCTCATCGGAACATATCCCGGTCGCGGGCACGGATCAGCGAAGCCGCCGGCCGTTCCGGCGCCGGATTGCGGTATCCCCGCACCAGCACCACCGGCAGCCCTTCATCCGCCTCGCCCATCAGCAAGGACGCGGCGGAGGCGAGCGCGTCAGCGATTGCGATCTCGGTCGCTTTGAGTTTTCGTCCGAACAGATCCGCGGCGCCGATCCTGTCGACCAGCGAGGGAACGCCCGCCGCGCCCAACGCCACGCCGACAACGCCATTGCGCCAGGGCCGGCCGAAACTGTCATTGATGACCACGCCGCAGGCGACGCCGAATTCCCGATCCAGCCTGGCCTTGAGAGTGGCGGCAGCGGCGTCCGGGTCGCGGGGCAAAAGCAGCACGCGGGGGCCGTCCTTGTGATCGATATTCGATTCATCGATACCCGCATTGGCCATGACGAAGCCGCGCTTATGGGCGCTCACGATGGCGTGCGGCCCCGCCTTGACGATCTCTTCCGTCTCGGAAAGGACGACCTCGACATGACGGGGATCCTTGCCGGTCAATGCCGCCAGCTCCCGTGCGCGGTCCGACGGAACAATCCGGTCCAGCGCGACATAAAGGCCATCCGATTTCGAAACGACTTTCTGGGCGACGACCAGGATGTCGCCATCGCGCAGACCGATCTCCACGGACTTTAATGCCGTGGCGATGAGACCTGCCAGATCGTCGCCCGGCTCCACCAGCGGCAGACCGGGAACGGCATAGAAGAAGAGGTTCGGAGCGGCGGCCATTTCGCTAGGCCAAATTCGCGTCACCCAGTCCGGTGATGGCGATACCGGCTCCGGCGACCTTGTAGTGGCGGTTGATCCAGATCAGCACGGACGTCAGTGCCTCGGCGGCAGCGGAATTGGCCAGCGAGCCGCCGGCAATGCCCCTCGTCGCCACCGCGCCGGCTAGTTCGACGACCTTGTTTCGCGCCTCCTTGTCATCGCCGAACACAAGGACATCGCATTCGGCCCGTCCAAAGGCGTGGAGCTTTGCCGCACCGACATTATGAAAGGCCGAGACGACACGCACGCCGTCCCCTAGAAGCCCTTGGGCGATCTGGGCCGCCGATCCGGCGGCGGGAAGCTGCACCAACGAAACTTTCGGCGGCACAAGCGGCACCGTGGCGTCGACCACAATCTTGCCTTGAACCGCATCGCGAATTTCCGCGATCGTTGCCGCATGGTTCGAGAAAGGCACGGTCAGGACGATGATATCCGCCGCGCGCGCGGCTTCCGCATTGTCCGCCCCGGTGACGCCCGGTCCCAGCGTTTCGGCAAACCCGATGGCTTTGTCCCGGCTGCGCGACCCGATCACCACATGATGGCCCGCACGGGCCCAGGCTTTCGCCAACCCGGACCCCAACTCTCCCGTACCCCCGATGATTCCGATGATCATCTTCAAACTATCGGACATTCCGATTCCCAAATGCGCGATATGTGAGCGGCCTAGGTGGCCGCCTCGTAGCCGCGAATCCCTTTGACTTCCAGAAAGTCCTCAAGCCCGTATTCGGCATATTCGCGGCCATTGCCCGACTGTTTGTAGCCGCCGAACGGCACATCGGGCTCCCAGGCCGGATAGTTGATGTGAACACAGCCGGTGCGCATGCGGGCGGCAAGCTCCCGTGCCTTCTGCAGGTCCTTCGACTGAATATAGGAAGCCAGGCCATAGACCGTGCCGTTCGCCTGGGCCACGGCCTGATCGATATCGTCATAGGGCACGATCGAAAGAACGGGGCCGAAAATCTCCTCGCGGGCGATCCGCATATCGAGTTTGACGTCCGCGAAGATCGTGGGCCTGACATAATATCCATGATTGAGTCCGGCCGGCCGGCCGGGGCCCCCCGTCACCAGTATCGCGCCTTCGCGAACGCCGCTCTCGATCAAATCCTGGATCTTGTCATACTGAATCTGACTGACCACCGGGCCAAGATCGGTCTTCGGATCGTCGGCGGGGCCGACGGCGAATTTTTCCGCGGCGGCTTTCGCAATCGATGTCACTTCGGATTGCCGGCCGCGCGGCACGAACATCAATGTCGGCGCGTTGCAGGACTGTCCGCTGTTGCCGAAGCAGCCCGCGACGCCGCGCGTCACCGCATCGGAGAAATCCACATCGGGGAGAAGGATGTTGGCCGATTTCCCGCCCAGTTCCTGGCTCACCCGCTTGACCGTGTCGGCCGCGGCTTTCGCCACCAGGATGCCGGCCCGGGTCGATCCGGTGAACGACATCATATCGACATCCGGATGGCTGGCGAGCGCCTGGCCGACGGTGGGTCCGTCGCCATTCACCAGATTGAACACGCCTTTGGGCGTGCCCGCCTCGTCCAATATTTCCGCGAAAATGATGGCGTCCAGCGGGGCGATCTCGCTGGGCTTCAGCACCATGGTGCAACCGGCGGCAAGTGCCGGCCCCACTTTGCAGGTGATCTGGTTGAGCGGCCAATTCCATGGCGTGATCAGTCCGGCCACGCCGATCGGCTCCCTCACCACCATCGATTTTCCCTTGGCGTGCCGGAACTGGTACGCGCCCAGGACTTTCACGATCTCTTCCAGATGCCTGAGGCCGATGCCCACCTGATCCACCAACGCGAATTCGCGCGGTGCTCCCATCTCGCGCGATACGGCAAGGGCCAGATCCTTGCTGCGCTTTTTGTAGATATCGACGATCCGGCGCAGCAGATCGAGCCGCTCGGCCACGCTGGCGAATGCATATGTGGCAAAGGCCCGCTTTGCGGCGGCGACCGCCTGGTCGACATCCTGCTTGGACCCCAGCGAGATCTGCGCAAAAACCTCTTCGCTGGAGGGATCGATGACATCGAAAGGCTTTGGCACAAGCGGATCGACCCAGGCGCCGTCGATGTAAAATTGCATATTGTGCGACATCTGGATCCGTACCTTTCTCTTATCTGTTCACCAGCCGGGCGACCTCGGCCAATCGCTCCAGTTGGGTGAAATGATCGTACAGTGGATGCAGGACAAACTCGTCAATTCCTTCGCCCGCCATTTGCCGGAGCTGCGCGGCGCATTCCTCGGCCGAGCCATACACCGCCACGCGCTCCGCCATGCCCTCGGCCTCATAGACTGGGTTTTTCCTGTAGGCGGCGGCAAGAACGTTTTGCGCGCGGGCGCAGGCCTCCTGTCGATCGGATGCCACCGCCGCATAGACATTGACCGAGATTGCGAACGTGGCCGGATCGCGGCCGATGCGCGCCAGTTCGTCGCGCAGGATGGCCAATTCCTCGGCGCGCTGCGCATGCGGGATCATCGCGGCGCCAGTCCAGCCATCGGCGATGTTCGCCGCCCGGCGCAACGCCGGCTCGCTGCGGGCTCCGATCAGGATCGGCGGCCCGGGCTGCTGCACCGGCTTGGGCTGGGAGCGGATGCCGGAAAAAGAATAGATCTCGCCGCGATACTCGGCTTCATCCTGGCTCCAGAGGGCGCGCAGGACGCCGATCCCTTCCACCAGCCTGAGTGCCGGCCGATCCGTGGCAATGCCAAGCGCCTCAAGCCGCGGCCGATGATAGGCATTGCCGACCCCAAGCCCCACCGTCAGCCTGCCGCGCGACAATTGATCGATGGTGGCAAGGTCGCGGGCCATGACCGCCGGGTTCCGATACCCCGAAAACAACACCGAAATGCCCAGCCGCATCCGCTCCGAAGCCGCGGCGGCAAAGGAAAGCTGGTGCAGCGGGTCGAGAGAAAAATTATCCGCGTTCAGCGTGTCCTGCGCCCACAGGCCGGCAAAGCCCAGCTGATCGGCATGCCGTATGAACGCGGCGAATTCCGCCGGATCGGATCTAAGGCCAACCGAAAACAGGGGATGCCGCGAGCCGTCAGTCTGTTTCGCTGTCTGGGAGAGCGTCATGGCGAGCCGCGACATGAAAGGTCACATCGCGATCTTCGCAGCAATCGGAATGGGCCCAAAATGATTTAACCGGGGGAGCATTTGATATTTTCTCAATCATGCCCTCTACGGAGCCTTGATTTGCGGGCGATCCGGCATCTCAGCCCCACCTTCGGTCACAGGCCCGCCGGTGTGATGCCGCGCGGAATCATCCCCGCCGGCACCCCCGCGCGAGGTCGAAATAAAAGGACGTGACCGCCCAGATCGAAGCCAGCACACCCACGATCCCGGCCGCGATCAGCACGGTGCGCACATTCGACAGATCCGCCAAAGTTCCCAGCAGCAATGCCCCCGCGGCATTCCCGCCGACGCTGACGACCAGCCAGAGGCCGATGGCGCGGCCGCGGAATCTGTCCTCGGCGTCCAGCTGGATGACGGCCTGCGTGGTCACGGATGTGAAGGTGCCGACCGCGCCCAGGAGAAATGCCAGGCCGATCACAAAGGGCCAGCTGGGGACCAGCCCCAGCGCCAGCACCGCCAGAGATCCGCCCGCCATCCATGGCAGCGTGAATTCCACCCGCCGGCGCAAGGAGAGGTGGGGACTGAGAAAGGTCATGGAAATTCCGCAGGTCAAAGCCCCGGCTCCCGCCGCGGACAGCGCGCGGCCAAGACCGGAAGCGCCCTTGTGAAAAACGCCGTCGACGACAGCCGGCAGGATTTCCAGCGCGCCGCCCGGAATGATGGAGGAAATCGCCGTGACCAGCATGGCGTGCCACAGATGCTCGCTCTGCCACACGCGCCGCAACCCTTCCAGGAGCTGCGCGCCCACGCCTTCGGTCGCGCTGTGTGCCGCTTTCGCTTTGGTCTGCAGGAACGGTAACGTCACCAGCATCGGCAGCAATGTCGCGAAACTGACCAATGCCGTCATGCCGGAACCAAGTTTGGCAATCGCGACGCCACCGATAGCCGGCCCGATCAGGCGGGCCGCATTGAAATTGATCGATATCAAGGTGATGGCGTTCGCAATCGCCCGGCTGGACACAAGCTGCGGCACCAGCGTGAGCCGGATCGGGCTGTTGGCGCTGGCGGTGATGCCGAACAGCAAAGCGATGAAGCTGAGGAGCCAGATATCGACAAATCCCGCCAGGTCGAGAATGGCCAGCAGAAGGGTCAGAAGCACCAGCATCGACTGGGTGACGAGCGCGCCCTGCTTGACATCGATCCGGTCCGCGAGTGCACCGAAATAGGGACCCGTGACCAGCGTGGGCGCGAACAACAGAAAGGACAGCGCCCCCACCCAGGCCGCCGATCCCGTCAGGGACCAGCCCAGCCAAGCCACCGTTATCCGGTTGATCCAGATGCCGAGAATGGAAAGAAAATTGGCGACAATGTAAGTGCGAAAGCCATTGCTGCCCAATGCCGACAGATCCATGCAGCCTCGTGGACCTTCAAGGGCCGAACAGATTGCCGCCGCGCCGCCGCATGCAGACATAGAAGATCATGGCCACGGAGCTCATCAGCAGGGACCACAAAAGTCCCAGCGCGGCGACCTCGCTGAACTCGCCATTGGCGGCCTGATCGAAGATGGCGACCGCGATGGTCTTGGTGTCGGGGCCGGCCAGGATGATGGGCGTGGAAAGATCGCGCGACGCGTTCAGAAAGATGAAAATCCAGCCCGCAAGGACGGCGGGCCAAAGCAGCGGAACGACAATGCGCCGCAATACCGCCAGGGAAGAAGCGCCGGAAACCCCCGCCGATTCTTCCAATTCGCGATGAATCTGGAGCACACCCCCGAATGTGTAGCGCATGCCATAGGGCATATAATGAATGACGAAGGCGATAACGATGATGGACAGAGTAGAGTAAAGCGGAATCGGAGAGCGCAGCGCGACATCCATCATCGCCACACTGAGCACGATGCCGGGTATCAGCATGGGCATCGCCGTCATTTGGTCGATGACGGCATGAAATCTGCGGCGCCGGGCCACAAGCCATCCGCAGACGACCATGATTGCCATCGTGATGGTGGCGGCCGCGGCGGCGGAAACAACCGTATTGAGCACCAGGCCGAGATAATCGCTGCTGCCCAGAACGATGGCGAAATTCTCCAGCGTGAGCGTGGAAAGCGCCGCAACGCTGATCGGCTCGCTATATGGCGTCAATGCGATCCAGAGCAGGCTGAGCAACGGCACCGCCAGGACCACGAAAACGGTAGTGATGACGAATGCCCCACCCAGCCAGCGGTAGCGGCCGAGCGGAAGCAAACGCGGCCGATATCCCTTGCCGGTGACCGTGGCGTAGCGCGATGCGTTGCGCGAGACCCGGCTGTAAAAATACATCAGCCCCGCCACGGCAATGGAGAGAATGACCGAATAGGCGCTGGCCAGGCCCACCTTGGGGGGGACAGCCGCGCGAATGCTGTCGTAAATGTCGGTGGTCAGGAGCTTGATGTTGGCGGAGGTGCCGACCAGCTTGGGCACGTCGAACGACTGCAGCGCGCTGATCAGGATGAACAGGCCGACCGCAAAAACCGCCGGCGCCGCCAGGGGTATGGAAATCCGCCAAACCATGGAAGCGATGCTGGCGCCGCTCATCCGGGCGGCCTCTTCCAGTTCCGCGTTGGCGGCGCGGAAATTGGCGGCGAACAACAGAAAGGACAGCGGCAGCCATCCCAAGGTTTCGATCAGGACCATGCCGGCGATGGAATTGACTTCGAACAGATTGCCGCTGTCGCCGCTCAAGGTCCGATAAATCTCGTTGACCGGCCCGATGGGGCCCAGAAAAGACAGCCAAGCCGGGACATAAATGATCAAGGGTATGCCCAGCGACACCACGGACATCAGAAAAGCCAGTCCGCGGAACGGCGCGTCCGTCCGTTCCACGATCCATGCCAGGGAGCCGCCCAGGACAAGAGAAAAGAACGTGGTCAGAACAGCGAATTTCAGGGAATTTGCGCCACTCCGCAGGATCCCATCCTCCTGGAACAGGCTGACGAAATACTCAAACGTGATCGCGCCATGCGACCCGTCGGGATTGGTCACGAACAGGCTGTTTTGAAGCAGCACAAAGACCGGCGGCACGATCAGAATGGCAATGACAAGCATCATTCCGCCGGCAAGCAGGGTCAACGGATTGGCGCGCTTGCGGCCCACAAGGGCAACATCGACCGGCGATCCCTGCTCCCGCGAAATCTGCAAAGTCATTTGAACATTTGGTCGTAGATTTTCAGCCAGGAGGCCAAGGGTTCGCTGTCCTGGGACGAGATTTCGGGAGCCAGCAATGTGGTGCTGAACTTTCCCGTCGCCGGGCTGATCGAAGGATCCTTGGCTGTCACATCCGGGTCCGCGGGCGGGTATCCTGCTTCGCGGATGATTTTCTGGCCTTCATCCGAAACCAGATATTCCAGAAAAAGTTTCGCCGCATTGGGCCGCGGCGCGTTCTTCACCAGGGCGATCACGCCCAGATTTGCCACCAGCGGCTCCATTTTCACCCAGGCGACCGGCGCGCCGCGATCCTTGCTGATCACCGCATGATGATTATAGGTCATCAGACCGATGGCGAACTGGCCGGCAATGACTTTGTCGAGCACGACACGCTGGTTGCCGGGATCGCGGACGATCTTCTGCTGCGCCAGTTTGCTCAGATAAGCCATGCCCTTTTCCTGGCCCATGGTCTTGAGGATATTGCCGATGAACCCGGGCGGCCCGGAGATGCCCCGCGTATCGGTCCAGACCATGCGGCCTTTCCATTTCGGATCGAGCAGGTCGTTATAGGTTCGCGGCGCCTCATCGGGTTTGACGCGGGCGGTATTGTACGCGGTGGTCAGATACAGCGCGTACATGGCGGTGTAGATACGGCTTGGCGGCCTGAATTTCGCGTCATATTTTGCCGCGCCGCTGGGCGCGAAGGGCTCGATGAGCCCGGCTTTGGTCAAGGGCGGAATGGCGGTGCCGGGTGAATCGAACACATCCGCTTCCATCCGCCGTGCCCTGGCCTGGCTGGTCAGTTTCAAGACGGTCTCGGAATCTCCAGCGGTCGCGTATTTCAGCTCAATGCCGTATTTGGCGCCGAACGCTTCGACCAATGGGCGCACCAGCTGCTTGACGATCATGCCGGTGTACCAGACGACCTTTCCTTCAGCCTTCGCGGCATTGATCAGCGCCTGTGACGGCGCGGCCTGCGCCGCCCGGTTTCCAGCCAGCCAGATGGAGGCGCAAGCAGCACCCGCCACCATGTCGCGTCTTGTTTGCACCATGTCCTCCCCGAGAGGCCTGTCCGGCTGGCTCACCTTTTCCGGCACGCTGGTCTTTTAAAAAGGGTTCCACCCTCATCGTGAACCTGCGCCGATGCCCCTGGCCGGTCAATCGAGTTAAGAAGGCCCCTCTATGAGAAAATCTCAAAGGTGATTTTTCTCGGCCAGGCACTCTTCCAGAAAGGAGAGAATGACCGAAGCGACGCGTTCGGGCGCATCCATCGCCAATATGTGACCGGCTTCGAGGACCTCGAAGCGCGCATGCGCGATCTGCGCCGCAACCCCCGCAAGGTGATCGGGCGGGCGCGCCGTATCGTGCCGGCCTCCCAGCACCAAGGTGGGGCAGGATATCGCCCGGAGCACCTCGTCCATCTTCAGATCCGCCAGCATCCGCCAGGTCGCGGCCAGGCTTGTGGGGTCCGCCGCGAGCCGGATCCGTTCGAAACGCGAAAGGTCGATCCAGGCCTTTCCGGGAAAGGTGCGCCGCACGTCCGATTGTTCGAGCTTGTCGATATTGGCCTTCGCGGCGGCCAATTTTTCGTCCGCCAGCCCGGTGGCGGGCGCCAGCAAAATAAGGGCTTTGATCTTGTCGGGATGACGCGCGGCAAACGTCGCGGCGATGGCGCCTCCGACCGCCGCACCCACCACCACGATGGGAATATCCGGAAGCAACGTTTCGGCCAGCATCGCCAGATCGTCCGCGGCATCGCCGATGGCGAATGACGTGCGAGGCTTTTCCGAAAGGCCCGCGCCGCGCTGATCGTACCGCAGCAGCGTCACTTTTCCGAAAAGAAGGGGAATGATGTCGTCCCAGCTTTCCAGCATGCCGCCCATCTCATGCACCAACACCACGGCCAGGGAGGGACCCGGAAGATAGTCGTAGCGCAGTTGAACGCCGTTCACCTCGATCCATCTGGTCGGCATCCGTCCCCCGATATGGCCTTCAATGCGCGGCACCTCATCACTGTTGGAGAAGCGGTTCAAGAAGCCTGCTCTTGAGAATAGCTCAAGCGTCCTTTCGCTTAAGTCGTTTGACCGCGCCCCCTTGCAATCGGATTTTGCCGCACCGGCTGGAGTGCCGTCGCCGGACAGGAAGGCGGATAGTTGTTATGAGTAACTCCCTCGCAGACGTTGCCGCTGTCATCGGCATAGGCCAAACAGACTGGGTGGGCGATCATGCCCGCGTCCGCGCCGGAGAATGCCCTCACGATTCAACCGGCTATGCGGCACAAGCTTTTGTTGCCGCGCTCGCCGATTCCGGCATCGACAAAAGCGCGATCGACGGTCTGATCGTCGGGCCGACCACCGCCTATGAGCGCATGGGCGAGCTTTTGGGCCTGAATGTCGGCTGGGGCGGGCAAGCGGATGCGATGACGGCCGTTCTGGAAGCCTGCCAGGCGATCAAGGCCGGATTGGCGTCGGTCATAGCCCTGGTTTACGGCAACGATCAGCGGTCGGCGGGCACGCAATATGGCGGTCCGGAAGCGATGGGCGGCGGCGCATTTCTTTCCTATGTCTACCATGCGCCCTGGGGCTTCACGTCCCAAGGCGCGCTCTACGCCATGATGGCGCGCCGATACATGGAAGCGCGCGGATTGACGGCGGCAGAGCTGGGCGAAGTCGCGGTGGCCCAGCGCCTCGCCGCCTCCCGCAACCCGCGCGCCCTGATGCACAAGCCGATCACCATCGACGATTATCTCGCTTCACCCTTTATTTGCGAGCCGCTTCATCTCTTCGACTATTGCCTGATCAATGATGGCGGCGTGGCGCTGATTGTGGCGGAAGCGGACAAGGCCCGGCGCATCGGGCGCGCGCCCGTCCGCATCAAAGGGGTCGGGCGTCACGATCTCAACCGGGGCGCCACAAGCCTGGAGCCTCGATTGCTGGATTTCTATCAATCCGCCCAAACCAAGGTGGCCAAACAGGTCTTCGACATGGCCTCTCTGGGGCCGGAAGAGATGGACGCCTTGCAGATCTATGACAGCTTCTCGCTTCACATCCCCCTGGCGCTCGAAGGGTATGGCTATTGTGCGGTGGGGGATGTGGGCCGGTATATGCGCGAAGACGGAATTTCCCTGGCGCGCGGGCTTCCCGTGAACACTTCGGGCGGGCATCTTTCCGAGAGCTATATGCAAGGATGGAATCATCAGATCGAAGCGGTGCGCCAGGTTCGCGGAGAAGCCGGTGCATGCCAGGTCGAGAATTGCCGTAACGTGCATTATAGCTCCGACGTCGCCGGCAAAGCCATTTCCATCATCTACGGAAATTGATCTATGGCAAACAGCGCACCTGTAATCACGCTTTACGATCGGCCCATGTGGCAAAGCCTCGATCGTCAAAGGATGCAATTGCAGAAGTGCGGCAGCTGCAACACTTTCCGCTACCCGCCAGGCCCCGTCTGCGCGGATTGCCTTTCACTCGCCTATGCTTGGACCGACATTTCCGGTCGCGGTGAAATCGCCAGCTGGGTTGTTTTCCACAAGCAATATTTCGCGGACCATGTGCCACCCTATAACGCCATCGCCGTTCGCCTGGACGAAGGTCCCATCCTGGTTTCGAACCTGATCGGGCCGGAACCCAAAGAGAGCTGGATCGGAAAGCGTGTCGTGATCGCGTACCGGCAGATCGAAGGCCGGACTCAACATGCGTTCAAGATTGCTCCATAGGCACGGCCGACAAGGAGAAAAGATGAAGGAAAGAGAAGTTTCCGTGCCGACGCGCCACGGCGCGATGCCGACCTTCGTGGTTCATCCCGAGAGCGATGGACCACACCCCGTGGTGATTTTGTACATGGACGCGCCCGGCATCCGCGAAGAGCTTTTCAACATGGCCCGGCGGGTCGCCGCGCGGGGATATTACTGCGTCCTTCCCGATCTTTATTATCGCTTGGGACGCATCCGGTTCGATCTGGCCCGCCGCGACGACCGCATGTCGGCGGTGATCGGCGCCTGTCTTCGCAGTTTGGACAATGACCGCGTCGTCGAAGATACGGCGGGGCTATTGGCCTTTCTCGACGGCGACTCATCCGCGGATGCCGCAAAAGTGTCGTGCGTCGGCTTCTGCATGAGCGGCCGCTATGCGGTCGCGGTGGCGGCCAAATTCGGTGATCGCTTCACCTCGGCGGCTTCTCTCTATGGCGTCGATCTGGTGACGAACGATGACGGATCGCCGGACAGATTGATCGGAAAAGTGCGCGGCGAGCTTTATTTCGGTTTCGCGGAGCGCGACACATCCGCGCCGCCGGAGACGATTGCAAGAATCCGCGAAGTCGCTGCGGCCGCCGGGCCGCGTCACCGCATCGAAATTTTCCCGGGGACCGAGCATGGCTACTGCTTCAGCAATGGCCGCTGCTACCATCCGGATGCCGCGGAAGCGACCTGGGCCAGGCTATTCGATCTCTGGCAGCGAACCCTGGCATGATGGCAGCCTCACCTTACAGCGGCCTTGTCGTGGTCGAGGCGATATCGGACGAAGCGGCGGACGCGCTGGTATTGGCGGCCGGGATGGCCGGCCGCATCCTGGCCGATCTGGGAGCCAAGGTGATCCGGATTGCGGGACGGGATCGGGGCTTCGATCCTGCACTCGACATTTTTCTTGGCGCCGGAAAGGAACACAGAACCGGCGCGGATCCGCGCTCCATTTCCGGCGATGCGGATGCAATGATCTGCGATGCCGGCTTGGTGGCGCAAATGGGCCGCGCCAACTGCCCGCCGCTTTGCGCAATACTGTCGATGTTCGGGGGCACGCAATTCGGTGCCGGCCCGAAAGCCAGCGCCTTCACCATCTCCGCGCTTGGTGGTCTTCTGGCGATGGTGGGCGAACCGGACCGCGAGCCGCTCAAGCTGGGAGGGCAGCAGGAAGCTTTTTCCTTGGGTCTCAGCGTTTATAGCGGGCTTGCCGCGGCGCTTGCCGCCAAGGATCAGGCGCGGCGCACGATACATGCGAGCCTGTTGGAAGCCATCATCTGGCTGAACTGGAAGGCGCTGCCTCTCGACGCGCATACCGACGCGTTGCCCAGCCGGGCCGGCCGCGAAGGCGAGTGGCAGATATTGCGCTGTAAGGACGGCTATGCCGCCCTCGTCTATCAGGAGCCGGAATGGCCGCGATTGAAGCAGGCCTTGTCCGATCCGCGGCTTGAGGCGGAAAAATTCGCCACCCGTCCGTCACGCCTTCTCCACGCCACGGAACTTGCCGAGGTCATCGAGAGCTGCTTTGGGGACATGTCCCGCGCGCAAATCCAGGCATTGGCGAAATATCATCGCTTGCCGCTTGGCCCGGTATGGAGCCTGGAAGAAGCACTTCAGGACCCGCACAATCTCGCCCGCGATCTGTTCGGGCCGCTGAAAAATGCGGTGCCGGAAGCAAAGGCGCCCAAGCTTCCGATCGGATGGACCGGTGGGGAAATACGGCATCAGACGGAAGAAAACGGCAATGCCATTGCTGACTGACTGCCGGGTATTGGATCTGGGCATCATCACGGCGGGGGCGGCAACCGGCGCGCTTCTGGCGGATATGGGTGCGGACGTGATCAAGGTGGAATCGCCCACCTATCGCGATCCGTTCCGGGTCCTGGGGAGCGACACTGAAGACCAGGTGCCACCCCTCTTCCGCGCCACCAACCGCAACAAGCGGGCCATCAGCATCGATCTGAAGCGGCAGGACGGCAAGGACATCTTCCTGCGCCTCGTGCGCAATTGCGATGTGGTGATCGAGAATTTCCGGCGCGGCGTTCTAAAGGACCTGGGCATCGCATTCGATGTGCTGCGTTCGGCCAATCCGCATATCATCCTGGCATCTATTTCCAGCCAGGGCGAAACCGGGCCCGACGCCAACCAGATATCCTATGGATCCACTCTGGAAGCCTTGAGCGGGCTGGCATGGGCAACCGGCTATGAAGACGGCGCGCCGACCATATCGGGGCGCGACGTCAATTATCCCGACCAGATCGTGGCCATGTTCGCCACGGGTGCCATCGCCAGTGCCTTGCGTGCCGTGCGTGGCGGCAGCAACGCCATTCATCTCGAACTGTCGCAACGCGACCTGGCCGCCTTCATGATCGGCGACCGGTTTGCCGCCATGTCCACCGGCCACACCGTGCGCCGGCTGGGAAATGCCGAACCGCCCTATGCGCTGCAGGATTGCTTCCTCGCCGCCGATGGACAATGGCTGGCGGTAACCGTGGAAGCCGGCGATGTGGCGCGTCTGATGGCGGCGCTGGGCCCTGATGCCGGCCAACCCTTGCGGGAAAAGCTGAAAGCAAAGACCGCCGAAAGCCCCGCCGCGGCGATGGTTTCATTCTTGCGCGATCAGGGAATAAGCGCCGCCCCAGTCGAGACTGGCCGCGGAATTCTAACGGGACACGGCACATCCTGGTCGCACGCCATGCTGGACTTCGCCGGGTCGACCGTGAAGGGATTTCCTTTGCAGGTCGAGGAAGATCCGCTTTCGATCCGCCGGCCGGCGCCCGTCATTGGCCAGGATACCGCGCAGATTCTGAAACAGATCGGCGGTTACAGCGCGACCGAAATCGACCGGTTCTTTGCCGATGGAACGATCGAAGGCCCGCGCGCAAATCCGCTTTAGGCCGGCACCCGGCCCTTGACGCCCGGCAGGCGCATGGTCCGCAACGTCGCCTCATACTCCGCGGCCTGGCCTAGTATCCAATCGCGAAACTCCGCAACTCCCGGCTTTTCGAGCGCCTGCTCGGCATAGGTCAGGTAATAGGCATAGCCATTGTCATGGATGAAATCGAAGGGCGCCACCAGGCGGCCCGCCACCAGATCATCCACCACCAGCACCATCTGCCCGATCGCCACGCCGATCCCCTCCATGGCGGACTGATAAGCCAGGCTAGAACTTTCGAACTCGATTCCTCTTTCGCTGTCGATCTTGCGGGCGCCGGCGGCGTCCAGCCATTCGCGCCAATCGCTGGGCCTCACCATGGAGCGAAGCAGGGTTGCTTCGCCCAGCGCGGAAATCGCGGGCGGCGAACCCAGATTGCGGGCGAATGACGGGCTGCAAACCGGAATGAGCGCGCTGCCGGCCAGCCGGTGCGAAAAAAGCCCCGGCCATTCCCCGGTGCCTTGCTGGATCGCGATATCGACATCCCCCAGCGCGATCTGGCTTGCCGGCATGGGAGACAGGGACGTGGCCAGTTGAATGTCGCGCTTGGGATAAAGGCGATGAAATAGGGGAAGCCGGGGAACCAGCCAGCGCAAGGTAAAAGTCATGGCGCATTGGACACGCAGGGACCGGCCATGCTGCGCGCCCATCACCCGCCTGGTCGCGCTTTCGATCTGATCGAAAGCGCTACCCAGATTGGCGACAAAATCCCGCGCTTCATTGGAAATGCGCAGATCCCGGCTGGTGCGCTCGAACAATTCGATGCCGAGGAATTCTTCCAGCTGCTTGATCTGGCGGCTGACCGCGCCAGGCGTGACGAGAAGCTCGTCCGCAGCTTTGGTGAAGCTGACATGGCGGCCCGCGGCTTCGAAAGCGCGCAGAGCGTTCAAGGGCGGCATGCGGCGCGGCATGGGCAGTTATTGAGTTTTACTCAATGGTTATTCCCCATTAGTCGGTTGACGCGCCTTTCGTCCTGACGTTTCCTATCCCGCGCGCAGAATTTGATCATGTGCAAAACGGTCAAATCTGGCAACATATTTTGAAGCAAGAAGACAAAATTCTGGAACGTCGGGCTCGCAACAAGAATGCGGCCCCGGCCATTCCGGAACTTCCGGCTGATTGACTTTTCCTGACAAGGCCGCACGACGGAATGAAGCTCTATTGGTCCCCCCGATCTCCCTTTGTGCGCAAGGCGCTTATCGCGGCCCATGAAACCGGCCTGATCGCGGAGATCGAATTGATACCCAGCATTGCGATGGCCACGCAGCCGCGCGACGAATTGCTGGCGGTCAATCCACTGGGCCAGATCCCAGTGTTGCTGGCGGATGGCGAAGCGATCTACGATTCATCCACCATCTGCTACTACCTCGACGCGGTTCGCGGCAGCGGCGCGCTTCACCCGTCCGATCCTTGTGCCCGGCTTTCGGCAGAGCGGCGTCACGCCCTTGGCGACGGCCTTTCCGAGCTTCTCTTGCACTGGCTGACGGAACGGACGCGGCAGCAAGAGAACCAGTCCGCCATCCGGATCGCCGCCGCGAACAAGAAATTGCCCTATATCTTCCAGGCCTTGGAGAAAGAAGCGGCGGACTTCGGCACCCAACCCTTCGACATCGGCCATGTGGCGATCATCGCCGCGCTCGGCTATTTGGATTTCCGCTTTCCGTCGGACTGGGACTGGCGGGATCGTTTTCCCACGCTTTCCGGCTGGTGGGATCATATTCAAACCCGCCCCTCCGTCGCCGCCACCAAACACTATGACGAGCTTGTCGATGGCGGCGCAGCCGCAAAGGCAAGGAGCTGAACATGGCCGCCAACGGGCACTCCTATATCGTCGGCGCCTATGAGCATCCTTTGCGCAAGGCGCCGGATCGCTCACTGGCGCAGCTGCATGGCGAAGTCGCGCTGGGCGCCCTGGCGGATGCAGGCCTCAGCAAGAGCGACATTGACGGGTATTTCTGCGCTGGCGACGTGCCCGGCACGGGTCCGTTCTCCATGGTGGATTATCTCAATCTCAAGGTCCGCCATGTGGATTCCACCAATATCGGCGGATCGTCCTACATCCTGCACGTCAACCATGCGGCCCAGGCCATTGCGGCGGGCAAATGCAATGTCGCGCTGGTGACATTGGCCGGGCGCCCGCGCAGCGAAGGCGTTCCCAAAGGCGGCTTGAAGCGGGCGGACAGCCCGGCGCAGCCCGATTATGCCTGGGAAACGCCCTTCGGAATGACGATCCTCAATACCTACGCCATGTGCGCAAAGCGCCATATGCATGAATATGGCACCACCAGCGAGCAATTGGCCTGGATCAAGGTCGCCGCTTCTCATCACGCGCAGCACAATCCCAATGCCATGCTGCGCACGCCCGTCACGGTCGAAGAGGTGATGAATTCGCAATTGGTGGCCGACCCGCTGCACAAGCTGGATTGCTGCATCGTGAGTGACGGGGGCGGCGCAGTGATCGTCACCCGCCCGGAAATCGCCCGCAGCCTAAAGCGCCCGCTGGTGAAAATCCGGGGCGCCGCCGAATCCGTCAAGCACACGGCGGGCGGTGATATCGACCTGACCTATTCGGCAGGCCGGTTCAGCAGCGCAGCGGCGTATGCCGAAGCCGGCGTGCAGCCATCGGACATCAAATATGCGTCGCTGTATGACAGCTTCACCATCACCGTCTTGATCCAATTGGAGGATCTGGGCTTTTGCGAGCGCGGCAAGGGCGGCGCCTTTGTCGCCGACGGCAAACTGATTTCCGGCCAGGGCCCCCTTGCCGTCAACACCGATGGCGGCGGGCTTTGCAACAACCATCCCGCGCATCGCGGCGGCATGACCAAGATCATCGAAGCAGTTCGTCAGATCCGGGGAGAAGCACATCCTGCCGTCCAGGTTCCCAATCTGAATCTGGCAGTCGCCCATGGCACGGGCGGTATGCTGGGCACCCGCCATGGCTCCGCCACGCTCGTTCTGGAAAGGATCTGAGCCGATGAGCGCGCTGCAGGAAGCCCTGGATCATCAACCGGAAAATCAGAAATTCTGGGCCGAGTTGGCTGAAGGCCGCTTTCTCCTGAAATATTGCACCGCCTGTCAGCGCGCGCATTGGTATCCGCGCGCGATCTGTCCGCATTGCGCCAGTGCAGAGACCGAATGGCGCCCGGCTTCCGGCCGCGGACGAATCTATTCTTTCAGCATCAGCCGGACGGCTTCGCCGCCTTATGTCATCGCCTATGTCACCTTGGACGAAGGTCCGACCATGATGACGCGCATCG
>CALMGU010000156.1 GCA_937865685.1 uncultured Alphaproteobacteria bacterium | reverse complement strand
ATGGAAGGCAAGGTTCCTACTTCCCGGATTGGCGTCTGCTTGCCAGAAGCATGGCGAGACCGAATACCAGAAGAACGCATCCCCAGCTCAGATTTACATTGATGCCCAGCGATCGCGCATAGATCGACGGATCGCTGATCGCGCCATAAATAAGCAGCACAAAGCCAAGAGCGGTGAACAAGGCTCCGATCGGCAGGCGAATATCCAGTCCCATGTGTCACCAAAAAACGAGATTGAGCGCCAGGGCAGCGCCCAGAACCAACGGAGCCAGCAAGGTGGGATTGAGATACCAGTGTGCCGGCTTCTCATGTCCCTTCTCGGTCAGGGAATATACCAGCCCCTTGAGCTGGTCGTCCGGGCGCGGGCGCGTCATCAGGCTGACCACCACCGTCACCAGTAAGCAAGTCGTCCAGGCGACAATGGCCGTTGAAAAATTCTGTGCCATCTCGCTGGGATAAGTGTGGACGATAAAGAGCCAGCCGCCTTTTATTCCGGGAATGGCTTGCTGGGGGATGGTCAGGCCATGATGAAGCGCGGCGCCGATCGTGCCCGTCAACAGGCCAACAAAAGCTCCGTGACCGGTGGTGCGCTTCCAGAACATCCCCAAGAGGAACGTCGCAAAAAGCGGGGCATTGACGAAAGCGAACACCAGCTGCAGCAGATCCATGATGTTGTTGAAGCGCGCGGCCAGATAGGCAGCGGCGATGGACAGCAACACGCCCGCGACAGTGGCGATCCGCCCGACATTCAAATAATGCCTGTCCGATGCATTCGGCCGGATATGGGCCTGGTAGAGATCATAGGTCCAGACCGTATTGAAGGCAGTCACATTTCCCGCCATGCCCGACATGAAGCTTGCCATCAAGGCCGTGATCCCCAGGCCTAATAGCCCGGTCGGAAGATAACGCGCCAGCATCAAGGGCATGGCGAGGTCGTAATTCAGAGATCCATCCGGCTTGAGCGGAAAGGATATTCCGCCCGCGCGATGGGTCAGCCCGATGGCAATCATTCCGGGAAGGATCACGAGCGCGGGGAAGAGCAGCTTGGGGATCGCCGCGATGATGGGCGCCTGGCGTGCCGCCGAAAGGGAATCGGCGGCCATTGCGCGTTGCACCAGAAGAAAGTCCGTGCACCAGTAGCCGAAGGACAGAACAAATCCCAAGCCCATGCTGATGCCGAGCCAGCCCACGCCCAGGGGATTGTCGGCCGCGCTTCCGGTATGCCGCCAAACGGTGGAGAGTGCATCGGCCGGATAGCCCCGCTGCAGCGATACGTCCGCAAGGCTCGCCATCAGTCCCGGCCAACCGCCGATATCGATCAGTCCCAGGATAACCAGCGGCGCGAAGCCGAACACGATCAGGAAAAACTGCAGGACCTCATTATAGATCCCGGACGTCAGGCCGCCCATGAAGACGTAACTGAGGACAATACCCGCCCAAAGCCAGATGCTGAGATCGAACGACCATCCCAAAAGCGAATTGAGCAAAAGACCCATGGCATACATGGAGATGCCCGACGATATGACGGTCATAAAGGCGAATGTCGCCGCGTTCAGCAGGCGGGTTTTTTCGTCGAAGCGCAGCTTGAGATATTCGGGCACGGACCGGGCCCTGGAGCCGTAATAAAGCGGCATCATGAAAAGGCCCAGAAAGACCATCGCCGGGATCGCGCCGACCCAATAGAAATGGCTGGTCGCCAGGCCATATTTCGCGCCCGACGCGGCCATTCCCACCACTTCCTGGGCGCCCATATTGGCGGACATGAAAGCCAGGCCCGCCACCCAGGCGGGAATGGAGCGGCCGGAGAGGAAAAAGTCTTCGCTGGTCCTGGTGCGCTGCCTCAGCGCCACGCCGATCGCGATCACCACGAGCAGATAGAGCCCGATGATCAGGCCGTCCACGATCGTCAGCGTCATTGCGCGTCCCCGCCAGCCGGACTATCATCGTATGATAGGATGTAAAACGCTGTCAATGAATCGACGCCCTGAATCCAAGCCCAAGCCCAAGCTCCGGCCGGTCAAAGCGGCGGCCCCCGAAATTCGCGGCCGCGGCCTCCTTTGGTCCGTGGTCGAGGAAATCGGCTTGCGCATCCTGAAGGGCACCTACGCGCCGTCTCAATCCTTGCCCATCGAGCCAGAGCTGATGGCGGAACTGCGCATCAGCCGGACGGTGCTGCGCGAAGCGATCAAGATATTGGGAGCGAAAGGGCTTATCGTTTCGCGGCCCAAGAGCGGCACGCAGGTCCGGCCTTCGCGCTATTGGAATCTTTTGGATCCGGTCGTTCTGGATCTCTACTGCCGCGTTTTCGATTATTCGGAATTTGCCCAGAACTTCCAGAAGCTGCGGGTCATCATCGAACCGGAAGCCGCCGCGATGGCGGCCAGCGGACGCAATGAACGCCAGTTGCGCGGGTTGGAAGAGGCTTTCGCGGCCATGAAAGCGGCCGAGGATATCGCGGATTGGACCGCTGCGGATCTCGCCTTTCACGAAGCGATCCTGGAAGCGACGGGAAATCCCTTCATGCAACCCCTGGGCTCGCTGATCCATGCGGCCCTCAACACCTTATTGTTTCATTCGGCCGATACATCGGCCAATCCTTTCGATTCCCTGAAGGACCATGGATCGGTGCTCGAAGCCATTCGCCGGCGCGATGCCGCGGCGGCGCGCCAGGCGATGGGCCGGTTGCTGGCCGGCACGGGCCTTTCCATATCCAAGGCGGTCAAGAGCGCGCGCCACCAGTCGCGGCGTTCGGGAGGACGCGGATGAATGCTATTGTCAAGATCGAGACGTTCCGCGTGCCGCCCCGCTGGCTTTTCGTCCGCGTCGAGACGATGGACGGCATTGTCGGATGGGGCGAAGCCAGTCTGGAAGGGCACGCCGAAGCGGTCGAAGGCGCTTTCGAATCCTTGCGGGACCGGTTCCTGGGCGTGGATGCGAGACAAATCGAAGATATCTGGCAGCTGGCCTACCGGCTGGGCTTCTATCGCGGCGGTCCAGTTCTCATGTCTGCGCTTTCCGGCTTGGATCAAGCGCTGTGGGACATCAAAGGCAAATCGCTGGGCGTTCCGGTCTGGCAGCTTCTGGGAGGACAGGTGCGGAGCAAAGTCCAGGCCTATGCCTGGATCGGCGGCGATGAGCCCAGCGAAGTGGTCGAGCAGGCCGAGCAGCGCCGCGCGCAAGGTTTTCGCGCCGTTAAAATGAATGCGACGGCGGATATGGCGCGCCTCGACAGTCCGCGATTGCTGGATGGAGCCGTGGAGCGTGTGCGCCGGGTTCAAGAGCTTGGCCTGGATGTCGCCATCGATTTTCACGGCCGGATCCACAAACCCATGGCCCGTCAGCTGGCTGCGCTTCTGGAGCCGCTGCGTCCGCTTTTCATCGAAGAGCCGCTCCTGTCGGAGCAGCCGGAGGCGATCCGGCAGATTGCCGCGCAAACCTCCATCCCCATCGCATTGGGCGAGCGATTGTACAGCCGGTGGGATTTCAAGCCTTTTCTGGAGGGTGCGATTATTGATGTGGCCCAGCCCGATCTTGCACATGCCGGCGGCATCTCGGAATGTCGGCGGATCGCCGCCTTCGCGGAAACCTATGACGTGGCGATTGCCCCGCACTGTCCCTTGGGACCGATCGCGCTTGCCGCCTGCGTGCAGCTTGCACTGACCACGCCCAATTTCGTGATTCAGGAAATGTCGCTGGGCATCCACTACAATAGCAGCGAGCATGACCTCCTGACCTATCTTCAAGATCCGGCGCCTTTCGATCTTGAAGACGGCATGATCAAAACGCTTGCCGCGCCGGGACTGGGGATTGCCATCGATGAAGCGCGGGTTCGGCATGTCGCGGCATCTCCGCATCGCTGGCGCAATCCGGCATGGCGGGGCGATGACGGGAGCCTGCGCGAATGGTAACCGGCGAAATCGCAAAGGACCGCTTTCGGGGCAAGGTCGTTGTCGTGACCGGTGCAGCCGGGGGCATCGGCGCGGCCACGGCACGACGCTTTGCGTCAGAGGGTGCTTCGCTTGTGCTGACGGATTTGCCCGCCGCCGCGGCCAAGCGGCAGGCCGTCATAGATGCCTGCCGGGCAGACGGCGCTCGCGACCTTCTGGGTTTGGATTGCGATGTTTCACGGGAAGATGAGGTTGCGGCCGTGATGAAAGCGGCGATGGCGCACTTCGGCCATATCGATGTGGTGGTCAATGTTGCCGGATATATGGCGTTCAAGCTGATCCAGGATTTCAGCGGCGACGAATGGCGCCAATTGATGGACGTAAATTTCATGGGCGCGGTCTATTTCACGCAGGAGGCGCTCAGACTTATGCAGCCGGGCGGCGCCATCGTGAATGTCTCCAGCATTCATGCGTTTCAGACGACCGCGCGCGTCGCGCCCTATGCCGCGGCCAAGGCGGCGCTCGCATCCCTGACACGCAGCACCGCCATCGAAGGCAAATCGTTGGGGATCCGGGCCAATGCTATCGCGCCGGGTGCGATCGACACGCCGATGTTCTGGACCAGTCCCAACATCGCCAGCGGAGAGGAGAAAGTGCCGGACAATATGCTGGGGCAGCCCGAAAGCATTGCCGCCGTGGTGGCATTTCTGGCGTCCAGCGATGCCGCCTTCATGACCGGCTCGATCGTCACCGCCGATGGCGGCCGGTTGAGTACGCTCTAGGTTGAGATCCGGCCATGACGTCCACGCAAACAGCGTTGATCGGAATCGATTGGGGGACGTCCAACAATCGCGCCTACAGGATCGATGATCAGGGGCATGTGCTGGAGAGCCGGAGCGGAGCACTCGGCCTATCCGCGGTCAAAGACCGGGCCTTCGATGCCGCGCTGGAAGCGCTCGTCGCGGATTGGCGAAAAGGCACGTCCCGCGACATTCCCGTTTTGATGTCCGGCATGATCGGCAGCCGCAACGGATGGGTGGAAGCCGCCTATTGCGCATGCCCCTTTGGCATCGAAGAGCTTTCCCGCACCGTGATTGCGGCTCCGGGGCAGGGCGCCGCTTTTATCGTAGGTGGTGGTTCGACATGCGACGCGCAGCGCCATCACGATGTGATGCGCGGCGAGGAGGTTCAGATTCTGGGGCTGAAAAATACGGCCGGGTCTCGCCTGGTGGTCGCGCCTGGCACCCACAGCAAATGGGCCGCCCTGGAAAATGGAAAGATCCGGGAATTCCGGACCTATATGACGGGCGAACTCTTTGCGCTCCTGAAGGACCATTCGATCCTGGGCTGGCTGATGCCGGACGGGACGCAAGGTGTCCGGGACGAGAAAGTCTTTCTGCAGGGCGTCCGGGATGCGGCCGCGGATCCGGATTTGCTGCATGGCCTGTTCAATGTCCGCACCCAGGGCTTGTTTGAGCCGGAGAGCGCCGCGGGGCTGGCGTCTTATCTCTCCGGCCTTCTGATCGGCCATGAAATATGCGGAGCCACGCGGCACTTTGCGGCAAAATCGATAACCATCATCGCGGAACCACGGCTGGCAAGCCTCTATAATCTCGCTTTGGCCAGCTTGGGCATGGCGGATGCGGAGATCGCCGATGCGGATGCCGTGACGGCACGGGGGCTCTGGCGGATATGGCAAGCACGAAAGGGTTTGGCGTGAGCAGATCCCGCTGGGAGCACATTTTATCGACGCGGCCTCTTGTTGCGATTTTGCGCGGGCTGCGTCCGGAAGAAGCGGCGGAAATCGGTGAAGCCCTGATTGCCGCCGGCATTCTCTGTGCCGAAGTGCCGCTTAATTCACCCAGCGCACCTGAGAGCATCGCCATCCTGAAGCGTGCGCATGGCCAGGCGTTGATGGTGGGCGCCGGAACGGTTCTATCTGTTTCCGAGGTCGCCATTGTTGCCGCTTGCGGGGCGGAGCTTGTGGTATCGCCCAACACCAGCCCTGCCGTGATCGCCGCGACCAAGGCGTCCGGCCTGTTGTCGGTTCCAGGCTTTGCGACGCCCAGCGAAGCATTCGCGGGGATCGATGCCGGCGCCGATGCCTTGAAGGCCTTTCCCACCGATCTGGTTTCACCGGCCGCGCTTCGCGCGCTGAAGGAAGTCCTGCCCGCCAACATACCCGTGATACCCGTGGGCGGCGTCACCATCGAGAAAATAGCGGAATACAAAAAGGCGGGGGCGGCCGGATTTGGGATCGGATCGGCCATCTATCGCGCCGGGAGCGATGCAGCCTCGGTATTGAAAAAGGCGAAAGGCTTTGTGGAGGCATTCCATGGCCTCGGTTGAATGCGTCTGGCCGCTCAAGGCCGATCTTGGCGAAGGGCCCTTCTGGTCCGCATCGGAAAAGGCACTGTGGTTTGTCGATATATTCGAAAAGCAGATTCATCGTTTTGCGCCCGATACAGGCCGCCATCAAAGCTGGACCGCACCCGCCAAGGTGAGCTTTGTCCTTCCGGAAGCGTGGGGAAGCTTTCTGGTGGGCCTGCCCGGCGCCGTGGCGCGATTTCATTCGCAGACCGGCGCGTTCGAAATCCTGACACGCGTGGAAGCAGACACGCCGCAAAATCGCCTCAACGACGCCTGCATCGATCGGCGTGGCCGGCTGTGGTTCGGCAGCATGGATGAGGATAGCCAACGGAAAAGCGCCGCCATCTATCGCTGGGGCGCGGAACCGGCCCCGGTTCTGGCGGATAGCGGCTATTGCATCTCCAACGGCCCGGCTTTCAGTCCGGATGGCCGGACTTTCTACGCCACGGATACGCTGGACCATGTGCTCTATCGTTTTGCGGTGGGCGAGGTTGGCGCGTTGGAACACAAGACCCCCCTCATTCGCTTCAAGCCGGAGGACGGCTTCCCCGACGGCACCAGCGTCGATGCGGAAGGCTGTCTTTGGGTGGCGTTCTGGGGTGGGTGGTGCGTGCGGCGTTTCTCGCCGGACGGCAAGAAAATCACGGAAGTGAAACTGCCTTGCGCCCAGGTCACCAAATTGGCCTTTGGCGGCGATGCGCTCAAGACCGCCTATGTGACCACGGCCAGGCATGGTCTCACACCTGAGGACCTTGCCGGGCAACCTTTGGCGGGCGGCGTATTCGCATTCGAGGTGGACGTGCCGGGCCTTCCGCAGCCGCTTGCGGAATCTATCGGGCAGGCCGCGCCGCAAGATTGAGTGCATCAGGAGATTGAGAAGCGTCAGTTGGAATGATTTCCGGGGATCTGATCCATGCATAGCGTTTCCATCGCCCAGACCGCCGAAGCTTCCGAGGCCGATATCCGGCTGGCCTATGTCTGGCTGATCGCCTTTGTCGCGGCTTTTGGCGGTTTTCTATTCGGCTATGACTGGGTGGTGATCGGTGGCGCCAAGCCTTTCTATGAGGCTTATTTTCATCTGCACAGCCCGCAAGCGATTGCCTGGGCCAACAGCTCCGCCCTGGTCGGATGCTTCCTTGGTTCTCTGATCGCGGGGCGTATCAGCGACCGGTATGGGCGGCGGGCCGCCCTGGCCATAGCGGCCATGGTGTTCGCCGTCTCCTCCATCCTGACCGGCTGGTCTTATGGTTTCGGGGCTTTCATCACGTGGCGAATCCTGGGTGGTGTCGCCATCGGGCTGGCCTCCAACATCTCTCCCACCTACATCGCGGAAATAAGTCCGGCCAGCTGGCGGGGACGATTGGTGAGCCTCAATCAACTGGCTCTGGTGATCGGCATTCTGCTCGCCCAGATCGCGAACTGGCGTATCGCCGAGCCTGTGCCTGCCGGGGCGACCGAAGCGATCATCGCCGCCTCGTGGAACGGTCAATTGGGCTGGCGCTGGATGTTCAGTGCCGTCGCGATTCCCGCCGTCATCTTGCTGATCTGCGTTCCGCTGATTCCCGAAAGCCCTCGCTGGCTGATGACGCGCGGGCGCCCGCAGGACGCCAAAGCGGTTCTGTCGCGTATTGGTGGTCCCCGCTATAGCGCGAAAGAAACCGACGCCATCGAAGCGTCTCTCGCCGCTTCGCCCCAGGACGGATGGAAAGGATTGCTGTCGCCGCAGATAAGGGGGCTTTTGCTGATCGGCTTTCTGTTGGCAATTCTGCAGCAGTTCAGCGGCATCAATATCATCTTCAACTATGCGGAAGAGGTCTATCGCAATGCCGGTTACGGCGTCAGCGATATCCTGTTCAATATCGTCATCACCGGCGCGATCAATCTGATCTTCACGTTGGTTGCCATGGGCCTGGTCGACCGGGTTGGCCGGCGGAGGCTGATGATCTTCGGCTGTTTCGGCATCGGGCTGTCCCATGCCGCCGCCAGCTATGCCTATCATCTGGGGGCCGGAGGCATCGGCATCCTGGCGCTGACGCTGAGCGCCATCGGATGTTACGCCATGTCCCTGGCGCCCGTGACCTGGGTGCTGATCTCGGAAATATTCCCCAACCGGATGCGCGCCTCGGCGGTTTCCGCATCGGTGGCGGTGCTTTGGATTGCGTCCTTTGTGCTCACCTACACATTCCCTTTCCTCAATGCGGCATTGGGAACGGCGGGGACATTCCTGATCTATGGCGCCATTTGCCTGGCCGGCGGCCTGTTCGTGATCGTCAAAGTGCCCGAAACCAAGGGGCGCTCCCTTGAGAATATGACCGTGGCTTCGGAAAGTTTATCGCCATGAAATTGTCTGCGATTCCTCGCGCCGCCCTTTGCGCAGCCGGACTGCTCGGCTTTCCCGCGCTGGCCCATGCGGAGGCGCATTTCGATCCTTCCTCGCTCATGTTCCGGCTGGACGGCGGGCAGGTCACTTATGCCTTTGGCGTCAACGCGAACGGCGTCTTGCAGTCCGTCTATTGGGGTGCGCGCCTTGCGCCATCCGACACGCTGAAGGCCGAAGCGCCGCGCGATCATTCCGGCATGGATCCGGCCAATTCGATCACGCCCCAGGAATATCCGGGCTGGGGCGGGCCGATGTATACCGAGCCCGCGCTCAAGCTGGCCTATCCCGATGGCGTGCGGGATGTGGTGCTGATCTTCCGGTCCGGTCATGCCGAGGGCAACAGCATCACGGTGGAAATGAGCGATATCCGCCGGCCGCTGCATGTCACCTTGCGTTACACGATCGATCCATCGACCGGGATTGTCGGGCGGTCGGCCGTAATCCGGAACGAGACTTCGACTGCCGTGCGGATCGACCAGGCATCGTCCGCGGCCTGGTCGCTTCCCACCGGAATCGATTATCGCCTCCATTACCTGACGGGACGCTGGGCCGCCGAATGGTCCTTGCAGGCGCGCGCCATCACCGAGGGCTCCACGGTGATCGAAAGCCGCCGCGGCTCGACCGGCATGCAGGCCAATCCCTGGTTCGCCATCGATCGCGCCGGCCTTTCGGGCGAAGAGAGTGGACCGGTCTGGTTCGGTGCCTTGGCCTGGAGCGGCTCCTGGCGGATCAGCGTGGACCGCAATCCCCTTGGCGATGTGCGCGTGGTGGGCGGATTCAATCCTTTCGATTTCGCCTATACGCTGAAGCCCGGCGGATCTTTGGAAACGCCCGTCTTTTATGGCGGCTATTCCAGCCAAGGCATGGGCGGGGCGTCCCGCCTTCTGCACCGCTTTGAGATGACCAGTATATTGCCTCAGCGTCCGGCGCCCCGGCTTCGGCCCATTCTCTATAACAGCTGGGAAGCCACCGAATTCGCGGTCGACGAGAAAGGTCAGATGGCGCTGGCGGAAAAGGCCGCCCGCATCGGCGTCGAGCGCTTTGTCATGGATGATGGCTGGTTCGGGGCCCGCAACAATGACCATGCGGGCCTGGGAGATTGGACCGTCAATCCCGTGAAGTTTCCCAATGGGCTGAAACCGCTGATCGACACGGTGCATGGCCTGGGCATGGAATTCGGTCTTTGGGTGGAACCGGAAATGGTCAACCCGGACAGCAATCTCTATCGGGCACATCCCGATTGGGTGATGAATTTCCCGACACGACCCCGTTCGGAAGGCCGCAACCAGCTGGTGCTCAATCTGGCGCGCCGTGACGTGCGCGATTACATCCTGAAGTCGCTCGACGACCTTCTTTCCAAGAACGACATCCAGTTCCTGAAATGGGATTATAACCGCAACTGGTCCGAGCCCGGTTGGCCGGAGGTGAGTCCGGAGCGCCAGCCCGAAATCTATGTGACCTATATCCAAAACCTTTATGGGATCATCGCCGAGTTGCGCCGGCGCCATCCCAAGTTGGAGATCGAGGACTGTGCCGGGGGTGCCGGGCGGGTCGATCTGGGGATCATGGGCCTGACGGACCAGATCTGGGCATCGGACAACACCGATCCTTTTGATCGCCTAAGCATCCAGGACGGCTTCACCCATGCCTATGCGCCGGGCGTGATGATGGATTGGGTCAGTGACTCGCCCAACTGGGTGAACAATCGGGTCACGTCTCTCGGCTATCGCTTCCTGTCGGCGATGCAGGGCGCTTTGGGCATCGGCGCCAATCTCAACAAATGGGGCGAGGGCGAGTTCGCCAGCGCGGCCCGGATGGTGGGCGCGTACAAACAGGTCCGCCAGACGGTGCAGCAAGGCGATCTCTATCGCCTGATCCGGCCGGATGACGCGTCCGGCAGGATCGCGAATTTTTATGTTTCGCCGGACAAGCGCCAGGCCATCCTGTTCGCGTTCCTGCATTCCAGCACCAAGCTCGACCGGCAGCCTGCCATCCAGCTCGTTGGGCTCGACCGGCAAAAGCAATACCGCGTGAAGTCCATCGATGGCGATGCGCCGGGCGAGACGCAAAGCGGCGCTTACTGGATGGGGCATGGCGTGGATGCATCCATGACCGGGGATTTTCAGGCCAAGGGGCTGATATTCGAAGCGCAATAACGCGCTCGCAGGAGAAAACATTGTGACGGACTATATCGCGCGGCGCATTGCGGAACCGATTGAGATCGACGGCAATATCGAAAAGCCGGTCTGGAAAAACGCCACCTGGAGCCGGCGCTTTGTCGACATGGCGACGGGCGGGCCCGGCCTGTATGAAACCAGGACCGCCATCCTTTGGGCGGACACCCATCTTTATATCGCGTTCTGGGCCGAGGAACCTTTTGTCGAAGCCCGGCTTGCCGAGCGCGACAGCCTGATTTTTCTCGAGAATGATCTGGAGGTCTTCATCGATGGCGGCGATTGCTATTACGAGCTGGAAGTCAATGCCGCCAACACGATCTATGAAGTGTTTTTCGTCTGGCGGGATGCTTACCGCAAGGGCGGCAAGTTCGATCTGCCGCAGCTGGATGTTCACGATCCCAAATCCTACACATTCGGTGGCAATTTCGATCGGAGCGGAACCAGTTTCTGGCGCGGCACGCATCCGCGCGGCACACGCTGGGCTTTCACAGGATTCGATCTTCCGGGCCTGAAAACCGCCGTGAAGGTAGATGGCACCCTCAACGACAATAGCGATGTCGACCGGGGCTGGAGTCTTGAGATCGCCATCCCCTGGGAAAGCCTGGCTTTGCTGGCGGCGGGCCGCTCGTTGCCGCCAACGCCCGGTGACATCTGGAAGATGTTTCTGGGACGGTTTCAAAAACTGATGGTGGCTGGGAAGGAAGTTGAACCGCATCCGGCCATGGCCCTGAATAGCCATGGCGTGGACGACACGCACCAGCCGGACGCCTGGAGCAAGGTGCGCTTCGAGCAGTAGGGGAGCCATCTCACGGGTGCCGTCACGTGTGCGCCCGCTCCAGATGCGCCAGGCCGAAATAAAGCTCACGGAAGCGCGCGAAAAGATCCGCATATGCCGCAACGCCATGTGCGCCGGGCTCGATGACCCGGTAACCGGGCGAGAGCGCCTCTTGCGCGTCCTCGACCGAAGCGAATGCGCCTGCCGCCAGGAAAGCGAAAATGCCCGACCCCAGGCTGGTCGTGTCTTTTGCCGGAACCAGAATGGGTTTTCCCAGCACATCGGCATAGATGCGGTTGAGCGCATCATTGCGTTGGGGGATGCCGCCGCCATGGATCACGCGCCCGATGGGCACGCCATGTTCCTCCATCCGCTCCAGGATAATGCGGGTGTGGAAGGCGGTGCCTTCCATGGCGGCGAAGAATTCATCCGCTGCGGTGTGGTTCAACCGCCAGCCCAAGGTGATGCCGCGCAGCCTGGGATCGGCGAGTATCGAGCGGTCGCCATTGTCCCAGGCGAAACGCAACAGGCCGGTCTGGCCGGGGCGATATTGCGCGATCTGTTCGGTCAGCTCGCCGACGGTGCGATTGGCGCGGCCCGCGATGGCGTCGAACAGGCTGCCGACTGCCGCGAGGCCCGCCTCAATGCCCAGCTTGGCGGGATGGATCGAGCCTTGCACGATGCCGGAGACGCCGGGAATCAGCCTCTCGGATTCTGAAAGCGCCATGATGCAGGTTGAAGTGCCGATCACGTTCACCACATCGCCCATCCGGCAACCCGCGCCGATCGCGTCCCAGTGTGCGTCCAGGGCGCCCACCGGGATGGGAATGCCCGCTTTGAGGCCCAGTCGCAGGGCCCATTCGCCCGACAGGCCGCCTGCGATGGACGCCGAGGTTTGGTAATTGCCGCTCAGATGCTGGCGCAATCCGGCGAACAGCGGATCGACGGACGACAGGAATGCCTCGGACGGCAGCCCGCCCAGGCTTTCGTTCCACATCCATTTATGGCCCATGGCGCAGATCGAGCGGGGCAGGTCGGAAAGGCTGGTGATCCCGCACAAACTCGCCACCATCATGTCGCAATGTTCCAGCGCGGTGGCGAATGCGCCTCGTTTTTCGGGATGATGGCGCAACCAATGGAGCAATTTGGCAAAGCCCCATTCCGACGAATAAGCGCCGCCCGACCAGTCCAGTGCCGCCAGCTTGCGCTCGCGTGCCTTGGCCGTGATCTCGGCGGCTTCGCGCCAGGCACGGTGGTCGCACCAAAGATAATAGTCCCCCAGCGGCTGGAGATTTTCGTCCACCGCAACCACGGTCGAGCCGGTGGTATCCACCGCCAGGGCCTTGATCTGCGCACCCGTCACCTTGGCGGCGGCGAGCGCGGCCGCAAAAGCAGTTTCCAATGCGCGGCAATGATCTTCGTGGCGCTGGGCGGCGAAATCGGCATCATCGCGTTGGCGCAGGACCGGGTAGCTGCCTACGCCCAGGCCCAGCCGGCCTTTTTCGCTGTGCAGGATGGAAACCCTGACGCTCTCGGTGCCGAAATCGACGCCCGCAACGATGGTCAAGCTTTGTCATCCCAGTTGAGATCGGCGAGATAAAGGCCGCCCTGTTCCCAGCCGCAGCTTGAGACATACCAGCGGTCGCCGGCATGCACCACTTCCGCGCCATGGGCGGGGAAGGTCATCACGGTATGGGCGATGTCGAAAGAGAAAGGATTGTCGCTCACATAAGCGGCGCTGGTGTTGTAGGGCGCGTTGGTGCAGACGAAGAGATAATATTTGTTGTTGCGCGCCAACACGAAGGGCGACTCGGTGGGGCCGCCGAACGTGCCCGTTTCCGCCGAGCGGAAAACGATGCGTGGATTTGACCAATGGATCAGGTCGGGGCTGGTTACCGCCTTCACCACATGATGACCGCCTTTGGGGGTCTCGGTGGCGCAATAATAGAGCACCCATTGGTTGCCCACTTGCAGCACCATCGGATCGCGCGCGTCATAGCCGTCAACCACCATCGGATTGGCGGGATGACGCGTCCAGTTCACCAGATCGGACGAGGTCGCCATGTGGATGTGGAATTGCTCATGGCTCTTGCCGCCCGCGCAATAGAACATCCAGTATTTTCCGTCATGGGCCACCACATGGGGCGCCCACACCACCGACTCGCCGAATTTGGCGTCGGCCTGCATCACCGGCGCCTGCTTGGTCCAGGGCCCTTTTACATCCTTGGCGGTGGCGTGCAGGAAAAAGGCTTCCTGGTCGGGATTGGCCGGTTCCTGATGGGTGATGCCGAACAGATGCCAGGTCCCGTCATTTGCTCTGATGAAGCAATGATCGTTGATGTACCAGGCCTCCTTCTCGCCCGCCGAGGGGTCGAAGACATGCTGGAAGCCGACCCGGAACGGCGGCCGTTGCTGTTTCAGCTTGTCGGTGGTGAGGCCGGGGGTTTTGGTTTCGGTGCCCGGCTTATCCTTGGGTTGGGCCGAAGCTGGCGCCGCCGCCAGCACGCCCGCCACCGCGGCGCCATGGATAAACCCTCTGCGATTGATGTTGTTCGTCATGTCGCCTCACCCGCTTTCTAGATTTCGACCCGGCCGCAGAAATTCAATGCCAGCCCCATCTCCGCGAACATTGCCGCCTTGGTGGTGAGCGCCTTGAACGCGCTGGCCTTGTCGGGGGCATAAGCCACTTGGATGTGGTTGGAGCAGTGCTGTGCCATGAACTGGTCCCGGCTGATGCCGGGGAACAGCGTGTGCATCATGGGCCATTGCGGTGTGGTGATGGACCAGCGGCGCTCCGTTTCTTCCTGGGGCAGTGCCACAGACTCCGCCAGGCCCATATCGACCTTCAGCTCGCCGGCTTCGATGTAGACCCGGCTCCAGACCACATGGCCGGGCTTGCTGATGCCCTTGATGGTGCCGCCGCCCAGACGGAAATACATGGGCGGCTGGCGTTCGCTCACTGCCTCGGCATAACCCCTGGCGAAATGCGCGGGCGGCACCGAGCCGGAAATTTCCAATGTCCAGATGAAGCGGCCGCCATAGTCCTCGCCATAGCGCACGTCATGCAGCGTGGTTTCGGGCGAAAGCCCCAATGCATTCCACACCCGGTTGGTCACCAGGGCATCGAGTGCCACGCCTTCATCCACCTCGTTGAAATGGGGTAGGGGCGCGCCGGGATACAGCAGCTTGCCCTGGCGGTCTTTGACCGGCGGGCGGTCCACATTGTTGAGCAGGCCTTCCGCGAGATCGGAAGCGGGGGTGAGATCCTTCAATCCCTGCTGATACTGAATGCCCACCGCGTCGCAGCCGAACGCGTCGGCGATGCGCAGGGCCGCGATATACATCTTGCATTGCTCCAGCACCTGCGCCTCGGTGAGGTCGGTCTCGGTGACGGGGCCGAATTTGAATGTCATGCCCTTCTTGAGAAGCCAGTCATAGACGGCGCGGGCTTCCGCATCGGATGTCGCCAGCATCTCCGCATAGAGCGCCGACTGGCTGAGCCGCTCCTTGAACACGCCCATCGGCGCCAGCAATTCGTCGGGGACGATGGCGTTGTACATGCCCATGCAGCCTTCGTCGAAAACGCCCAGCAGTGCCTTATCGCGTCTAAGCCGGTCGGCAAGCTCCTTGCCCAGCTTCTGGCTTTCCCCCGGCAGGGCGGCCTTTGCCATCGCTTTCACATGACTGCGGTCGTGATGGAGCGGTTCGCCTCTGAGCCAGGTCTTCAGCCCATCCAGGAAGAAGCGGTCCTTGAAATCCACGCTCCACAGCGTATCGAAGGGTTTACCCGCCTTGCGCAAGGAAGCATTGAGATTGAGCAGGCCCACAAGCCCCGGCCATTGGCCGCTCCAGTTCGCCACCGTGAGGATGGGGCCCTTGTGATGCAGCAGGCCCGGCATCAGATGCTGGCTATATTGCCAGACCGCCTCCACCACGATTAGCGGCGCGTCGTCGGGGATGGTGCGGAAGACCTCGATGCCGCGCTTCTGGCTGTCGATGAAGCCGTGCTTTTTTTCGGGGTCGTATTCATGGCCCCGGCGGACACCATGACCTTCCGCCTTGATCGCCGCGATCACGGCGGCTTCAACCTCGGCCTGCACCGGCCAGCATTTCTGGTTGGCCGAGGGCCGCAGATCGCCATTGGCCACCAGGAAAATCATCTTGCCCATTGCACTCTCCCTTATTCGCCCGCGACCGTGAGTTTCTTATAGAGATCGGCCGCGTTATCCGGCGTCACCATGACGGAATCCAACGTGATGACCTTGGGCGGCCTGTAACCGGGATCGCGCAAGATCTTCTGACCCACCTCCACCGCCTCCTTCACGCCCAGGGGATAGACAAAGGTGGCGGCCAGGACGCCATCCATCACTTTCCTGATCCCGCCGGATGGACCACCCAACCCGTCCACGCCCGTGAAGAACATCTCCTTGTCGCGGCCAAGCTCCTTGGCGGCGAGATAGGCGCCGATGGCCACGGGATCGTTATGGCCATAAACCAGATCGATCCTGGGCTGCACGCGCAGCACTTCCGTCATGCGGTCATGGGCTTCGGCTTGTATCCAATTGGCCACCGGATCGGCGACGATGTGAATGTCGGGGTAGCGGCCCAGAATTTCGCGCGCGCCACCGTCGCGGTTGATTTCGGCTTCGACGCCCAAGAGCCCGCGCAGGAATACGACATTGCCTTTCGGCGCGCCGTATTTCTTGGTGAGCTGATCGACGATGAACTGGCCGGCCATGCGGCCGATGGCGCGGTTATCCATGCGGATATAGGTGGTGTAATTGGGTTGAACGATATCGCGTTCCAGGCAGATCACGGGAATACCCGCTTCCATCGCCTTGCCCATCACCGCGGTAAGCGCGGCGCGTTCGTTGGGCGCCACGATCAGCACCGAGGGCTTCTGGCGGATGAAGGTTTCGATCTGGGCGATCTGCTTGCTGTTATCCTGCTGTGCATCGGACGTCACAAGCTTCACATCGGCGGTCATGGAAAACAGCTTTTCCATCAGGGATTTCTGCGCCGCGCGATAGGGCTCGGCATTGTTGGCCTGTGAGAAGGCCACCAGCTTCTGTCCCCCGCCATTCTGGCCGCAGCCCATCAGCGCCAGGGACGCCGCCAGCACGAAGATCTTCCACGCTTTCATGATCTGCCTTTCCGCTGCACCGCCACCGCCAGCACGATGATCACGGCCTTGACCATCATCTCCACATTGCTGTCGATATTGTTGAGCCTGAGAATGTTGGTGAGCACGCCCATGATCAGCGTGCCGATGATGGTGCCGGCGATGGTGCCTTGCCCGCCCGACAGCCGCGTGCCGCCGATCACCACCGCGGCGATGGCATCCAGCTCATAGGCGATGCCGGCATTGGGGTTGCCCTGGTGATTTTCCGCCGCATAGAGCACGCCGGCGAAACCGGCCAGCAAGCCCGTGAGGCTATAGACCCATAATTGGGTCTTGAGGATGGGAAGTCCGGCATAGATCGACGCGGTGGGATTGTCGCCGATGGCGCGCACATGGCGGCCGAACACGGTCTTGGAAAGAAGGATCCAGAACAGGATGGCCGCGGCGACATAACTTCCGATCACCACGGTCTTGTCGCGGAAAATGCCGGCGAACTGCGCGGCCACATCCTTGCCGAAGCCGATATCGATATTCTCGTTGGCGGTGAACCATTTCGCCAGGCCGCGCACGCCGAACATCGAGGCAAGGGTGACGATGAAAGGCTGGACCTGCAGCCGCGCCACCACCAGGCCGTTCAGCGCGCCCGCCAGTCCGCACGCCAGGACAGCGGCCGCGATCGCCAGCGCCATCTGCAACGCGGGCACCCCCGGCACCCAATTGCGGGTGAGCAGGCTTGCCACCAGCGCGGTCGACAGCGCCAGCACGCTGCCCACGCTGAGATCGATGCCGCCGGTGAGGATGACCAGGGTCATGCCCAGCGCGATGATGCCGATCACGGAGACCTGGCGCAGAATATCGGTGAGGTTGCCGATTTCGAAAAAGATATGAGACCCGTCGGATGCGGTGGGGCTTGTCAGCGCGGCCATGATCACCAGTGCCACCAGGGCGATCAGGCTGGGGACCTGGAACAGCCGTGAACGGCTGGCGCGTGCGATGGTCGGCCCCCAGGCGAACATGCGTTTCCCCTTACTTTATCGATATAGCAGCCCGGAGCCCGGGCCTTGTCAACCGCGCCTTTGCCGGCGGCGGCTGGAGGCCCGGGCAATCAGCCGGGGCGGCAGGACCACGTTACGCAAGGGCGGCTTCTGTTCCGCTCCCATCCTGGCCAGCAGCAGGCGCGCCGCCTCTTCGCCCAGTGCGCGTGTGTCCTGGTCCACGGTGGAGAGCGGGATACGGAACATGTCGGCGTAATGCATGTTGGCGGCGCCGATGATGGCGATATCATCGGGGACGGAAAGGCGCGCTTCCAGGATGGCGCGCATGGCACCCGCCGCCACCGGATCGTTGAAACAGAACACGCCATCGGGCTTCTTCCTGAGGAGGCGCTTCATCGCCTGATAGCCGCCGGCATCGTCATGTCCGGCTTCCTCGATCAGGGGGCTGAGATTGTGCTTCTTCAGCGCCCTGCGATAGCCCTCCAGGCGCCCTTCGGTGGTGGAGATCAGAGGGCCCTTGAGATGCGCGATCCGCTTGCAGCCCTGCTCGATCAGGTGGCTGGTGGCGAGGAAGCCGATATCTTCATTCCGCGTGCCCACGAAATTGGCTTCCAGGCCCGGCACCTGGCGGTCGATCAGGATGTAAGGCGTCTTCAATTCCTTGAAGGCGCGGGCGTGGCGCTGGGCCGACGCGATGATCAGCCCATCCACCTTGCGCGAGACCAGAAGCTCGATATTGGCGGCTTCGTCTAACGCATTCTCGTTGGAATGGGCGATCACCAGATGATAGCCCGCCGGCGCCAGGGCGGTGGTGAGCGCGTTGGCGATTTCGGCAAAGAAGGATTGCATCAAATCGGGGACCACCAGTCCCACCAGATAGGTGCGGCCCGTCACCATGCTGCGCGCCACCCAATCCATGCGGTAATTGAGTTCGGCGGCGCGCTTGCGCACGCGCTCCTTGGTTTCCTCGCCAATGTCCTTGTGGTTGCGCAGCGCCTTGGACACCGCCATGGGCGAAAGGCCCAGATCGCGGGCGATGTCCTTCATCCGGACGGGCATCAACCGGCCTCGGCGAAACTGTGCGTGGCGGCGGCCATGATGGCTTCCTGGGTGGCATCGCTTGCGGGAAACATCCCCGTGACGCGGCCTTCCCTGAGCACCAGGATGCGGTCGGCGCAGCGCATCAGTTCGGGCAGTTCGGAACTGGCAAGCAGAATGCTTTTGCCCGACGCCGCCAATTCGCTGATCAGGCGGTAAATGTCTTCCTTGGCCGCCACATCGATGCCGCGCGCCGGATCGTCCAGGAACAGGAAATCGGGATCGGCGAAGATCGCTCGCGCCAGCAAAACCTTCTGCTGATTGCCGCCGCTGAGTTTGCCCACCGGCAGATCGGGCGAGGCGGGCTTGAGCCGCAAGCGTTGCGCGGCGGGGTCGAACAGAGTCTTTTCCGCCCCCGCGCTTAACAGGCCCCAGCGGCTCACCCGCGACAGCACCGACAAGGTGGCGTTTTCCTTCACGCTCATCTGCAGCATCAGGCCCTGCAGCTTGCGGTCTTCCGGCACCAGGCCCATGCCGCGGCGCTGGGCGTCGGACGGACTGGCAGGGCGGAATTCCTGTCCCTTGAGCAGAATGCGGCCGTTATGAACGGGATCGATCCCGAACAAGGCCGCGCCCAATTCGCTGCGCCCCGCGCCCACCAGTCCGGCGATGCCCAGCACTTCACCCCGGTGGAGTTCGAAGGACACATCCTTGAGTTTTCGGGTGGTGAGATTTTCCACCGCCAAACTCACCGCCTGGTCCGCCGGTTTGATCGAGCGCGCGGCACTGTCCAGGTCGCGGCCCACCATCATGCGGATCAGTTCGGCGCGGTCGGTCGAGGCGGTGGCCCGGGTGCCGATGGTCTTGCCGTCGCGCAGCACCGTGACGCGATCCGAGAGCCGGAAAATCTCATCCATCTTATGGGAAACATAGACGATCGCCACGCCTCTGGCCTTGAGCAATGCGATCACTTCGAACAGCCGCTCGGCGGCATCTTCGGACAGGGCGCTGGTCGGTTCGTCCATGAAAAGAATACGGCAATTCATCGAGAGTGCGCGGGCGATCGCCAGCAATTGCTGCTGGGCGATGGAGAGCGAAGACACCCAGGTCGCACAATCCACCGTCAAGCCGGCTTGAGCGAGGAGCGGCCGGCAAAATTCCGCAATGGCTTTGGGGCGTGCAAAAGCGCCTTCGGCGAAGTTGAGATTGCCGATCACCAGATTCTCACCCACGGTGAGATGGGGAAAAAGATCCAGTTCCTGATAGATGATGCCGATGCCCAGCCGCTGCGCATCGAGCGGATCGGCCAGGATGACGTCCTGGCCCGCCAATTCGATCCGCCCGGCGTCGGGCCGGAGCGACCCGGCGCAAATGCGCGCCAAGGTGCTTTTACCCGCGCCATTCTCGCCCATCAGGGCGTGCACTTCGCCCGCGGCAAGCTCGAGCCGCGCGGCGCTGAGCGCGGCGATGCCGCCGAAATGCTTGGCGATATTCTCGGCGAGAAAGAGGCCCATGCGTGGACGCTACGCGGCGGCGGCGCGCGCTTCAATAGCCTCCATCTCCGGTCTCTATATCCCGGCCTTGATATTGGCGCGGCGAATTGGAGTGGCCGTCATTTCCCGGCGGCCAACTCACGGACCTTCCGGGGATTTCCTATAAATCGGCCGCCGGCTTTTGGACCGCGTGAAATGCGCGCCTGAAATATATCAATGCCGGATCATCGCGGGCGGGCGTGAGGGCGACGACGCGGCAAATGAACAGGCTGTGCGTTCCAAAGTCATCGGATTGCACAATCCGGCAGTCCAGCGAGAGCAACGACTCTTCGAGTACCGGTGCTCCCGTATCCAATGCCGACCATTTGGCCGACGCGAACCGCTCCGGCATGCTCAGACTTCGGCGCCCGGCGAAAATGTCGGATAGATCCTGTTGCCCGGCGGTCAGCGTGTTGATGCAGGCCACACCGTTCTTCTTGAAAGCGGCGTTCTGCGTGCTGCTCCGGCTCATGCACACAATGACCGTGGCCGGATCGTCGGTGAGACTGCAGACGGCCGAAGCCGTGAAGCCGCATCGTCCGCCCGGACCGTCCGTCGTGATGATGTTCACCGCGGCGCCCAGATGGGCCATGGCCTCCCGAAATGCGATGCGGTCCACGTCCATGCGGCGCGCCTTGTAACGAAATATGAAATATGCTAACGAATAGCATAAGTTCGGAATTGCGCAATGAAATTCGTCACTTTCGAGAGCAACGGCGTGCAATCGCCCGGGGTCATGATCGAGCCCGGCCGGATTCTCGACCTCAGGAAAGCGTCTTTAGTCCGTGGCGGCGCCGCCTTCGCCGATATGCTCGATGTCATAGCCGCGGGCGCGGAGGGGATGGGGATCATCGCGGCTTGGTTAGGGAATCCGCCCGGCGACTGTCTTGTTGAGCAGGCGGATGTGCGCCTGAAAGCGCCCCTGCCGCGCCCCAATTCGATCCGCGATTTCGCCAATTACGAGCTTCATGTCGAGCAGGCGATCGCGGCCTCCCTGACCGTGCGGGCGCGCGCCACGCCCGACCCCGATGCCACGCTGGCCAAATTCCGCGAAAGCGGCGCGCATGTCATTCCGAAGATCTGGTACGAGCAGCCGCTCTATTTCAAAGGCAATCCCCGGTCGGTGATCGGGCCGGACGATGATGTCATCTGGCCGAAATTCGCCAGGCTGATGGATTACGAGCTTGAGCTGGCAGTGGTGGTAGGTGGCCCGGCAAAGGACCTGACCCCCGAAACCGCCCCGAAGGCGATCTTCGGCTATACCATCTTCAATGACTTCAGCGCGCGCGATATGCAGTCGCGGGAGACGCAGTTCCGGCTCGGGCCGGCGAAGGGCAAGGATTTCGATACCGGCAACGCCCTGGGCCCGGTGATCGTGACCCCGGACGAGATAGGGGACCCGACCGCTCTCACCATGGTGGCGCGCGTCAACGGGCAGGAACGCGTGCGCACCATTTCGGGAGGCATGCAGCATTCGATTGCCGACACGCTCGTCCATATCTCGCAATCCGAAACCCTTTATCCCGGCGATGTCGTCGGGCTGGGTACGGTGGGAAATGGCTGCGGTTATGAATCGCTCACTTTTCTGAATGAGGGCGATGTCGTCGAACTGGAGATCGAGCGCATCGGCATATTGCGCAACCGGCTGGTTCGTTCCTGAAGGCGCAATTGGCAATTCGGCGGAAGCAAACGACAAAAGATTTCACGGTGTCAGTCTGATTTGATCTACCCCCTTGGAGGGCATCTCGATGGTCCGGACAGGAAAGCAATATCTCGACTCTCTTCGCGACGGGAGAGAGGTTTATATCGACGGCGAGCGGGTGCGGGACGTAACCCGCGATCCCCGTCTCGCGGGCGCCGCGCAGACGGTTGCCGAACTGTACGACATGCAGCACGATGATCGCTTCGCTGCGGATCTTACCTACAAGTCGCCAAAGACCGGCAATCCCGTCGCGCTGTCCTTCATGGAACCCAAGTCGCGGGAAGATTTGGAGCGGCGCGGCCGCGCCTTCGGCATCGTCGCCGAGAAATGCAGCGGGTTGTTCGGCCGGACGCCGGATTTCATGAATGCGGGCCTGGCGGCCATCGCATCGGCATCGGAAATTTTCGACACCAAGGACAGGGCATTCGGCAAGAATGTTCGCCGCCATTATGAGGATATGCGGGAACAGGACCTCACCATGACCCATATCCAGGTCAATCCGCAGGTGGACCGAACCAAGACGGTCGCTCAGCAGTCAACCGATATCGCGTTGAAAGCGGTGGGTGAAACCGACGCCGGCTTTTATGTCAACGGCATGCGGCTGGTGGGCACCCTGGCGCAATTTTCCAACGAGATTCTGGTCATGCCGTCCGTGGTGGTGACGAATGACGAAAGCGCCGCCGACTATGCCTTGGCTTTCGCCGTGCCGGTGGCCACGCCCGGCGTGAAGATCATCAGCCGGCCGACCTTGATCCCGCAAAATGCCGGGCATTTCCTGGACCATCCGCTTTCGTCGCGCTTCGACGAAGGGGATGCCACCATCGTGTTCGATAAGGTCTTCATTCCGTGGGAGAACGCATTCATCTATCGCGATATCGACCAGTGCAATCAGCTTTATAAGCAATCCTTCCTGACCGAGCATTATACGCACCAGACGCAGACCCGTGCTCTGGCGAAGGCGGAATTCATGGCATCGCTTGCCATCTATATCGCCAAATCCACCAAGATCGACGCGTTTCCCAATGTGCAGACCCAGCTGGCCGAATTGCTGATGTTTGTCGAAGGGCACAAAGCCATGCTCGCGCAGGCGATTGCGACCGGCAAGGAAACGCCGTTCGGGACATTCGCGCCCAATCGCTGGCCGCTTCATACGTCGCAGCTCTATTTCTATGAGCGGTATGACCAGATGATCAATACCGTGCGGGCCCTTGCCGCTGGCGGCCTCGTTGCGGCGCCGTCCTATGCCGAATTCGACGGCGAGATCGGCGAAATTGTCGAGCGCTATTTCGCCACCTCGTCCATGGACTCCGAAAAACGCATCCGCATGCTGAGACTGGCCTGGGATGCCAGCGTGTCCGGCTTTGCCGGCCGCCAGTCGCTCTATGAACGGTTTTACCAGGGCGATCCGGTGCGGCGCGTGATGGCTTACTACAAGGATTATCCCATCGCGGGAATGATCCATCGTATCGACCGGATATTGGACGATTTGTCGGATCGCGCCGGGAAGACCGGCAATCAGAAAACGGAAAGGGTGGCATCATGAAGCTGGGAACGATTGTGATCGGGGGGCGGAGCACGCCCATCGTTCGCGTGGACGAGGATACGGCGGTCAGTCTTGCCGATCTCTATCAGGCGGCGTCTTTGGGTGCGGCGCCGCCATCGGTTCTGGCGCTGATCGAAGCCGGTCCGGCGGAGTTGGATCGCGTTCGCGCGGCGCTGAAGACCGTGTCCGCCGGCCTGAAGAAAATCGATATCCGGAACGCGGATTGGCAGGCGCCGGTTACGCGGCCTTCGAAGATTTTCGGCGTCGCCTTCAACAATCAGGCGTTGACGGAAATCGCGCATGTGAAGCCCACCGTTCCCATGTTTTTCCTCAAGCCGCCATCGGCTCTTACCGGCCACAACAAGCCGATCATGATCGGCAGTGATTACGGGCGTACCATTCCCGAACTCGAGCTGGGCGTCGTCATCGGCAAGCAAGGCAGGAACATTCCGGTGGATCGGGCGCGCGAGCATGTTTTCGGCTACACGATCGTGAACGATGTCACATCCACCGGTTTGAAATTTCAGTACGACTCCATTGCCATCGACATGGCGCCGCAAAATGTCGAACCGGTGCATGTGAATTGGCGCCGCCGCCGGGATGCCAGCGACAATGAGCTTTATTTCACCTATCACACGCGCTCGAAGGGCGCCGACAGCTTTGGCCCGATGGGGCCATGGCTGACCACCGCGGATGAGGTCGCCAATCCGAACGATCTGGAGGTTCTGGCCTTTGCGGATAACGATCCGCTGACGGTCGACTCGACCAGGAATTACCAGTTCCGGGTCGAAGACATCATCGCCGAGGCGAGCCGCTATTTCACTTTGGAGCCTGGCGACATTTTCCACTGCGGCACGACGGGAAAGGGCGTGGGAAAATATCCCCGCGGCCATCTGTCTCTGGATCTTTCCCGCAGCGAGCCGGTCGTCAGTGTCGAAATTTCCGGGTTGGGCCGGTTGAGCAATCCGGTGAAGCATTTCAAGCAGACCTAACGCGAGACGCCGGCGTCATCGAAAGAGGGGATCATGCCTTACGCCGTTCACTATCTGGACAAGACGGATGCGGGCGACATCCGCCAACAGCACCGGGACGCCCATATCGCCTATCGCAAAGGGCTTGGCGACAGGCTGCTGCTGGCGGGCCCGCTGCTGTCGGAGGACGGCAAGCCCGTGGGCAGCCTGGTGTTGCTGGAAGCGGCAAGCCTGCAGGAAGCAAAGGGAATCGCGCAATCCGATCCTTATGCCGCTGCCGGGCTCTTCGACCAGATTCTGGTGCATGGATACAAAATCATGGCCATGAACCTGCAGCGCAGCTAGTGCCGGACGGAAGCTAGGCGCTTCCCCGCATCTTGCCGATCAGAGATGTGAGATTGTCCGGCAGGCTGTTGCCGCGCCAGGCGACATGGAAATCGGGCCGGGCCAGTATCAAATCCTCCTTGAAGACCGCCAGACGATCGCAGGGCCGGATATCCAGGACCTTAAGGGGAATGCTCTTGCGGGCGCATTCCTGCGCCAGCGGGCTGATCTCGGCGGAGCTATTGAAGCGCAGCAGCGTGTATCCCATCCCAAGGGCGTCATAGATGGATCTTGCGTTGGCGAACCAGAAGTGCGGCAGGCGGCAGCCGGGGACGGTCGAGCTTGTGAATGTGTCGATGGTATAGGCGGGTGCCGTCTCTCCGTCATAATGAATGATGGGCGACCGGTCGTAGAAATAGCCGAAATTCAGCCCGCCAGCGCAATATTGGCGGACATTCAGGTCGTACACGGCCTTGCCGAATTCGGCCCGCGCTTGGCGGCCTTCGTCGCCCGGCGCCTCGACAGCCGGCGGCACCTCCCGCCGGTGGCGGATGGCGCCCAGAGCATGGTTCATCGCGAAGTGGGAAACCTGTTCGGTGATGGGGCCGCGCTCGGCCCAATAAGCGTCGAGGATGGCGGGGCTGGCCCAGCCGGCGAGCGTGGCTGCCAGCAGCCAGGACAGATTCATCGCATCGGCGATCCCCGCATTCATGCCATAGCCGGCGTAAGGCACCCACAAATGCGCGCTGTCGCCGCAGACAAAGATGCGCCGGTCGCGGAATTTATCGGCGACCAGCCGGCGGCCGATCCAGTCTTCGTTGCTGATGACCTCATATTCGAAGCCGTTCCCCACGCCCAATATCGTTCTGATCGACGTGTCGCGGTCGATCGCGTCGAAGTCGGTTTCATGCTCGTAGAGGTAATTGTGGATCAGCCAGGTTTCCTTGCCGTCGATGGCGATGGTGTTGCCCGAACGGCGTGGATTGAGGGACAGATTCATCCAGCCGGGGCGGCCCGGTATCAGGGACAAGAGCTTCGGGGCGCGGATATAAGTCGACTGGGCGCGCTGCACGATCGCGTCGCCGACCAGTTTCCCGCCGATCAGATTGCGCACCGGGGACCGGCCGCCATCGCATCCCACCAGATACTGCGCGCGAATGGTCGTGGTCGTGCCGCCGGTCAAATCGCGAACGGTTGCGCTGACGCCATTTTCGTCCTGCTTGGCGTCTATCAACTCGCACTCATTGTAAATGGTGATGTTGGCCGCGGCGCTGGCGGCGGCGAACAATATGGGCTCCAGATAGATCTGATTGATGCGATGCGCCGGCTCCGGCGTGGGCCACCAGGTGTCGGGACCGTCGAATGACGTCCGGCGCTCGGCCGCGGATGGCAGTGAGATCCTGGTGATCTCTTCGCCCGTCACGGTGGTGCGGTAGACGCAGTCATTCGGATAGTCGCGGGGCAATCCGCCGTCGCGGATCCCCTCGGCGATCCCCAGCAACCGGAAGGTTTCCATCGTTCGCGCGGCCACATGATTGCATTTGACGCTGGGCGGTTCGCCCTTCTTGCGCAATTCCACGATTGCGACCTGGATGCCCCGGCGGGCAAGATCCATCGCCAATGTCAGGCCGACCGGGCCGGCTCCCGAAATCAGAATTTGAGTCTGCATGAAACCTCAGATGGCGGCTTGTGACTGGATTGCGGCGATGCCCGCCGCCACGCGCCCAACATTTTCGCGCGTCAATCCGGCGACATTGATGCGGCCCGTGGAAATCATGTAGATGTGATGTTCTTCCCGCAGATGCGCGATCTGAGCCGCGGAAAGGTCGAGCAGCGAGAACATTCCTTTTTGACGGGCAATGGCGCCGAAATCGCCACCCATGCTGCGGGTCAGTTCCTGGGCGAACAGGCGGCGCATGGACGCAATGCGGCTTCGCATCGCTTCGAGTTCTTCCTGCCACTGCACGCGCAGGTCGGTGTCATTCAATATATGCGCCACGATGGACGCGCCATGATCGGGCGGCATGGAGTAATTCGCCCGGACCGCCTTTGCGATATGTTCCTGAAGCGTGGCCGATGCCGCGCGGCTCTGCGCAATGGTCGTGAGCGCGCCGACCCGGTCCCGGTAGAGCGAAAAATTCTTGGAACAGGAGCTTGCGACAAACATCTCAGGCACTCGCCCGGCAAGAAGGCGGATGGCATATGCATCCTCTTCCAGCCCATCGCCGAAGCCCTGATAGGCAAGATCGACCAGGGGCGTTGCACGTGTCTGTTCCAGCAAATCCGCGACGCGGCCCCATTGCGAACGGTCCAGATCCTCGCCCGTGGGATTATGGCAGCATCCATGCAGGACAATGACGTCATTGGCCTTGGCGTCCCGGAGCGCGGCGCACATCTCGTCGAACAGCAGTTTTCCGCGGGAAACCTCGTAATAGGGATAGCGTTGGATGTTCAGGCCGCAGGCGGCGAAAATAGGCTGATGCGTCGCCCAGCTGGGATTCGGCAGCCAAATTTTCGAGGCCGGCGAACTGCTTCTCAGAAAATCGGCGACGACGCGAAGGGCGCCGGATCCGCCGGGCGTCTGGATGCTGCGGATGCGGCCTTCATGCCGGGCATCGGATGCGGGGCCGAACAGCAATTCCGCGATCGCGGTGTTGAATTCCGAATTGCCGGCGGAGGATAGATAGGATTTGCTGCTCTGATGATCGAGGAGCCATTTCTCCGCAGCCTTGACGCTTGGCAGAACGGGCGAACGCCCTTGATCGTCTTTATAGATACCGATCCCCAGATCGACTTTGACCGGCGAGGAATCGGCCCGGAACGCTTGCGCGATCCCCAGGATGACATCGGGGGGCAGTTCGTCGAGTTTGGAAAAAAGCACCTTAAATCCTCTTCAAGAGGGTTCTGGACGAAGTAACGAAATATGATATATAGTTCTATATAGTATCACTTGCTCCAGAAATGGGCCATAGACCAGGGCAAAAAACTGGCGGTTCGCGGGGACGGCGCATGTTTGCAGGCTTGGCTGGCTGGAAGGATCCCCAAGGGCGGGAAGGCCTGAAGAATCTATTGGCATCCTGGGTGGTGCTGTTCGGGGTCGTCGGCATCCCGGCCATCATGCTGCCTGTGCTCTTTGCCGGCATCGTGGGCGATACGGGCTGGTCGCGCGGCGCGGTCGCGGCCGGTGTATCGGTTCGCTTTGCCGCCGGCGCAATGGCCGCCTTTTTCATCGGCGCCGTGGTGGACCGGTTCAACACCAAGCCGGTGGTTGTGGCGCTTTCGGTTCTAGGCGGCCTGTCGCTTGTTCTGTTCAACTTCGTGCACAGCTTGACGGCTTTTTATGCGGTCAATGCCATGCTGGGTGTCAGCCAGTTGGGCCTTGCCCCGGCGCTGAAAATATATCTGTCGAAATGGTTCAACCGGCATCAAGGTCTGGCGATCGGCACCGCGCTGACGGCGCTCAGCGTCGCCGGCGTGGTCGTTCCCTTGCTGGTTACGGCCCTGAACGCCCAGTATGGCTGGCGCCTGACATCGGTCATCATGTCGCTGCCGGTCTGGATCGCGGCGTTGCCGGCCTTCCTGTTTCTGGCCAGGGACCAAGCGGCAGGGGAAGGCGCCGGAAGCGATGCCGTGACGCCGGTGTCCGAAGAGCGCGGCAATGTCCTTGCGCGGCTCATGCGTTCGCACATTTTCTGGATCGTTCTGCTTTCCAACTTCTTGGTCGGCATGATCGATCACGCCATGTCGGAGCATCTGGTGGTTTATTTCGACAAGGATTTGCATTTCGGCGCCCAGACCGCCGCCACCGCTTTCACCTTGCTCATGCTGATGAGCAATTTCGGCAAATTCTTCTATGGCTGGCTGTTTGACCGCTATTCGACGAAAGGCATTGCCTTGTGCTGGTTCATCGCGGCCGGCGGCATCGTTTATGCCACGCAAATACACAGCCTGCCGTCGCTTTGGACCTTTGCGGTGATCTATGGCCCCTGCCAGGCGGGCATGCTGCTCAACATGGCGATCCTCTGCAAGCATCTTTTCGGCCCGCAGGCGCTGGCCAAATCGATCAGCGTGATCAGCGGCGTCTATTATCTGGGCGGCGCCGTCGGCCCCGGCTTTGCGGGCTATATGTTCGATGTCACGGGATCTTATCATTCCGCATTCCTGATCGTGGCGACGGTCGCGGCGGTGGCGGGCATCATGGTTTTGTCGCTGAGCGGCGTGAAACGGTACAGGCCGCAAGCGGCGAACCAACCCGTGTAAAGGCAAGCGATGGCTCGTATCGTTCTAGGAATGGGGCTTTCCCATACGCCCCAGCTGCATACTTCCGCAGAGCAATGGGACATCCGGGTCGAGGCAGACCGACGAAACAAGGCCCACCAGTTTCGCGGCAAGACCTATGACTGGGACGGGCTGAAGGCCCTGCGGCAGGACGAAAAACTTGGCGACGACGCGCGTGTGGAACACCGGCAGGAACGCCTGAAGCGGGCCCACCGCTCTCTCGAAGCGTTGGCGGAATTGTTCGAGCGCGCCAAACCCGATGTCGCGGTCATCGTGGGCAATGATCAACATGAACTGTTCGACGATTCCATCACGCCTGCTTTCACGGTGTTCTGGGGAGATGCGATCCAGAATGTTCCGCGGTCCGAAGAGCAGATTTCGCGATTGCCCGCCGGCATTTCCATCGCCGATCACGGTCACGTCCCGGCTCAGGCCGCGGTCTATCCCGGAGCGCCAAAGCTGGGCCTTCATATCATCCAGCGCGCCATCGCGGATGATTTCGATGTCGCCCATTCCAAGATTCTGCACAAGGTCGACCCCGGCCACAGCATTCTCAGCGGCATTCCCCATGCCTATGGTTTCGTCTATCGCCAGGTCATGAAGGACAAGGTCATTCCCAGTGTCCCGATCATTCTGAATACCTTCTATCCGCCGAACCAACCCAGTGTGCGACGCTGCTTCGCCTTCGGCCAATCGATCGGCCGGGCGATCGCAAGCTGGCCGGAGGATTGCACGGTCGCCGTGATCGGCTCGGGCGGCCTCAGCCATTTCGTGGTCGATCCGAAATTCGATCGTGCATTCCTTGACGCACTTCAAAAGGGCGATGTCAACGCGCTCGCCAATCCGGGTGAGGCGCTTTACCAGTCCGGAACGTCGGAATGTAAAAACTGGATAACGGCCGCCGGCATCCTTTCGACCACGTCCCTGAAGATGAATTTGTTGAGTTACGATCCCTTCATCCGCTCGGAAGTGGGAACCGGTACGGGCGCAGCTTTCGCATATTGGATGTAGAAATGACCGATCACAATCTGAAGCCTGAAACGAAATCCTTCCTCGAAAGAGCGCATGGCCATTTCATCGATGGCAGCTGGTCCAACGGGCCGGGAGACCGGATCGAAGTCTTCAATCCCGCCACCGGCTCGGTGATCGCCAGCACGGCGGCAGGCGGACCCGGCGATGTCGATCAGGCGGTGGCATCCGCGCGGCGCGCTTTCGCCAAGTCCGACTGGGCCGGGATGATGCCGTCCACCCGGGGAAAGCTGCTCTGGCGCATCGCGGACTTGATCGAGGCGAACGGGGCCCAGCTGGCGGAGCTGGAGTTTCTCAACAACGGCAAGGCGCGGGATATGGTCGCGCAGCGCGATGTTCCCGCCGCGGCGGATGTCTTCCGCTATTTCGCGGGCTGGGCGACCAAGATTTATGGCAAGACCGCTACGGTATCGCGCCCGCATTTGCATGCCTATACGCTCAAGGAGCCGGTCGGCGTCGCGGGCCTGATCATTCCCTGGAACTTCCCGCTGCTGATGGCAGCCTGGAAACTTGCCCCGGCACTGGCCGCGGGCTGTTCCTGCATCCTGAAGCCGGCGGAAGAGACGCCATTGACCGCGCTTCGCCTGGTGGAATTGATCCGCGAAGCGGGCGTTCCTTCGGGCGTGGTCAATCTTGTCACGGGCTATGGACATGTGGTGGGCGCCGCATTGGCGGCGCATAACGGCGTCGACAAAGTCGCTTTCACGGGTTCGACGGAAGTCGGGAAATTGATTGTCAAGGCGGCGGCGGGAAATCTCAAGAAACTGTCCTTGGAATTGGGCGGCAAGTCTCCGACCATCATCCTGCCCGACGCGGACATCAATGCCGCGAAAGCGGCGGCGGCGGGAAGCATTTTCTTCAATGCGGGGCAGGTATGCGCGGCCGGTTCGCGTCTTTTCGTGCACAAATCCATATTCGAGGATGTGGTGGGCGCGGTCGCCGAGCGCGCCAAGGCGATACGGGTCGGGGCGGGCGACGAGCCGGGAACGGAGATGGGCCCGCTGATTTCAAAAAAGCATCTGGAACGCGTGGACGGCTATGTACGGGGCGGTATCGGGCAGGGCGCGGAAGCGCTTGCCGGAGGCGGGCGCCTGGACAGGGAAGGATATTTCTTCAAGCCAACGGTTCTGGTGGGCACCGCGCCGCATATGCAGGTAGTGCAGGAAGAGATTTTCGGGCCGGTTCTGGTAACCGATTCCTTTGACGATCTGGATGAAATCGCGGCCAAGGCGAATGACAGCATCTATGGGCTGTCCGCGGCCATCTGGACGCAAAATCTGAAAGCCGCGCATACCCTCGCCCGCAAGTTGCAGGCCGGTTCGATCCTGGTGAATGCCGGCGGAGGACTGGACCCGAATTTGCCGTTCGGAGGATACAAGCAGTCCGGCTGGGGCCGCGAATTCGGCGAGGACGGTTTGGAACTTTATCTTCAGACCAAATCGGTCGTCATCGGCGGCTGATCGCGCGGCGAGGCCTTCAACCCGCCCGCCGGCCCTTGCCACGGATTGCGTTTGCAAGGCCGGCCGCTTGCGCGCCCAACTTCCGGTTCCAGGCACCCGATCCCATGGTGGACGATATCTGGGCGGCGCAGGCGATGAGCGCCTTTACGGTCGAAGCATCGGGACCGGCGGCCAGGGCCGTTGACGGCATCACCACGGCCACGGCGCCGACGATTTGATCGTTATGGTCGAATACCGGCACGGCGACGCTGCCGATGCCGGAGCCGCGCGTGTCGGCTTCGAAGTCGTAATAGTGCGTCATAATGAATTTATGCCGTTCGGCCGGATACGCATCGTGAGTGGGGCTGCCGTCTTCGCGTGTGTCGCTGGAGAAGGCTTTGAGGATTCGCGCGCTGGGAGAGTTGGGCAGTTCGAGGTGCGTGCCCGGCCTGACCACGATGGTGGGAGAGGCATTGCTGGGGATGCAGGACAGGACCACCCCACCGTCTCCCGAATGGGTCGAGAGGATCACGGAATGCCGGACCTGATCTCTGAGGCGCGCCATATGGGGCGGCGCGACATCGACCAGCGTGTTTTGTTCGAGAGCGATCTGGCCCATCACGTAAAGCTTGGTGCCTAGCCGGTAAGCCTCCAGCGGCTCCGCTTTCTCGATAAAGCCAAGCGCGCGCAAGGTACTCACGTGCCGCGAGATGCGCGGCAAGGTCATTTTGAGGGCCCGCGCCAATTCAGCCAGGCGAACCGGGCCACGAAAATCCGCCAGGGCGTCCAGCACCTTCGCGGCGACAATCACCGTTCGCACGGTGCCGTCATTGTCCGCATCCTTCGGTTTCTTGGCGCTTCGCTTCACGGGGGACATCCATCGCTTCGATATTGGCCGGATGCAGATAGCGTTCCGGCCGGACCAAGATTTAGACCAGTTATCCGCTTGTCTCCAACTGGCAAGCTCCTCCGGGTAAAGGCATTTGCAACGCCGGACATACTAACGTAACATGAAATGCTATTCCATAATATGTTAGTCAGGGAGCGAAGGCAGGCATGGCGACGACGGGGGGGCAAGCTCTGGTCGAGCAGCTTCGGCGCGAAGGCGTCGAGGTCGTATTCGGGATCCCCGGCGTGCAGCTGGATTGGGCCGTGGACGCCCTTCATGGCGCCTCGGATCACATAAAATATGTGGTGCCGCGGCACGAGCAGGCCACCTCCTACATGGCGGACGGATACGCACGCAGCACCGGCAAGGAAGGCGTGTGCATGGTGGTCCCCGGTCCGGGCATGTTGAACGCGTTGGCGGGGCTGGCGACCTCCTGGGCCTGCAATTCCCGGGTCCTTTTTATTGCCGGCCAGATTCCCTCCGCCGCGATCGGGAAGGGTCACGGCATGCTCCATGAAATTGCGGATCAATCGTCGATTTTGCGGTCCTTGACGAAATGGCACGGAATGGCGCTCAAGCCGGCCGATATTCCCGCATTGGTCCATGAGGCATTTGTCCAACTGCGTTCCGGCCGCCCCCGGCCGGTCGCTCTGGAGATGCCGCCGGATGTCTTGCAGGCCACGGCAGAGAATATCGCCTATTTCGATGCCGCGCCTTTTGCGGCAGGCCCGGTCGATGCCGCCAGGATTCGCCAGGCTGCCGCGCTTCTGGCGGGCGCGAAATTTCCGGTCATCTATGCCGGCGGAGGCGCCGGCGCAGCTGGCGCCGACCTGCAGACGCTTGCGGAAAAGCTGCAAGCACCGGTCGTGATGAGCGAGGGCGCCCGCGGTGCGCTGTCCAACCGGCATCCGCTGGCTTTGTTCGCTCTGGGAGGGCGGGCCGTTCTGCCGCATGCCGATGTCGTCCTGGTCGCCGGAAGCCGGTTCCTGGATGGCCATGGAGAGCCGTTTTTCACCGCGCCCAACGCCAAACTCATCTATTTGAACCTCGACGAAGGGGCATTCACCGCGCCTCGAAAGCCGGGGCTTTCCGTTCCGGGCGATGTTCGTGTCGGGCTGGACGCCATTGCCGCCGCGCTTGGTGATCTGCGGGACCGGCCTTCGCGCGCCGGCGATGTTGCAAAGGTGCGCAATTGGGAACGCGTTCAGACGCAAGCGATCAAGCCGCAAGCCGAATATGCCGCCGCCCTTCGCGAGAATATCGCCGACGATGAAACGCTGATCAGTGAACTGACTCAAGTCGGCTATTTCGCCAACATCGCTTATGAAGCTTTCTTGCCGGGCACCTTTATCACGCCCGGATTTCAGGGAACGCTGGGATACGGATTTCCGACCGCGCTGGGTGTATCGGTCGGCGCTCCCGCCAAGCGCACAGTGTCCATCACCGGGGACGGTGGCTTCGGCTGGGGTCTTCAAGATCTGGCCACGGCCGCCAAATACAAATTGAATCTGACGATCGTCGTCTTTGTCGATGGCTATTTCGGAAATGTGCGGCGCATTCAGCGGCGCGTGTTCGGCCGGGAAACCGGCGACGATTTGCAGAATCCGGATTTCGCGCTTCTTGCGGGCGCATTTGGCATCGGATTCCAGTCCGTGGATTCGCCGCAGGGCCTGTCCGCGGCGCTGGCGGCTGCCAAATCGGCAAAGGGGCCATGCCTTATCGAGGTGCGCGTGGGGGAGATGCCGAGCCCCTGGTCACTGATCCATCCCTTCGTTCCGGCGCCCGCGCCGCCACCGCCGAACCCGCTTGGTGAGCCGGCTATGGAAGAGGCAATCTGCGTTTAAGGCATTGCGAGGAAGCAGTTCGAAGCCGGAGGGACTATGCGGACATTCATTTTCGGCCTGACGGCGATGGCATTCGTCCATCAGGCCCAGGCGGCGGAACCGGACAATCTGGCCCTGCCGCCAGGCTTTCACGCAACGCTTGTCGCGGACGGCCTGGGGCCGTTTGTGCGCCATCTGGCATTTCGGGACAAGCAAACCCTCTATATTTCGACGGAGCGGCAGACCAAGGATGCGGCCAATGCGGGAATATTGGCGCTGCATTTGGACGCTCAAGGCAAGGCCGATCGCGTCGAACATTTCTCTCAGATCGATAACGGCACCGGAATCGCCTTCCATGATGGCGCGCTCTATGCGGCGTCAGCGGACACGGTTTACCGGTTCCGCTTCTCCGGCAACGAACTGGTGCCAAGCCTGGCGCCCGAAAAAATCGTGAAAAATGTCCCGTCCCGGACTCCGATCGTGTTCGATGACGCCGGAAGGCTTTATCTGGCGGTGGGCGGCGCGGGAAATTTTTGCGTGCCTGCCAATGCGACCGAAGGGATCGGTCCCGTCAGCCGGTTGCCGCCAGGCTATAAGCCGGTCGGTCCCATGCCTTGCCCGGCATTGGCGAACCGGGCAGGCGTCTGGCGCTTTAACCTGTCCAAGCCCGAATTGGACTTTCTTGCGGACGGGGAACATTTCGCCACGGGCGTTCGGGACATCAACGCGGTGGCCTGGTCGCGCAGCATGAATTCCTTGTATGGCGTCATGTATGGGCGGGACGGAACCAACAAATTCTGGCCCGCCTTGGTCAGCCCGGCGGAGGACGCATCGGTTTCCGACGAAATGTTTCGGATTCCCATGGGGGCCAATCTGGGGTGGCCCTACACATATTACGATGCGGCCAGGCATGTGCGGCTGAAGTCACCCGAATATGGCGGTGACGGGAAAACGCCGGTCGCATCGAAGGAATTTTCCGTTCCGGTCGTTGCGTTTCCCGCCCATGTGGCGCCGCAAGCGATGCTGTTTTATCGCGGCTCCCTCTTTCCGAAACGCTATCAAGGGGGCGCTTTTATCGCCTTCCATGGCGCCGGAGGCGATCAGCCGGGCGGTCATGACGACGGGTACAATATTGTTTTCGTCCCCTTCGGCAACAATGCAAAGGCGGCAAAGCCGGAAGTTTTCGCCGACGGCTTTGCAGGCCCGGATAAGACCGATCGCAACGGGACAAAGGCTCGCTACCGTCCCATGGGGTTGGCGGTAAACGCCGATGGCTCTCTCTATGTGGCGGAGTCTCAAAAGGGCAGGATATGGCGCATATCCTATGGCCCCAACTAGGCCGAAGCGGAAGGGCGATGACCGGCCCGATGACCGGCCAAGTCAGTGAAAAAGAAATACCGGAATGGCGCAGTCCGCCAGCATCGCTTCGGTCATGCCGCCCAACAGCATTTCCCGCATCCGGCTATGCGCATAAGCGCCCATGATCAGAAGGTCGGCGTCGCATTCATAAGCGAGGTTGCGAATGGCATGGGGACCGCCGCCGGGCTCGGTCAGGCGGATCTCGGTCCTGAAGCCTTTGCCGGTCAGATATCCAGCGAGACGCGCCGCCGGCCCGGCACTTGAATCCTGCGTGGCGCCTCGGTCCGGTGCCGTGAGGATGAAAAGCCGCTCCACCTCCGCAAGGAGCGGTTCGGCGGCGGTGACGGCGCGCGCCGCCTCCGCGCCTTCCTTCCAGGCGATGGCGACGGTCTTGCCCAGCAGCGACGGCGGCTTGGGCGGGGCCACCAGCAGCGGCCGCCCCGACGCCAAAAGCACGGTGCGGATTCGCTCCACCGAAAGTTCCTGATCACGGCCCATCACCGTCAGATCGTGATAGCGCGCCTGGGCGAGCAGCGTGTCGGACAGAGACGCGGTTTCTTCCCAGGCAAGGGTCACCGGACTGGCTTTGCCAATGCCGTGGCGCCTGTGAGCCTCGTCATAAGCCTCGCGCGCGTGGCGCGCACGAAGCCTTTCTTCCTCGCGGATGCGGGCAATGCTGTCGCTGATGTTGAGGCCGGGCCTGGGAAATCCCACCGAAGCTGCGGCAACCGCGTCCACCACATCGATGCGGGCGCGCAAGGCGAGGACGTGCCCGCCCTCGATCCGAGCCGCGGCGATGGCGGTATCGAGTACCGTGCGGTCGCTGGAGAGGCCGGATAGAGATGCCAGAATGATGCGCGCCACGGCATCAACTCCATCAGTGGGAAAGAAGAAGAGGAAGCGGCGGATTGTTCAGCACGCCCAAGGTGGCGCCGCCCAGAATGAATTCGCTGAGCCGCGAATGGCCATAGGCGCCCATCACCAGAAGGTCGGCCCCGATTTCCTCCGCGCTCCTGAACAGGCAAGACGCGATCGCCGCGGACCGGCTTTGCGTCCGATGATGTTTGAAAGACAGGCCATGGGCGCGCATGAATTTTTCCAGATCGGTGGCGGTGGTGGTGGCGCCGATATCCTTTTCATCCGTCACCGTCACGAAATGGATCTCGTCCGCCAATGCGAGCAGAGGCAGCGCGTCCTTAAGGGCGCGTGCCGCTTCACGGCTGAAATCCCAGCCCACCACCACACGCCCCGGCCGGATCAAAGGCCGGCCCGCCGGCAGGAACGGAGTGTGCAACTGGCCTTGCAGTACGTGTTCTGAGCTCGCCCTGCGAGCTCGTCTTTCAACGCTTCCGGGATGCTCCCGGAGGCCACAGGAGGTGCAGCATGGGAATCTTTGGCGACGACAAACCCGAGCCGAAAGCCGATTTCTCCAATGTACAAGGCGGCGCTTCCTCGACCGCTCCGCCACCAACCTCCCGCGCCCCTTAAACAGGATGGTGGCCCAAATGACAACCCCGGATGCACTGCCCTTCCCTTCAGATGGCACAGGCGAAGTCAGCCCAAGCCCAATAGCCGGCCAACGGCCGTCGGTAACGCATCCGGTCGATCGCACAGGAGTGTGGCCCCGGCGCGGGTCAATTCGTCCGCCCCGCCGTAGCCCCACAGACAGCCCACGCAGCGCACGCCGTTCGCCCGAGCCGCGCGCACGTCGTTGTCGCGATCCCCGATCATGACGGTCCGGTCGGGATCGCCCCCTTGCGCAAGCATGAGATGCGCCATCAGCTCAGCTTTATCGTCCATGCGACCATCGAGCTCGGGCCCATAGACGGACGTAAACCGGTCGGAGAGGCCGAATGACTCGAGCACACGCACCGCGAACACGCGAGGCTTGGCCGTGCACAAATGGAGCGGGCCGATGGCGCGCGACACCATGCCCGACGATCTTGAGGTCACGGCCGAGACCGACGACGGCCTGGTGATGGGGCTCACCCACAAGACACGGCCGGTGCATGG
>CALMGU010000155.1 GCA_937865685.1 uncultured Alphaproteobacteria bacterium | reverse complement strand
GCCGCCGAGCAGGCGTGCCTGAAGGCGCCGAGCGGCGCCTGCATCAGGGCCCTGGCCGCGGTCGCCCGTGCACAGACGGGCGGCGGCACGATCAGGATGACCGCACGCTTCGGCTCGAGCCTCTGGTGGTTCACGGTGCGGGACGGCAAGGCCGTGACGAGCGAGCGTCCCTGGGCGCCCGGCGCCTTCACCGTGGCGCGCGACGCCGAGTACGCGTGGACGATCCTGCCGTCGGGGACGATGACGGTGAAGCCGCTGCGCCTGCTGCCGGCCTACCTGCCGTTCCCCGACGACCGGGCGCTCTGGCGGTCCGCCGGCCTTCCTGGACCAGCGCCAGATCCTGCAAACCCAGTACCGCATCCAGCGTGTCAGCCGAAGACAAAAGCTGGCCGATACTGGCAAGCGACAAGCCCAAGCCCTTGAGCGCAAGGATTTGATGCAGTCTGGCAATCTGATCTGGACCATAGGATCGCCAGCCTGCCTGGGAGCGCAATGGTTTCAACAAGCCGCGGCGCTCATATAAGCGCAGCGCCTTGATGCTGACGCCAAAGCGGCGTGCGGCCTCGGCCGGACTGAGATTCATGATCGAACTCTAGCCATCGACCCCTGGAACCGGAAAGGCGGACCCAGGGGACGGAGCAAGCGGAAAATGCAAAGCGCCAGACGCCGTTTCGGGCGCCTGGCGCTTTTCTGCAGATAAATGCGTTCTTTACTGCGGCTGTTTGGTGGTGCGCAGATAGGGCTTGTGGGTCTTGTAACCGGGGAAGAGGGTCTTGGCTTCCTCGTCGCTGACCGCGCCGGTGATGATCACATCGCCGCCCTGTTTCCAATCCACGGGCGTCGCCACCTTGTGCTTGGCCGTGAGTTGCATGGAATCGATCACCCGGATGATCTCGTCGAAATTCCGGCCCGTGGTCATGGGATAGACGATGAGGAGCTGGATTTTCTTGTCGGGGCTGATGATGAAGACATTGCGCACCGTGGCGTTGTTGGCCGGGGTGCGGCCTTCGGAGGTGCCCGACGTGTCGGCGGGCAGCATGCCATAAAGCTTGGAGACTTTCAGATCCGTGTCGCCGATCATGGGATAGTTGGGCGCCATGCCTTGCGTTTCGGCGATATCGGCCGCCCATTTGGCATGGTTGCCGACCGGGTCGACGGAAAGGCCGATCACCTTGACGCCGCGCTTGTCAAATTCGGGCTTCAGCTGCGCGACGCGGCCCAACTCTGTGGTGCAGACAGGGGCGAAATCCTTCGGATGGGAGAACAGCACCACCCAATGATTGTTGGCCCAATCATAGAAATTGATTTTGCCTTCCGTCGTTTCGGCATCGAAATTGGGGGCGATATCGTTGATCTGCAGCGGCATGGGAGATCCTCTGGTCGTTGGAAATTCCCTGAAACCCTAGCGCAAAGCCGGGGCGGCCGGTAGCGGCCAAATCCCCTGGGCAGGTTGTGTGATATTGCCATATCCGCATGACGGTTGCGTGGTTGCTTTTGTCCATCCGATGGCGCACAAACCGGCCCACATGCAAGGTGTAGGGAACGCGGTGTGATGCCGTGGCTGCCCCCGCAACTGTAACCGGCGAGCACGCATCCGAATTGCCACTGACCCTTGGGTCGGGAAGGCGGATGAAAGCGACAACCCGGAAGCCAGGAAACCTGCCTCGCATGGTCGTCCAGTTTTCGGCCGGGGTGCGCCGAAGATTACGGGGTGAACCGTTGCGGCGACGAGAATGGAGTCGTCGCGGGGCGTTCGTGAATATCTCAAGACATGAATTCGCTGCGCCGGCTCTTGAACCCGTTCAGGAGACGCCATGTTGAAATCCCTATTTCTCTCAAGCGCCGCATTGGCGACGCTTACTCTTTCCGCTTCGGCGCAAAGCCAGGCCGGTTTTTTCGTGCCGCCGGAGAATGTGGTGGTGACCGCCGCCCGCATCGCCACGCCCATCGATCAGGTGGCGAGTTCGATCACGGTGATCGATGCCGCCGACATCGATGCCCGCCAGCAGCGCTCATTGCCGGATGTGTTGCGCGATGTGCCGGGTCTCAACCTGGTGCAGGCGGGCGGTGAGGGCGGCCAGGCATCGATCTTCATGCGCGGCAGCAATTCCAACCACACCAAGGTGCTGGTCGATGGGATGGAAGACAGCGATCCGTCCAAACCCAATGGCGCCTATGATTTCGGCAAGTTCAACAGCACCGATATCGCCCGGATCGAGGTGCTGCGGGGTCCCCAATCCGGCCTATACGGCTCCGACGCCATCGGCGGCGTGGTCAACATCATCACCAAGTCGGGGAACGGGCCGCTCGCCGTGTCGGCGACGGCCGAAGGCGGCAGCTTCGATACCTTCAACCAGAGCGCGACCGTAAGCGGTTCCGAGGATGCCTTTCATTACCGCGCCAGCCTGGCGCATCTGCATGCCGGCGCCACGCCCGTCACGCCGCTGGATCTTTTGCCGCCGGGCCAGAAGCGCAATGACGATTTCTTCGACAATGTCACCGCGTCCACCAAGCTGGGCTATGACCTGACAGGCAATTTCGATCTGGGCTTTGCCGGGCGCTACAGCAACAGCCTGTCGAAAGTGACGGGAGATGCGTTCGATCCGGCGACCTTCGCGTCCTTCCCGTCGCCGTTGCAGACCCGCATCGACACGCAGAGCTATAATGCCCGCGCCACGGCGCATCTGGTGCTGCGTTCGATCGACCAGACCATCGGGTTCGGCTATTCCAGCACCGTCACCAGCGATATCGACCCCGACAACGGCTCGATCCCGTCATCCGGCGACCGGATCAAGCTGGATTGGCAGGGTCAGATTGCCATCGCCGACGGCCAGACATTGGTCCTGGGCTCGGAAACCACCCGCGATGCGGTGCATGTGCCGCTCAGCGCCGGGATCACCACCAATGCCGGTTATGGCGAATTGCAATCCAGCTTTCCGGGCTTGATCGACGGGGTGGATTTCCACAACAGCATCAGCGTCCGATACGACAGCAACAGCCGCTTCGGCGACCGCACCACCTGGCATGTCGCGCCGGTGCTGGCGATCACAGGGACGGACACGCGGCTCCATGTCAGCTACGGCACCGGCTTCAAGGCGCCGTCCCTGGTTCAGCTGTTCGAGGATTTCCCGGCTTTCTTCTTTTTCGCCAATCCCAACCTCAAGCCGGAAACCAGTCAGGGCTATGATGTCGGCCTGGACCAGACCTTGCTCGGTGTCACCGGCGGCGTCACCTGGTTCCACAATGACATCCGCAACCTGATCGCCACCGATCCGGTCACGTTCTCGACCAACATCAATATCGGGCGGGCGCGTACCCAGGGCCTGGAGGCCTATCTGGCCTGGCAGCCGCTCGACGCGCTCAAGCTGCGGGCCGATTACACCTATACGGAGGCCCAGGATGTAATCCGCCATCAGGAGCTGGTGCGCAGGCCCAAGACCAAGATCAGCGTCGATGCGCGCTGGCAGGCGATGGAGGCCCTCAGTCTCGATGCCAGTCTGCTCTATGTCGGAAGCTGGATCGATGGCAGCCGGGACTTCTCGATTTCCCAGTTGAACGCACATCCTTATATGACCGCCGACATTGCGGCCTCTTATGCCCTGACTGATAATCTTGCCTTGACGGGCCGTATCAGCAACCTGTTCGACAAGAGCTATCAGAACCCGGTGGGGTTCCTCCAACCCGAACGGGCTTTCTATGCGGGGATCAAGGCGAATTTCTGAATGATGCGGGGATTGGGCGCGGCGATTCTTTTGCTTCTGTCGGTGGAGCAGGGTATCGCCGCGCCTCGCTCCGTCATTAAGCCGGGGCGCATCATGTCCCTGAAAATCTGCACCGACGAGCTTCTGATGGAGCTGGTGCCGCCGTCCCGCATCGCGTCGGTGACATTTCTTTCCCAGGAAAGCGCGGCGCTGAAGCTGTGGCCTCAAGCAGCGCGTTTGGCCATCAATCACAACAGCGCAGAGGAAGTTCTGGCGGCCCGCCCGGATCTCATCCTCACCGACAGCTTCACCTCGCCCCAGATGCGCAAGCTGTTGGCACAAAGCGGCGCGCGGGTGGTGGCAGTGCCGCCGGCGGAGAATTTCGAACAGATCCGCGCCGTCACCCGGCTGGTGGGAGATGTGGTGGGCGAGCGCCCTCGCGCCGAGTCTTTGATAGCGCAAATGGACCAAGCCCTTCGCGATCTGGCGGCGACCAAGCCCAAAAACGCCATTCGTGTGATGGGTTGGGGCGGCGGTGGCTTCGTTCCGGGCCGCCTGACCTTGTTCAACGCCGTCCTGGAAGCGGCGGGCGGCGTGAACATCGCAGCCCATGACGGCTATACCGACGTGGAAGGCCTGATCGCGGCGCGGCCCGATGTCCTGGCTTATGGCGACGATTACATCGATACGCCCAGCCTGCGTGTCGATCAGAACGCCCATCCCGTGCTGCTGAAACTGTTCGCCAACCGGCGCATCATCTATCCCTCCGCCCTGTTCAATTGCGGCGTGCCGCGCAGCGCCCTGGCGGCGGCGCAGCTGCGCAAGCAGCTGGAAGCGGCGATGGCCCGGCCAGGGGGCGTGCCATGAAGGGCCTTTCCATCGGCTTGGGCGTCCTGATCGCGGTTGTTTTCATCCTGTCGTTGCTGGCCGGGCGGGTCTGGCTGTCGCCGGCGGAGATATTCGGCGGTCACGACCCGCTCGCGTCCTTGATCGTGACGGACATCCGCCTGCCGCGCAGTGTGCTGGCGTTGCTGGTGGGCGGGGCGCTGGGACTTTCCGGTGCGGTGTTGCAAGGCCTCACCCGCAATCCCCTGGCCGAGCCGGGGCTGTTGGGGGTTTCGACCGGCGCCGCGCTGGGGGCGGTGATGGCGATCTATTTCAGCATCACTGTCATCTCCGGCATGGCGGGCCCACTTCTGGGCATGGCGGGTGCGCTGGCTGCCTGCGCTTTGACATTCGGGCTGGGGCAGGGCGGTGGCACCATCACTTTGGTGCTGGCGGGCGCGGCGGTTTCCAGCTTGACGGCGGCGGGCATCGCCTTGGCGCTCAATTTCGCGCCCAATCCTTATGCCGCCTATGAGATCATGAACTGGCTGCTGGGTTCGCTGGCGGACAAGAGTTGGGCACAGGTCTGGCTGATCCTTCCCTTTATCCTGATCGGCGGCGCGGCCCTTGCGACGACCGGACGGGCGCTGGACGCGCTCAGCCTGGGAGAAGCGCAGGCGACAAGCCTGGGCATCGATCTCACACGCCTCAGGATCGCGGCGATCGCCGGCACCGCGCTGGCGGTGGGTGCGGCAACCTCGGTGACGGGTGCGATCGGTTTCATCGGCTTGGTGGCGCCGCACCTGGCGCGTCCCTTTGTCGGTCACCAACCCAGCCGCATTCTGTTGCCCGCCACCCTGGGCGGCGCGCTGCTGCTCTTGATCGCCGATATCGCGGCCCGTGAAATTCACCTGGGTCCCGAACTCAAGCTTGGCGTCTTCACCAGCCTGGTCGGCACGCCCTTCTTCTTCTGGCTGGTGGTGCGTCTGAAGCGTGTGTCGCCATGAGCGTATTGCTGGCGGATCGCATCAGCGTGATGCGCGGCGGCCGCGCCATTCTGCAAGACGTGTCGCTGACCGCCGGGCCGGGCGATTTCATCGCCGTGATCGGGCCCAATGGCGCGGGCAAATCCACCTTATTGTCGGCGCTGGCCGGGCTGATCGTTCCCGCCAAGGGCGATGTCAGCCTGGATGGCATTCCGTTGAACCAGATCGCGCGTAGGGATCTGGCGCGGAAGAGAGCCTATCTGCCGCAAAATCCCGTCTGCGAATGGCCGCTGTCGACCGAGCGGCTGGTGGCGCTGGGCCTGACCGCGCATCTTCCGGCCCTGGGGCCGCTGCCGTCCGCATTTGATGGCGCCATTGCACAGGCTCTGGCCGATCACGATCTAGCGGAGCGCAAGGACCAGCCGGTGACCACTTTGTCGGGCGGCGAATTTTCTAGAGCCATGCTGGCCCGCGCCTTGGTGGCCCGCCCGGACATCGTGATCGTGGACGAACCGGTAACGGGCCTGGATCCCGTGCATGCCTTTTCCGCCATGAAGCGTCTGGCAGCCTGGGCGGCAGACGGGCGATGCGTGATCGCATCGCTTCACGACCTCACCTTGGCGGCGCGCTATGCCGGCCGCATCCTGGCCCTGAAACAGGGGCGTGTGGCGGGCGAGGGCGCGCTTACGGGCGGTCTGATCCGGGATGTTTTCGGGGTCGAGGCTGAAGTTCGCGGCGCCGGCGCGCATGTGAAGGTTGATTTCCTTTTGCCGTAAGTCAGCGCATCAAAGCGTTGTTCAAAACAAAGAGGCCGGAGTTTACCTCCGGCCTCTTTCAGGTGCTTATCCGTATGACCGGTTACTTTGCCCCGTCATGGTGTTTGGCCAGGAAGGCGAGGGCGGCTTTGTTATAGAGTTCAGGCTGTTCCCAATAGGAGGCGTGGCCGGACTCCGGAATGGTGACGAGTGTGGCGTTCGGCAACTGCTTCGCCACCCGCCGATAAAGCGGAGGCGGGGCGCCATAAAGATCGGACTCACCGGACACCAGAAGCATCGGCACCTTGCTGGCGGCAAGTCCCTTGATGGTTATCTCGTTCTTTTCAGGCTGACCGGGGCCGCGTGGCTCGACGCGGCTCGATGTGTAGTTGTACAGCCAGCCCTTCACGCCCTCGGGATTGCCGGTGCGGAAGGACGGGGAGAGTTCCTGAAACTCGTGCGGCATGTTTTCAAAGCCTTCCGGCCGCAGGCGCTTGAGCATCTCCGTGTATCCCGGGTCATCCTTGACGCCCAGCATCGCATTGGAGACGACCAGGCTGCGCACTTTTTGGGGGTAGGTCAAAATATAGTCCACCCCGATATAGCCGCCGGCGCCGGTGCCCACGATATGGAAGCGATCCAGGCCGATCTTGCGCACGAAAGCGTCGAGATCGTCGGTCGCGTCGGTCTTGAGGGGTGAAGCGACGGGGTCGTAGCGGGTTTTGCCGTAATTGGGCCGGTCATAGGCCACAACCCGATAGCCTGCCTTCACGAAAGCGGCGATCTGGTATTTGCGATAGGCATCGCTGCTGGCCAAAGCCGGGTGCATCAGAAGGACGACTTCTCCCTTTCCGCCGGTATCCAAATAATAGGTGTGCACAGCACCGATATCGACAAAGTTTTCCTTGATGTTGAGCGAGGCGTCCGCCGCCAGGGCGGCGCCCGCATGGATGGGCAGGAAGGCCAACGCCGCGCCCATGGCCGTGGTCGCGGCCGCTCTCTTCAAGGTGCGGCTGAACGGATGATGCATGTTTCCCCCGAGGTTGAGCCGCGTATGGCGGCGCGCATGTCGTTGCTGGCGTTGGTCACGGTGACCGGTCGCGTCGACGCGTGCATGCTGCTTTTCAGTGCCGCCAAGGGTCAAACGACTAAATCGATCGACCTTATGAGGTTTGCTCAAACGGCCATTCGCCGGTCCATGACCGATCTGCTCGGTCAGGCCGCGATCCTGCGATGTCCGGACGGGGGGCGATCACCCGCGACTCTCCCGCCTGAAACACGGGTGTGGATAAATCAACTGGTAAACAAAACCTTGCGATGGGTTTGTTAAAAACAATGCCGCGAAATTTTTTGCTTGCGGGCTTATCCACAGGCCAAAACGGCTTGACGCAACCCGTGTTTGGGGCACTAGATATGGCGGCAGGGTTGTCCGATTTGTCATACTTCTAGGGGTAACGGAGGCATCTGGTGGGTCATGGTCGACCCGGCCAACGCCGGAGTTTCCCCTGTCGGAAACCCGAAAATTTTGGCGGAAAGCGGCCCCAAAAGGCTCTTATCCGCATCTTTTATTGGGGGCGTATATGTCGGCTGTCGGCAAACTGGATTTCTTTGGCGATTTCGACGAGCAAGGTCAGCTGGTCGAGACGCCGTACCGCCCGCAGCTGGTCAAGCGCGCCGCGGGCGTCAAAGCCGCCCCGCCGGTGCGCGAGCGGAAGATCGTGCAGGACACCGCCAGGCCGACGGCGCAGCCGCCGATGCCGGGTCCCTTGTTCAACCGGCCGATTCCGGCCGACCTCACTCTCGATCACTCTCGTGACATTCTTCTGACGGCGTTCGGCAAGGCCACCTTGACCGACCGTTATCTGATGCCGGGCGAAAGCTTCCAGGACATGTTCGCGCGGGTTTCCTGCGCCTATGCCGATGACGTGGCCCATGCCCAGCGTCTTTATGATGCGATGAGCCAGCTCTGGTTCATGCCCGCCACTCCGATTCTGTCGAATGGCGGCACCAAGCGCGGCCTGCCGATCTCCTGCTTCCTCAATGACGTCTCGGATTCGCTGGACGGCATTGTCGGCGTCTGGAACGAGAATGTGGCGCTGGCCTCCAATGGCGGCGGCATCGGCACCTATTGGGGCAAGGTCCGATCCATCGGCGAAAAAGTGAAGACCGGACAGACCAGCGGCATCATCCCTTTCATTCATGTGATGGACGGGCTGACCTTGGCGATTTCGCAAGGCTCGCTGCGCCGCGGCTCGGCGGCGGTTTATCTCGACATCACCCATCCGGAAATCGAAGAGTTCCTGGAAATCCGCAAGGCCTCCGGCGACTTCAACCGCAAGGGCCTCAATCTGCATCACGGCATCAACATCACCGACGAATTCATGCATGCCGTGCGCGACAACAAGATGTTCGGCCTCAAGAGCCCCAAGACCGGCGAAGTGCTGCGCGAGATCAACGCCCGCCAGCTCTGGCAGCGCATCATGGAGACGCGGCTTCAGACCGGCGAGCCCTACATCCTCAACATCGACGCGGTGAACCGCGCCTTGCCCAAGCATCAGCGCGAGCTGGGCCTTAAGGTTAACACCTCCAACCTTTGCAGCGAGATCACCCTGCCGACGGGGATCGACCATACCGGCACCGACCGCACCGCGGTCTGCTGCCTGTCCTCGCTCAATATCGAAACCTGGGACCAGTGGGCCGAAGCCGAAGGCTTTGTCGAAGACGTGCTCAGGATGCTGGACAATGTGCTCACCAGCTTCATCGAGACCGCGCCGGACGGCATGGAGCGGGCCAAATATTCCGCCCTTCGCGAGCGGTCGGTTGGCCTGGGGGTGATGGGCTTCCATTCCTTCCTGCAATCCAAGGGCATTCCCATGGAAAGCGCGATGGCCAAATCGTGGAATCTGCGTATCTTCAAGAAGATACGCCGGGAAGCTGATGCGGCGTCTTATATTCTGGCGGAGGAGCGGGGCGCCTGTCCGGATGCCGCCGAACGGGGCATGAAGGCCCGCTTCAGCCACAAGATCGCGATCGCGCCCACCGCTTCGATCAGCATCATCTGCGGCGGCACTTCGGCCTGCGTGGAGCCGATCCCGGCCAATGTTTACACCCATAAGACCCTGTCGGGCGCCTTCTCGGTGCGCAATCCCTATCTGCAGGAATTGCTGGCGTCGAAAGGCATCGACACCCCCGCGATCTGGCAGTCCATCGTGGAGCATGAAGGCTCGGTGGCGCATATCGAAGAGCTGACGGAAGACGAGAAATCGGTGTTCCGCACCGGCTTCGAGATCGATCAGCGCTGGATCATCGAGCTGGCGGCCGACCGCACGCCCTATATCTGCCAGAGCCAGTCGCTCAATTTGTTCCTGCCCGCAGACATCAATAAGTGGGATCTCCACATGCTGCACTGGACGGCGTGGGAGCGGGGGATCAAGAGCCTCTATTATTGCCGCTCCAAATCCATCAGCCGCGCCGGCTTCGCGGGCCAGCTGGAGAAAAAGGGCGCCAAGGCCGTGGCGGAAACCCGCACCGATTATGAAGAGTGCCTGGCATGTCAGTAGACAGGAGCGTCCGCGCGAGCGGCATTCAAATAAACCGGCCCACGCGATATCGCGGAGACAGGTCATGACTCTGGACTTGGGAAAGGTCGATCCCCGCTCTTTGATCGGAACGGGCAAGGTGGGGTTGCTGACCTCCAGCGGCACCTATGATGTCGAGCGTTATCCCTGGGCCTATGAATGCTGGAAGCGCCAGCAGCAGACCCATTGGATGGGCGAGGAAGTGCCGCTGGGCGCCGACATCAAGGATTGGCAGTCCGGCCATCTCACCGATGCCGAGAAGGGGCTTTTGACCCAGATCTTCCGCTTCTTCACCCAGAGCGACGTGGAAGTGGGCGACAATTACCTCAAGCGCTACATCCCCATCTTCCAGCCCTTGGAAGTGCAGATGATGATGGCCGCCTTCACCAACATGGAGACGGTGCATATCGACGCCTATGCCTTGCTGCTGAAGACCTTGGGCATGCCCAAGACCGAATTCGAAGCCTTCCGCGATTATGACGCGATGCGGGCCAAGGCCGATTACATGCATACTTTCGGCGTGAATACGGTGAGCGACGTGGCGCGTACCCTGGCCATGTTCGGCGCTTTCACCGAAGGCATGGCGCTGTTCGCCAGCTTTGCCATGCTGCTGAATTTTCCCCGCCACAACAAGATGAACGGGATGGGCCAGATCGTCAGCTGGTCGGTGCGCGACGAAAGCCTGCACTGCGAAGGCATCACAAAGCTCTATCACGCCTGGAACGAGGAAACCGGCGCCGTCACCAAGACGGTGCGCGACGACATCATGGATGTCGCCAAGACCATGGTGGGCCTGGAAGAGCGTTTCGTCGATCTGGCTTTCAGCCTGGGCGAGATCAAGGGCATGACGCCCGCCGACATCAAGGCCTATGTCCGCTATATCGCCGATTGGCGCCTGACCCAGCTCAGGCTGTCGCCTGCTTTCGGCAATTTCGAGGAAACCGAAAGCGGCTACAAACAGATCAAGGCTCATCCGCTGCCCTGGCTGGTCGAGATCCTCAACGGGGTCGAGCACGCCAATTTCTTCGAACAGCGCTCCACCGAATATTCCAAGGGGGCCACGGCCGGCTCCTGGGATGGCGATGGCGGCGTCTGGGAAGCATTCGACAAGCGCAATCGCCAAGCGGCGGAGTAGGCGCCTTTCTCTACGCGCCGGCCGGCCTGAGCTTCTTCATCGCCTCCGGCATGGCCTCGGTATTCTGCGGCACATAAAGCCGGGTGCGGCTCTTGAGGTGTGAAACACGGCTCACATCCATGCCGCGGGACAGTGCGCGCAGATAGAACAGTTCTTCCTTGCTGGCGATGTCGAAGCCGGCGAATTCTTTCTTGCCGTCCTGCAATTCCCCGTCCGTCACCGCGTCTTCGAACAGGGCCGACCAGCCGGCCTCTTCCGAAGCGATGCCGGCGCCTTCGTCGAACTGGATCTTCCGGCGATCCCGGATCAGGGCGGGAAGGGCATCAGGATAGAGATCGTAAATGGCCCGAAGCGGCTGCTTGCCGCGCGCCAGGCCCGCGCCGGATTCGATGTCTGGCACAACGGTTCGCACAGCGGTCCGCCGCTTGCCGTGTTGGTCTCGGACCAAGCGCACTACTGCGTCGCGCGCAGTGTTGCCCTGATGGGTTGGGGAGAGGGTGGGGCTCGAGCGGTCGCTTCCGACCAGCGCTACCAAACAGACCCCCAGGCGCTCGGCAGGGCACTGGACGCAGCACACCGCGCGGGGCGTCGGACCGTCGCGGTCGTAGTCAACGCCTGCAGCACCGCAACCGGTAGCTTCGATCCGATCGAACCGATCGCCGACTTCTGTGCGCGCCAAGGTTTGTGGCTGCATGTCGACGCAGCCCATGGTGGCGCCGCCATCCTCTCGCCGAAGTATCGGTCGCTTCTGGCCGGCATCGAGCGTGCCGATTCGTTGGTGTTGGACTTTCACAAGATGCTGTTGATGCCGGCGCTCCAGCCGCTTTCGGTAATCGCGATGCCCTGCTGGCGGATGGTCGCGAATTCCCTGAGAGTCGCGGCGAGCTTGATTTCCTTGCCGCGCGGGTGGCTGTTGCGAAACGTATTGACGATCTCCTCGGCGTTCGGCTGAAACGCGAGTTGCACCCGCCCCGAGGCGGGAAACAGCGCCGGCACGCGATGGCCCGGCACCGGCGCAGATGTCCCAGGCCGAAGCTGTCGTGGTACATCGTCGGCGCGCTGATATTGGCGACGCCGA
>CALMGU010000154.1 GCA_937865685.1 uncultured Alphaproteobacteria bacterium | reverse complement strand
GGTGACGGCGCTGGCGCCCAAGATCGGCTATGACAATGCCGCCAAGATCGCCAAGACCGCGCACAAGAACGGCACGACTTTGAAAGAAGAAGCGGTCAAGGGCGGCTATGTCACGGCGGAAGAATTCGACGCGGTGGTCCGTCCCGAAGACATGATCGCGCCGAAATGAAAAATGTCCTCATCCTGAGCTTGTCGAAGGATGAGGCTTCCTGCTCTCGCCCTTCGACAAGATCAGGGCGAGGATAGGAGCGCATGGCCAGCCTGAGAAAACGCTCCTTCTCTCTTTCCGGCCACCGCACCTCCGTGGCGCTGGAAGAGGAGTTCTGGGCCGTGCTGAACGACGAGGCCAAGAAGACCGGGCGCAGCCTGGCGGCGCTGGTGCAATTCATCGACGGCAACCGGGGACCACGCCCATTGGCCAGCGCGCTGCGCCTTCACGCCCTTGCCGTGAGCCGTACCCGCATCTAACCTTCCGCGCATGATCACGCTCTATCACGCCCCCAAATCGCGCTCGACCCGGATGATCTTCCTGCTGGAAGAATTGGGCGCGCCATACGAGGTCAAGACCGTCACCATCCGGCGCGGCGACGGCAGCGGCGCGGCGGACCAAAGCAATCCGCATCCCCATGCCAAGGTGCCCGCCATCCGTCACGGCAAGGAAACCGTGTTCGAGTCTCCCGCCATTGTGAGCTATCTGGCCGACGCCTTTCCGGATGCAAAGCTTGCGCCCAAACAAGGCGAAGCGGGGCGCGGCCTCTATCTCTCCATGCTGGCTTATTATGGCGATGTGCTGGAGCCTGCCTTCATGTCCAAATTCCTCAACACGCCCGTGCCGCGCGGCACCGCCGGTTGGGTGGTGGTGGAAGAAGCCACGGCTTTCATCGACCAGAGTTTGACCGCCCATCCCTATATCGCGGGCGACAGCTTCACCGCCGCCGATATTCTCTACGCCACCACCTTCGGCATGTTCGCGAGCCATCCGATGATGCCCAGGCTCGCATCCATCGATGCCTATGTGAAGCGCTGCCTGGACCGGCCCGCCTATGCGCGGGCGATGGCGAAAGACGCGGGCTGAACGATGGGCGAGATCGTCAATCTGCGCCAGGCCCGCAAGGCCAAGGCGCGCGACGAAAAAGCCAAGACCGCCGACGCGAACCGCACCCTGCATGGCACACCCAAGCATCTGCGCAAATTGGTCAAGGCGCGCAGCGACAAAGCCGCCCGCGACCTGGACGCGCATAAAAAAGATTAGCGATAAAGGTCTTTATAGGTTTCCCGCAGCAGCGCCTTCTGCACCTTGCCCATGGCGTTGCGCGGCAGGTCGTCCACGAACAAAACCCGCTTGGGCAGCTTGTAGGCCGCCAGCCGGTCCTTGAGCGCCCCGATCACGCCCGCTTCGGTCAGCGCGGCATCGGATTTCCTCGCCACCACCGCCGTCACGCCTTCGCCGAAATCCGGATGGGCGACGCCGATTACCGCGCTTTCCACCACGCCCGGCAAGGCGTCGATCTCGCTTTCCACTTCCTTGGGATAGACGTTGAAGCCGCCGGAAATCACCAGGTCCTTGCCCCGGCCCACGATGGCGACATAGCCGTTGGCGTCGATCCGTCCCAGATCGCCGGTGATGAAGAAGCCGTCATCGCGGAATTCCGCCTTGGTCTTTTCCGGCATCCGCCAATAGCCTTTGAACACATTGGGGCCGCGCACTTCGATCATGCCGATTTCGCCTTGTGCCCGCGGGCGCCCCGATTCCGGATCGGTAATGCGAATATCGACCCCTGGCAAAGGCAGTCCGACCGTTCCAGCGACGCGAGCGCCCTCATATGGATTGGACGTGTTCATGTTGGTTTCGGTCATGCCATAGCGTTCGAGAATGGCGTGGCCGGTGCGTTCCTGCCATCCGCGATGGGTCTCACTTAAAAGCGGCGCCGATCCCGACACGAACAACCGCATGTGCCGCGTCGCCTCCCGTGTCAGCCGCGCATCCGCCAGAAGGCGGGTGTAGAAAGTCGGCACACCCATCATCACCGTCGCCTGCGGCATCAACCGGAACATCTCGTCCATGTCCGGCTTGGGCAGGAATAACATGCCGGCGCCCGACATCAGCACCGTGTTGGTGGCCACGAACAGGCCATGGGTGTGGTAGATGGGCAGCGCATGCAGCAGCACATCGCGCGCGGTGAATTGCCAGAGCTTCGCCAGGGTCCGCGCATTCGACGCCAGATTTTCATGGCTGAGCATGGCGCCCTTGGAACGCCCGGTGGTGCCGGAGGTGTAGAGGATCGCGGCCAGATCGTCCGGACCGCGCGCGACATCGTCAAAACGATCCGGCTGCCGCGCGGCCAACTCCAGCAGGCTGCCGCTGCGGCCATCGGTTCCCAATGTGGCAACCGGAACGCCCGTCACCATGTCTTCGCGTCCCGGCGCGGCCACGAACAGGGCCGGTTCCGCGTCTCCCACGAAATAGGCCAGTTCGGCCCTGGTATAGGCGGTGTTGAGCGGCAGCCAGACCGCACCGGCCCGCGCGCAAGCCAGATACAGGGCGATGGCGTCCGGGCTCTTGTCCACCTGGGCCGCCACCCGGTCGCCGGGCTTGACCCCCAGCGCCTTCAAGGCGTGCGCCAGGCGGGCCGACAGGGCATCCAGGCCGCCATGGGTGAGGACCCGGCCATCGGCCGTGGTGATGAAAGCGCGGTCCGGCGCGGCGGCCGGAAACTGATCCAGAAGATGCGAAGCCATGGGGGTTTGTGCGGGTTCCGGCACCTCATGGGCAAGAGAACAAAAGCAGGACTTTTGCGCGCCCTCCCTGCTACACTAAGGGACTCATGAGCCATCACCCCTATTCCGACCCGCTGGACGCGGCTTTCGGCGACGGCGCGCCGTCCGCGCCGGTGCCCCGCGATCCGCCCTATCTCGCCGGCCTCAACCGGGAACAGCGCGAGGCGGTGGAAAGTGTGGACGGCCCCGTCCTGGTGCTGGCGGGGGCGGGCACCGGCAAGACCCGCGTCCTCACCACCCGCCTGGCACATATCTTGGCCACCCGCCGGGCCTGGCCGGGCCAGATCCTGGCTGTCACCTTCACCAACAAGGCCGCCCGCGAAATGAAAGAGCGCATCGGCGCCCTGATCGGCGGCGTGGTCGAAGGCATGCAATGGCTGGGCACCTTCCACTCCATCGGCGCCAAGATGCTGCGCCGCCATGCCGAACTGGCGGGGCTGAAAAGCAATTTCACCATTCTGGACAGCGACGACCAGCTTCGGCTGATGAAGCAATTGGTGGACGCCGAAGGCATCGACGAGAAACGCTGGCCGGTGCGCACCCTGGCGGCGCTGATCGACAATTGGAAAAATCGGGGGCTGAGGCCCGACGATGTCTCCGATAGCGACGGCCAGGGTTATGCCTTCGGCAAGGGCAAGCTGCTCTACCGGCAATATCAGGAACGGCTGCGCGCGCTGAACGCGGCGGATTTCGGCGACCTGCTGCTGGAAACCCTGCACATCCTCAAAACCAATCCCGACATCCTGGCCGATTATCGCGACCGTTTCCGTTACATGCTGGTGGACGAATATCAGGACACCAATGTGGTGCAGTATCTCTGGCTCAAATTGCTGGCCAGCCAGAGCGGCAATGTCTGCGTGGTGGGCGACGACGACCAGTCGATCTATGCCTGGCGCGGCGCGGAAGTGGAAAACATCCTGCGCTTCGAACACGACTTTCCCGGCGCCAAGGTCATCCGGCTGGAACGCAATTACCGCTCCACCCCCGTGATATTGGGGGCGGCGTCGGGCCTGATCGCCGCCAACAAGGGCCGGCTGGGCAAGACGCTTTGGACCGAAGGCGATCCGGGCGAGCAGATCCGGGTTCAAGGCGTGTGGGACGCAGAGGAAGAAGCCCGCAATGTCGCCGCCGAAGCTGAGGACCTGCACCGCCAGGGCGCGCGATATGGCGACATGGCGATTTTGGTGCGCGCGTCCTTCCAGATGCGCGAATTCGAAGACCGCTTTATTTCACTGGGCCTGCCCTATCGCGTGATCGGCGGCCCGCGTTTCTATGAACGGGCGGAAATTCGCGACGCCATGGCCTATCTGCGCCTGATCGCGCAGGGCGACGACGATCTGGCCTTCGAGCGCATCGTCAACAAGCCCAAACGCGGCATCGGCGATGCCAGCGTGGCGACCCTGCATGCCTTCGCCCGTGCCCGGCAGATGCCTTTGCTGGCGGCAGCCCGCGAAATCGCGGAGACGGACGAATTGCCGCCCAAGGCCCGCAAGGCGCTGACCGAACTGGCCGCCAATTTCGCCCGCTGGACGGAAACCTCGCATGTGCTGCCGCACACGGAATTGGCGGAAATGGTGCTGGATGAATCCGGCTATACCGACATGCTGAAAGCGGACAAATCGGCGGAGGCGCCCGGCCGGCTGGACAATCTCAAGGAATTCGTCCGCTCGATGGAAGGTTTTGAATCGCTGGCGGGCTTTCTGGAGCATGTCTCGCTGGTGATGGAAATCGCCCAGGACGAATCCGGCGACCGCATCAACCTGATGACCCTGCATGCCGCCAAGGGTCTGGAATTCAACACCGTGTTCCTGCCCGGCTGGGAGGAAGGCCTGTTCCCCAGCCAGCGCACCATGGATGAGAACGGCCTGGCGGGGTTGGAGGAAGAACGCCGCCTCGCCTATGTCGGCTTGACCCGTGCGAAGCAGCGGGCGCGCATTTCCTTCGCCGCCAACCGCCGGGTGCATGGCAGCTGGCAGAGTGCGCTGCCGTCGCGTTTCTTGAGCGAAATTCCCGAAGCCCATGTCCAGACCCTCGTGGACGAAGGCTTTTACGGCGGCGCCACGGGCTTTCGCGACAATGCCGGCGGCCCGGCTTTCGCCAGCACCTATGAAAGCCCCGGCTGGAAGCGCGCCCAGGCCAACCGCGCCGCGGCCCAGGGGCGAACGCGACCGCCCTTGATCGAGGCCCAGGCCTATTCCGTGCAGACCAGCGATCCGGAAGCCTCGCATTACGCGCGCGGCGACCGGGTGTTTCACCAGAAATTCGGCTATGGCCGGGTGCGCTATGTTGAAGGCAACAAATTGACCGTGGAATTCGACAAGGCCGGCGAGAAGAAAGTCATCGACCAGTTCGTGACCCGGGCCTGATGCATCACCTTGTCATGGCCCGCCGGAGTGCGGGCCATCCAGCTGAACGAAACGCAACTCACAGACTCTCGGTCAGATCCACCCATTCTTCATTGTTCTGCTGAATGAGGTTCAACTTCCATTCACGCTTGTATTTCTTCATTTGTGTCTCGCGATGGATGGCGGCGTGAATGTCATCGAAGATTTCGTGGTAAACCAACTTCGTTACGCCATATCGCTTGGTAAATCCCGGCACTGCGCCTTCGCGATGCTCGCCCAGCCGCCGTGCCAAGTCATTGGTCACACCGATGTAAAGCGTTCCATTGCGCTTGCTTGCCAGGATATAAACATAATAGGTGTTCGGCACGGGAGCAGCGTCACCTGGATGGGCCGTCCGTACGCTGACGCTACGAACTCCCGGGCCATGACACTATAATGGATTTGAATAGTATGACCTCCTCTCCACCGCTCTGGAAAGCCTCCATCGCGCTCGCCAAGGCCGAAGCGCCTGACATGGCCTCCCTTCTGGAACTGGCCTCGGAGCCGCAGGCGGTCCTGATCGCGGAGGAGCCGTTCGGCGCCAATGCCGTGGTCGAAGCTCTGTACACGGAAGAACCCGACGCCGCCCAATTGTCGAAGATCGCGGGCCGCGGCATCACGGTTGAGCCCCTGCCCGACCAGGATTGGATTCGCTTGTCCCAGGAAGGCCTGCCTCCGGTTCGGGCCGGACGCTTCTTCGTCTATGGCGCGCATGATGCGGGCCAGGTGCCGCATGGCGTGATCCCGATGCGGATCGAAGCAGGGCTGGCTTTCGGCACCGGTCATCACGAAACCACAGCGCTGTGTCTCGGTGTGCTCTCCGACCTGGCGCGCCGCCGCACCTACACCAATGTTCTGGATCTGGGCTGCGGCACCGGCCTTCTCGCCATCGGCGCTGCCAAGCTGTGGAAGCGCCCCGTACTGGCATCGGATATCGACCCGGTGGCCATCGAAGTCACGGATGAAAATGCCGTGAGCAATGGCGTCGGGCCCTTGGTGCGCGGCGTGGTGGCGGACGGGCTGATCAATCCCGTGCTGGCCGCATCCGCGCCTTACGATCTGATCATCGCCAACATCCTGGCGGGGCCGCTGACCCGGTTGATGCCGCAGATCGTGAATGCCCTGACGCCCGGCGCAACCCTGGTTCTGTCGGGCCTGCTGCACAATCAGGAAGCCATGATCCTCAGCTTTTACCAGGGTTTGCGGCTCCTTGGCCGCCGCCGGGAAGGCCCTTGGAGCGCGCTGGTCTTGGAGAAACCAGGGCGGTAGGCTGGCTCTGTTCCCAGCTTGCGAGAAGGTTATGCCCTATCGCTCCGCTACTTGAGGGCTTGTTATGGATAAACCCACCTCCTTCCAGACCTATGAAGACCGCTCCGATCCCTCGACGGTCGCGGCGCGGCTGATGGCCTTGCGTGCCGAACTGGCGGCGCGCGGACTGGATGGCTTCGTGGTGCCCCATTCCGATGCGCACCAGAACGAATATCTGCCCGCCAATGCCGAGCGTCTGGCCTGGCTTACCTCCTTCACCGGATCGGCGGGCGCCGCCGTGGTGCTGGCACACAAGGCGGCGATCTTCGTCGACGGCCGCTACACCTTGCAGGTGCGCGCCCAGACCGACATTTCATTGTTCGAGCCGCGCGATCTGGTGGCCGAAGGCCCGCAAGGCTGGCTTCCCGATCATCTGTCCCAAGGCGCCAAACTGGGCTTCGATCCCTGGCTCACCACCGCCAATGGCGCGGCCGGATTGCGCCATGCGGCGGAACGCGCCGGCGCCAGCTTGATCGCGTGCGAGAGCAATCCCATCGACGCGGTCTGGATCGACCGGCCCGCCGCGCCGTCCGGCAAGGCCGTGCCGCATGCCATGAATCTGGCGGGCGAGGACAGCGCCGCCAAGCGCGCGCGAGTAGCCGCGGCTTTGCGAAAGAATCACGTCGATGCGGCGGTGGTCACGCTCTGCGATTCCGTTTGCTGGCTGTTCAATATCCGCGGCAGCGACCTGCCCCACACGCCTTTTGTGCTGGCGCTGGCTATTCTTCATGCCGATGGCAGCGCCGACCTGTTCCTGGATGAGAATAAACGCTCGCCCGAGCTGATCGCGCATCTGGGCGCTAGCGTGCGCCTCGCCCCCATGGCGGATTTCACGGCGGCGCTGGACGCGTTGCGCGGCAAGACCGTGCTGGTCGATCCCGCCACCGCGGCCTCCGCCATCTCCGATCGCCTCGGCAAGGCGGGCGCGAAAGTGAAAAACGGCCCCGATCCCTGCCAACTGCCCAAAGCCTGCAAGAATCCGCTGGAGATCGAAGGCACCCGCAAGGCGCATATCCGCGACGGCGCGGCGCTGTCGCGCTTTCTCGGCTGGTTCGCGCGCGAGGCGCCCAATGGCGAGCTGACCGAGATCGCCGCCGCCGAGGCGCTGGAAGGATTCCGCCGCGCCACCAATTACCTCTCCGATCTGTCTTTCGATTCCATTTCCGGGGCGGGCAGCAATGGCGCCATCGTGCATTACCGCGTCACCCGCTCGACCAACGCGCCGATCCTGAACAACCAGATGTTCCTGATCGATTCCGGGGCGCAATATCCCGACGGCACCACCGACGTTACCCGCACCGTGATCGTGGGCGCGCCGACACCCGAGATGCGCGACCGCTTCACCCGCGTTCTCAAAGGCCATATCGCGCTGGCGACGGCGCGCTTTCCCGAAGGCACCACCGGCATGCAGCTCGACAGTTTCGCGCGGCGGCCCTTATGGGAAGCGGGATTGGATTACGACCATGGCACCGGCCATGGCGTGGGCTCGTACCTTTCGGTGCATGAAGGGCCGCAGAACATTTCCAAGCGGCCGGTCAGCCAGCCTTTGCTGCCCGGCATGATCTGTTCCAACGAGCCGGGCTATTACAAGACCGGCGAATATGGCATCCGCATCGAAAATCTGGTGGTGGTGACCGAGCCCAAGCCGATGCCAGACGGCGAGCGGCCCATGATGGGGTTCGAGACCATCACCTTGGCGCCCATCGATCTCAATCTGGTGGAGCCGGGCCTTCTCACCGATGCCGAGCGCATCTGGCTCAACGCCTATCATGCGCGGGTGCTGGAGACGTTGCGGCCGCTGGTGGATGAGGAAACCCGCGCCTGGCTGGAAAAAGCGACACGGGCGGTGTGATCGTAAGATAATGCTGCTTGCCGCTCACCCTTCGACAAGCTCAGGGTGAGGGTACCCCTCATGCTGAACCAGTCGAAGCATGAGGGTAGCGCTAGCCGCCGATAAGCTTCAACCACGCATCCTCGTCCAGCACCTGGACATTGTGCTTCTGCGCGTCCTTGAGCTTGGAGCCCGCGCCAGGTCCCGCCACCACGATGTCGGTCTTGGCAGACACGGAGCCGGACACTTTCGCGCCCAGCGATTCCGCCCGCGCCTTGGCTTCCTGGCGGGTCATTTTTTCCAAAGTGCCGGTGAAGACCACCGTCTTGCCCGACACGGGCGATGATCTGGCCGGCGCGGCCATGGCCGTGACATCCAGCCAGGCCAGCAGCCGATCCAGCGCCTTCACATTGTGCTTCTCACCGAAAAAGTCGCAAATCGCCTCGGCGACAGTGCCGCCGATGCCTTCCAGGCTTTCCAGCTCCTCGCGCGCATTCTCCGCCTTCATGCCGTCCAGGAAGGCGTCGATGGTGCGGTAATGCCGCGCGATCAACCGCGCCGTGGTTTCGCCCACATGGCGGATTCCCAGCGCATTGATCAAACGATCCAGGCCGATGGTGCGGCGGCGTTCGATTGCCGCCATCAGATTTTCCACCACCTTGTCTTCGCGGTCTTCCTTTTTCGCCTTGGTTTTGACCGGATCCTTGCCCTCAGCGGTGCGGCGCTCTTCCGATAGAGCGGCGCGATGCGCGGCCAGTACCTTGCTTACTTTTTCCGGCTTCTCGGTCAGCGCGAAAATATCGGCGGGTTCTTTCAGCAATCCCTTGTCATGGAACAGCTCGATCATGGTGCCGCCCAGGCCTTCGATGTCGAAGCCGTCGCGGGCGACGAAATATTTCAGCCGCTCCACCGTCTGGGCATCGCAGATCAATCCGCCGGTGCAGCGGCGATCGACATCAACCTTGCCGGTCTTCTCGTCCACTTCGCGCACGGCATGACTGCCGCAGATCGGGCATTTGTCGGGAAATTTGTAAGGCTTGGCGCCGCGTGGACGCTTTTCCGGGATCACCCGCACGATCTGGGGAATCACATCGCCCGCCCGCTGGATCACCACCGTGTCGCCGATCCGCGCATCCAGACGCGCGATCTCGTCTTCATTGTGCAAGGTGGCATTGCGCACCACCACCCCGCCCACCGTCACCGGTTTCAGCCGCGCCACGGGCGCCAGCTTGCCGGTGCGGCCGACTTGGATCTCGATGTCTTCCAGGACGGTTTCGGCCTGCTCGGCAGGGAATTTGTGCGCGATGGCCCAGCGGGGGCTGCGCGAGACAAAGCCAAGCCGTTCCTGCAGATCCAGGCGATCCACCTTGTAGACCACGCCGTCAATGTCATAGCCCAGCCGGGCGCGCCTGGTTTCTATGTCGCGATAGAATTTCAGGACCTCGTCCAGCGTCTCGCATCGTTTCACCAGCGGATTGACCATGAAGCCATAGTCCCGGAATTTTTCCAGCATTCCGGATTGGGTCTTGGCCGGCACTTCGCTGATCTCGCCCCAGGTATAGGCGAAGAAATTGAGCGTGCGCCCGGCCGTGATCGACGGATCGAGCTGGCGCACCGAGCCCGCGGCGGAATTGCGGGGATTGGCGTAAGTGGGTTTGCCGTCCTTTTCCTGGCGCTTGTTCAAGGCGTCGAACGCCTTGTGGGTCATATAGACTTCACCCCGCACTTCCAAAATCTCTGGCGGCACGGCGGAGCGGCTTGCCTTCAGCCGGAGCGGAATGTCGGAAATGGTGCGCAGATTGGCGGTGATGTCTTCGCCTTCCTGCCCGTCGCCGCGAGTGGCGCCCTGGACCAGCACGCCTTTCTCATAGCGCAGGGACGCGGAAAGACCGTCGATCTTGGGTTCAGCCATCACGGCGATTTCTTCGCCGTCCTTTAGCCCCAGGAAGCGGCGAACCCGGCCCAGAAATTCCGCCACATCGTCATCGCTGAACGCATTGTCCAGAGACAGCATCGGACGGGCATGAACGACCTTGGCGAATTTCGCAGCGGCCTTGGCGCCGACCCGGTGCGACGGACTGTCAGGCCGCACCAGCAGGGGGAAACGTTCCTCGATCGCGGCGTTGCGGCGGCGCAGCGCATCATACTCCGCGTCGCTGATGGTGGGGGCATCCTCGGCGTGATAACGGCGGTCATGCTCGGCAATCTCCCGCGCCAAGCGGTCCAGTTCCTTTTCCGCTTCGGCGGAGGAGAGCCTGTCGACGGGTTTTCCGGTCACGCGGATTTGGCCCGTTTACGGGCCGGCCTGGCGCGCGAGGCTTCGGCCACCAGCCGCTTGGCGGCCGCGCGTGCCTCTTCGGTGACATTGGCGCCCGACAGCATGCGGGCGATTTCCTCCAACCGGGCATCGTCTTCCAGCATCACGATGCGGGTCTTGTCGCCCACACGCGAGATGCGGAAATGCCGGGCCGCCCGCGCCGCGACCTGCGGCGAATGGGTGACCAGCAGCACCTGTGTGGTTTCGGCCAGCCGCTGCAGCCGCTCACCCACCGCATCGGCCACCGCGCCACCCACGCCCCGGTCCACTTCGTCGAACACCATGGCGGTGGGCGGCGATGTCTGGGCCAGCGCCACTTTCAGCGCGAGAGAGAAGCGCGCCAATTCGCCGCCAGACGCGATCTTCGCCAGCGAACCGAACGCGGCGCCCTCCACGGTGGCGACTTCGAAAGCGATTTTTTCCAGGCCATTCGCGGTGCCCGCGTCATCGGCCAAACTTTCCAGCGCGACGCGGAACTTCGCATGCCCCAATTTCAGCGGCGCCAGTTCGGCAGCGACGGCCGCTTCCAGTTTTTTCGCGGCGGCGGCGCGGCTCTTGGACAGTCTCCGCGCGGCATCGAGATAGGCTCCATGCGCCTTGCTCACCACCGCTTTCGCGTCTTTCAGCGAGGTACCGCTGCCGTCCAGCGCCTCGCGCTGGGCCAGGAAGTCCGCCAGCACGGCCGGCAATCCATCCGGCGTGGTGCCGTATTTGCGGGCGAGAGCCCGCAGCTCGAACAACCGCTCTTCCTTGCGTTCCAGCGCGGCGGTATCGGTGTCCAGGCTGGCCAGCAAGGCATCCAATTCACGCCGCGCTTCCTCGGTCTGGGCGAAGGCCTGCTCCAGCGCGGCTTCGGCGCCGGCCGCGCGCTTGCGCGCTTCTTCCTGCAGCCGGGACAATTTCTTCAATGCCATGGCCAGGGCCGCTTCCGCGCCCCGTTCCCCCGACAAGGCGTCGGTGGCGGCGCTCAGATCCTCGGCGATGCGGGCGGCATTCATCATCAGCGCCCGTTCGCCGGCCAGGCTTTCCTCTTCGCCCGGCTTAGGATCGAAGCCCGACAATTCCTTGGCGGCGGCGCGGACATAATCGGCATTCTTCTCGGCCTCCGCAGCCTGGGCCTGAAGCCGGGCCAGCGCATCCCGCGCCGCATCCCAGTCTGCATACAAGGCCGCGACCTCGCGCGCCGCATCCTCCAGCGCGCCGAAGGAATCCAGCAATCCGCGGTGCGTGGCGATGTCGAACAGGCCCCGGTCGTCGGCCTGGCCATGCACTTCCAGCAACAGGCCGCCCAAATCCTTGAGCAGACCCACACTCACCGCTTCGTCATTGATGAAGGCGCGGGATTTGCCATCGGCGGCCAGGCTGCGGCGAAGCACGATCTCGCCCTCATGCGCCATCGCCTGATCCTTCAGAAGCGCCCGCGCGCCATGCCGGACGGCGGGATCGAACACGGCGGTCGCCGAACCTTGCGCCGCGCCGGGACGCACCCCCGCGCGGCCGCGCCCGCCCACGGCCAGGCCCAGCGAATCCAGCAGGATGGATTTGCCCGCACCGGTTTCGCCGGTCAGGACATTGAGGCCGGGCGCGAATTCCAGCGCGGCCTGCTCGATCAGGACGATGTCGCGGACCGTCAGTGCGGCGAGCATCGGAAAGCGACTCTCAGAGGATCCGGTGGAAAGCTTGGCTGATCCAGGAGCCTTTGTCTTCCTTGGGCTTGAGATTGCGCCCTTTCAGGATGTTGTAGGCGTCCGTGTACCATTGGCTGCCGGGATAATTGGCGCCCAGCACGGCGGCGGCGGTCTGGGCTTCGCTGTCCAGGCCCAGCGCGTAATAGGCTTCGGTCAACCGCTCCAGCGCTTCGGCGATCTGGGGCGTGGTCTGATATTGCTGCACCACCGCCTTAAAGCGGTTGATGCCGCCGATATAGTCGCCGCGGGTGAGGTAATAGCGGCCGACCGCCATTTCCTTGCCCGCCAGATGGTCCTGGGTGAGGTCGATCTTCAAGGTGGCGTCGCGGGCATATTCGGTATCGGGGAAGCGCTGCACCACGTCCTGCAACGCCACCAGCGCGCCTTGCGTGTTGGCCTGGTCGCGGTTGACGTCCACGATCTGCTCGTACAGCGAAATCGCTTTCAGATAGAAGGCATAGGCGACTTCGCGGCTGCCGGGATGCAGCGAGATATACTGATCGGCGGTGGCAACCGCATCGCCATATTTGTTGGCCTGGTAGGAACAGAACGCGCTCATCAGCTGCGCCCGGCGCGCCCACACGGAATATGGGTGCTGGCGGTCCACTTCATTGAACTGCTTGGCCGCTTCTTCCCAGTTGCGCTTGTTGATCTGGGCCCAGGCATCGGCATAGATCGCTTCCACCGGGCGCTCGCGATATTCGGCCGCGTCCTTGTTCAGGTCGTTGCTGGCATCGTCCTTGTCCAAGCCCAGAAGGCTGCAGCCGCCCACCGCGGTTCCCAAGGCCAGCACCAGAAGCGCGGCGCGGAGCGGGCGGGCGGAAATCAGGCCAGGAATCGGCATCGGACGGCAAACCTCGAGAATTGCGCTGTCTGGACAATAGCTTACGCCCGAAGGCGGCTCCAGTCCGGACCAGGATTTTCTTATAGCACAGCCTAAGGCCGGTCAGGGAAGCATGACCATTTCGTAATTGCCCGGATCGGCGAAAAGCGCCCGGAGCAGCCGATTATTGAGGCCATGGCCGGAGCGGACCCCCTCGAACCGGGCGATCAGGGGCGCGCCCGCCAGCGCCATGTCGCCGATGGCGTCCAGGATCTTGTGGCGCACGAATTCGTCCGCGAAACGCTGGCGGTCCTTGTTGATCACCCCGGTCCCATCCAGTGCCAGCGTGTTTTCCAGGGACGCGCCCTTGGCGAGATTCATGGCGTTCAACGCCTCCAGATCCTTGGCGAAGCCGAAGGTGCGCGCGGGCGCGATCAGGTTGCGGAAATTGTCCGGCGTGAAGGCGAAACGGAACTGCTGCCGCCCGATGGCGGGCGCGTCATATTCCAGCAGGAAGTCGTAAGCGGCCTCATCTGCCGGATGGAGCGCGGCATAAGCGTTCCTTTCCGATACTTTAACCGCCCGCAAAAGCCGGACCGCGCGGCGCGGCACCTTTGTCGCCGTCACGCCAACCTTGTCGATCAGGGCCAGATAGGACAGGGCGTCCCCATCCAGGATCGGCGGTTCCGGCCCATCCAAGGCGACCAGAAGATCATCGACCCCTGCCCCCGCCACCGCCGCCATCAGATGCTCGATCACGCCCACGCTGACGCCATTTTTTTCGATCACCGTGCCCAGCTTGGTTTCGGCCACGAGGTCGTAGCGGGCGGGAATCTCCGCACCGCCCTTGTCGGCGCGCCAGAAAATCACGCCCTCGCCGGCCCTCCCCGGCCCTAAGGTCATGGTCACGGGCGTTCCGGCATGCAAAGCAGTGCCGGACACGGTAAGCTCGCGGGCAAGCGTGTTTCGAAAAGACATGACCGCCTTATAGCAAACTGGCCGTTCAGGAACATCGACCGGACAAGGGCAAAAGATGGGCGCATCCGGCAAGACGGCGTTTGTGATCCTCGCCCTTCTCCTGATGGCGGCGGGCGTCCGGGCCGATACCATCGCGGATTTGCCCTACCGCATCGGCGGCGATGGCCGTGTCAGCACCGATGTGTATGTGGACGGCCAGGGCCCCTTCAATTTCCTGCTGGATACCGCCTCCAGCCGCACCATGATCTTCGAGCATCTGCGCCAAACGCTGAACCTGCCCCAATCCGAGGCAGGCAGCCTGAAGGTCTATGCCATGAACGCGATTGGCAGCGCGATACCGGTGAAGCCCCGCGAATTGCGGCTGGCGGACCGGCGCATCACCGGGCTGACCCTGGGCGTCCTGCCGGACGATGTGCATCCGCCGGAAGGCGTGGCGGGCGCGGACGGTATATTGGGAATGGACGCGCTGTCGGATTATTTCCTGATGGTGGATCACGACTCGCTTCGCCTGAAGCTGATGAATCCCTCTGCGCCCGACACCGATCCTTATCGCGAATGGCCGTCCACGGAGCTGACCCCCTACCAAGCCAAGGATATCGACGTCACGCTTTGGTGGCTGCGCGCGGAATTCGGCAACCAGCCGGTCACCGCCCTGCTCGACATGGGATCCGGCATCACCATGCTGAACTGGAATGCGGCCGAACGGCTGGGCATCCGCCGTGTCGATTTCGAGAACCTGCCCATCCCGCAAAATCTGCGCGACGCGCTGGGCACCCTGGAGCCTGTGGTGACGGTCAAAGGCCTCACCATCACCATGGCGGGCCGCACCTTCCCGGCCCAGACGGTGATCATCGCCAATGCCTCGGTGTTCCGCTATTTCGGGCTGGACAGGAAAGCCGCCGCGATCATCGGTCCGGCCATGCTGCGCTACAATTCCCTGGCGATCGATTTCAACAAGCGGCGTCTTTATATTGGCCCCACCAGCCGGCAAGCCTTGATCGACAGATCGTCTTAGTTTGACGCGGTCCGGACGGAGTTTCCTAGCGCCGCGTAGCGGAAACCGCTGCACACTTTTCCTGGAACCGCTCTAACGCGGCAGCGGCGCCAGCGCGGCGGCGACATCCGGCTTTGTTTCCAGCGATGGCAGGAAGGAAGGCGGTTTGCGCGCGGCGGCGGCATGCTCGAACGCCGCGCCCATCGCCAGCAAACTGGCTTCGGACCAGGCCGGACCGATAAAGGACAGCCCCACCGGCAGTTCGCTGACATAGCCCATCGGCACGGTGAGATGCGGATAACCGGATACGGCGGGCAGAAAAGATGCACTGGGCCCATCATTGTCGCCTTTGACCACATCCAGCCTGAAGGTCACGTCCTCGGTGGGACGGATCAGCGCGTCGAGACGATTGTCCTTCAAGGTCTTGTCCAGCAGCGTCCGGGCGCTCGTCACCAATTCCTCGCGCGCCTGAATGTAGGTTGGATCGTCCAGCCCATCCTTCTCATTCGCCATTTCGAAATAGTCCTGGTCGAACAGCGCCAGCTCGCGCGGCGTCCGGGCATTGAAAGCGATCAGATCGGCCAAGGTCTTGGGGCCCGAGCCCGGCAGGCTTTGCAAATACGCCGCCATGTCGTGCTTGAGTTCGAATTTCAGCATAATGCCTTCCGCATCGGAAGCCACCACCGGACGCAGGAAACCCCGGATTTCCACGATCTCAGCGCCCTCACGCTTCAGAATGGTGATGGCGTGCTGCAACACCGCTTCGATGGCGGGAGAGGCCTGATCCGCCGGCGGCAGAATCACGCCCAGCCGCTTTCCCTTCAGCGATGCACCACCCAAGGCCGCATAATCCACCCGATGCGCGTCGGCCGGCGCGGTCACGCTGTCCGCAGGATCGCTGCCCGCCATCGCGGACAAGAGCAAGGCAGTATCCGCCACGCTGCGGGTCATGGGGCCTGCCGTATCCTGGGTATGGGAAATCGGCACGATATGGGTGCGCGACACCAGCCCCACCGTCGGCTTGATCGACACTAGGCTGTTGAAGGCGCCCGGACAGACCAGCGAACCGTTGGTTTCGGTGCCCAGTCCCGCCGCCGCCAGGCTGGCGGCAATGGCCGCGCCGGTGCCCGCGCTGGAGCCGCAAGTGCTGCGATCCAGCACATACGGATTATGTGTCCAGCCTCCGATCGCCGACCAGCCGCTGATGGAATGGGTGGAGCGGATATTGGCCCATTCGCTCAAATTGGTTTTGCCCAGGATGACCGCTCCGGCCGCGCGCAACCGGGCGATCACGGGCGCATCGCGATGGGTGACATTGCCGGCCAGCGCCAGCGACCCCGCCGTGGTCGGCATGGGATCCAGAGTCTCGATATTGTCTTTCACCAGGATCGGGACGCCATGCAGCGGTCCGCGCAAATGCCCGGCCTTGCGTTCCGCATCCAGCGATTTGGCCTGCGCCAAGGCGTCCGGATTGAGCGCGATCACGCTGTGCAGCATCGGATCGATGGCGGCGATGCGGGCCCGATAGGCTTCGACCAAGCCTACGGCGTCGATCCGGCCCGCCGCCATATCGGCCTGCAGGGTGGCGATATCCTTGTCCACCACGTCATAGGAAGCCGCCGATGCCGCCGCCGGTACAAGCGACAGCCCCAACACCAAGATCAATGTCCGCATGCGTGCCCCACCGTGACCCGGGGCCATGATAGCGTCAGAGTTGCTTCTGCAGGAATACCAGGGTCAGCCAGCGGTCGAATTTGCGTCCCGCTTCCGGCAGCCGCCCGGTCTCCTGAAAGCCAAACGCCTTGTGCAGCGCAATGCTGAGAGCATTGTCGCTGTCGACCCCGCCGATCAGGACATGCAGCCCCTGGACCTTGGCCTTGTCGATCAAAGCCGCCAGCAAGGCCTTGCCGATGCCCCGGCCCCGCACATCCTCGCGCACATAAAGCGAATGTTCCGCGGTGAGCCGATAGCCGGACGGCCCGCGAAACGGGCCATAGGTGCCATAGCCCAGAAAGCCGGACGCATCGCGCGCCGCCAGCACGGTATAATGGCGCTTGCGGATGGCGAACCAGTCCGCCATCTCCGCTTCGGTCTTGGGATATTCGTGCCAGGACGCCGTGGTGTGGGCGGCGGCATGATTGAGGATCGCAGTGATGGCGGGAATATCCGCTTCTTGCGCTTCGTCGATCCAAAAATCCCCGGCCATGAGGACTTATAAACAAAAAGGGCGGCCGAAGCCGCCCTTTTCATTTGGACAATTGTCGCGATCAGTTCGATTGGCGGCGCAGGAAGGCCGGAATCTCAAACTGCTCGTCCGTGCCGTGGTCGGGGAACAGGTCTTCACCCGGCGGCGGAGCTACAGGTTCCTGGGCCACGGGCCGCTGCATCGGCGTCGCGGTAGCGCGAGGACGCTCGGCCAGCGGCTCGGCGCGCATGTCGGCGGACGCATCCTTCTTGCGGCCGAACAGGCTCCAGCCGGGCTTCTTGGGCTGCTGCTGCACGCGCGGCGCCAGAGGCTGCTGATCCAGCGGACGATAGCTTTCGGTCGCCGGATAGCGCGCGGCGGGCGCAGCCACAGGCTCCTCGATCGGCGGCAGCTCCCGTGCGGAGGCCATGGGCGCTTCGTTCACATGCGGCACCGGCGCGGCGTTCAATTCCGCGGCCAGGCTTTCCACCTGCGCCTGGACCGGATTGACCACCGGCTTGGCCGGCTCGATGCGGAACGCCTGAGGCTTCAGATGCGGGCGCAGCGTGTGCACCTTTTCCGGCAACTTCAGTTGCTCGGCATCGATGCCGGTTGCGACCACGGAAACGCGGATACGGCCTTCCATCTCTTCCAGAATGGTGTTGCCGAAAATGATGTTGGCATCGGGATCGACTTCGGCACGGATGCGGTTGGCGGCCTGCTCGACCTCGAACAGCATCAGGTCCGGCCCACCGGTGATGTTGATGAGAACGCCCTTGGCGCCCTTCATCGTCACATCGTCCAGGAGCGGATTGGAGATCGCCATGTCGGCGGCCCGAAGCGCGCGGTCTTCGCCTTCGGCCTCGCCCGTGCCCATCATCGCCTTGCCCATCTCGGTGATCACCGACTTGATGTCGGCAAAGTCGAGATTGATCAGGCCCGGCATCACGATCAGGTCGGTGACGCCGCGCACGCCGGCATGCAGCACCTCGTCGGCCATGGCGAAGGCCTGGGACATGGTGGTGCGGTCGGAGGCGACCCGGAACAGATTCTGATTGGGGATGATGATCAGGGTATGGACGAATTGCTGGAGCTCGGCGATGCCCTTCTCGGCCACGCGCATGCGGCGGTCGCCTTCCAGGGCGAAGGGTTTGGTGACCACGCCGACGGTAAGGATGCCGGCTTCACGCACGGCCCGGGCGATCACGGGCGCAGCGCCGGTGCCGGTGCCGCCGCCCATGCCAGCGGCGATGAAGACCATATGGGCACCGGCGAGGTGCTCCATGATCTCGGCCATCGATTCCTCGGCGCCCGCGCGGCCCACTTCCGGCTGCGCGCCCGCACCCAGGCCTTCGGTGGTGCCGGCACCCAGCTGGATGCGGCGCTCGGCCTTGGATTGGGCCAGCGCCTGGGCATCTGTGTTGGCGACCACGAAATCGACGCCGTCCAAACCGGCTTCGATCATGTTGTTGACGGCATTGCCGCCGGCACCGCCCACGCCCAGCACGGTGATGCGGGGACGCAATTCCTTGGTTTCGGGTAACTTGAGATTGATCGCCATCTAATTTCTCCACAGTGACATCAGAGGGTCACCTTGCAAAACACCCGAATCGCCCAACGATTCGCATTTATTTAGTTGAATCATTCCAACCACCGACCGGTCAACCGTCCCCACCAACCTTTGCGCTCTTCGGCAGGTGTGGTCATGGGAATATCGGGATTGATCATCTCCGGCGGCATCGTCGCCCCCGCCATCAGAAGGCCGATCGCGGTGGCATAGTCAGGTCCGGCATTGGCCGCCGCCAGTCCGGGGAAGTTCTGCGGACGGCCGATACGCACCTGTTTGTTGAGGATGCGCGCCGCCAGCTCACGGGTCCCCGCCAGCTGACAGGCGCCGCCCGTCAGCACGGCCCGGCGGCCTGCCGCCGCGTCGAAGCCGGAGGCCTGAAGGCGCTTCTGCACTTCCTCGAAAATATCGTCCAGGCGGGCCTGGATGATGCGGGTGAGCATCGAACGGGGCACGCGCAGCGCCGCCTCGTCGCCATCCTCGCCCATCTGGGGGATGGAGACCACATCGGTGCCCACTTCCAGATCGCCCAGCGCGGCACCAAACAGGGTCTTCACCCGCTCGGCGGCCGAAATCGGCGCCGCCAGCATCTGGGCGATGTCGGTGGTGACGGTGAAGCCGCCCTTGGGCACCACATCGGCATGGACCAGATGGCCTTCCAGGAAGACGGCAATGGAGGTGCAGCCGCCGCCCATGTCGATCACGGTGGCACCAATCTGCTTTTCATCCTCGCTCAAGGTCGCCAGACCGGAGGCATAAGCGGAGAACAAGGTGCCGACCACATTGAGATGAGTCCGCTCAACCGCCAGTTTGAGATTCTGCAGCGGGCTGGGCTTGACAGCCACGGCATGCATGGCAACCCCGATCCGCTGGCAGAACATGCCGGACGGATTGCGTACCCCTCGCGCCTCGTCCACCACATAGGCGGTGGGGGAGCTTTGGATCACTTCATGGCCTTCCAGGCGGCAGCGGGCGCGGCCGTCGCTGAGCAAGGTGCGCAAATGGGTATCCGATACCAGGGCGCCGTCCAGCGCCATCACGGCCCGGCTGTTGACCGAAACAGGCTGGCCGCAATTGACCGAAATCAGGACGTTCTGGATGCGGGCATCGGCATGGTTCTCCGCCGCTGCCACGCAATCGCGAATGGATTCCTCGGCCAATTCAAGACTGGTCACCGTGCCCGCGCGCATGCCCGCGCTTTCGCGCAAGGCGCTGCCCAGGATCTTCAGGCTGCCCTGTTCGGCCCGGCCGATGACGCAAGCCACTTTGGAAGAGCCGATATCCAGCGCCGACACCAGGCCGGGGCGATAGGCGGGAATTTCATTGTTGACGCGCAATCGGATGGCCTCGCCCATCGTCAGGTTTCTTTCCCACGTTGAACATCTTTCTTCTCGCCGCTGCGCAGGACAAAGAAAAATTGCGTGGGCGACCTAAGGTCGATCTCGGTGATATCACGCTCCAGAACGCCTGCATCCACGATCAGGTGTTCCAGCGCATCCAATTCCTTTTGCCAGCCGGTTTCCGGCAGCTTGACCACCACCCCGTCATTCAGGATCAGGTTCCAGCGCCTCTTGGAGACATATTCATAAGCCGCCACCCGGGCGGCGGCGGCGCGATGGGTCATCACCGCGTCTACCAGATCGGCGGCGGCCTCAGGCGCGCCCGGCCCCACCAGCTTGGGCAGGCGGGCGAATTTCTCCACCCCCTGGGTGGTGATGAGGCCGCCCGCGCGTTCCACCACGGCGACGCCACCCCGGCCATTGCCCAGTTCCGGCGATTGCCACAAAGCGAAAGGCCGCTTTTCCACGATGGTCACGAAAATGGAGTCCGGATAGCGGCGCACCACATCGGCGGAGGCGACCCAGTCCAGCGCCATGATGCGGTTGCGGGCCTGGCCCAGCTTGGCGCCGAAAATGGATTCGCCCGGCTTCATGCCCAGCGCCGCCAGGATGGTCTCCGGCGGTACCCGGCTGTTGCCCGCCAGATGGATTTCGGAAATCCCGAACCCGGCATCGGCGATGACGGCATCGATGGTGTCGTTCACGCCATGAATGGTGCGGCCGATCACCCCGCTGGCGAATAGCGCGGCGATGAGCGCGAACAGAACCACGCCCAGGCTCAAGAGCAAGACCGGCCGGCGGAACCAGCGCCAGACATGGCCCATCAATTCCGCGAAAATGCCTTCGCGCTCGCCGCCGCGACGGCCCGTACTTTTCGCCGGCGTATCGCGCACCGGCCGCTGAGGCTTGCGCACCGCCCGGACCCTGGGATTGTCGCGCGGCTTGCGCTCCACATTCACCGATCGCATGAGGCGTCCTCCACCAGCCAGCGGCACAGCTTGGCGTATGAGATGCCCAGATGCGCGGCCTGTTCCGGCACCAGCGAGGTCGGCGTCATGCCGGGTTGGGTGTTGGTCTCCAAAAGGATCAGGCGCGGCTTGGCGCCAGTATCGTCATAGCGGAAATCGGTGCGCGAGACGCCGCGGCAGCCCAGCGCCTGGTGCGCTTTCAGTGCCAGATCCATGCAGTCCTTTTCGACGGACGCGGGGATTTTGGCGGGCAGGATATGGCGCGAGCCGCCGGCCGCATATTTGGCTTCGTAATCGTAGAATTCCAGATCGGTGACGATCTCCGTCACGCACAAGGCGCGGTCGCCCATTACCGAGACGGTGAGTTCGCGGCCGGGCACGAATTCCTCCACCATCATCTCGTTGGACAGGGTCCATTGATCGCTGCCCAGCGCGGCGGGCGGGCGGTTGTCGCCGGGGCGGATAATGAAGACGCCCACGCTGGAGCCTTCATTGACCGGCTTGACCACATAGGGCGGCGCCATCAGATGCTGTTCGGCGACTTTCCGGCGGTCCGCCACGATGGATTTGACCACCGGCAGGCCGGCCGCGCGATAAACGTCCTTGGTCCGCTCCTTGTGCATGGCAAGCGCGGAAGCGAGCACGCCGGAATGAGTGTAAGGCAGCCGCATCAATTCCAGCAGCCCCTGTATCGTCCCGTCTTCGCCGAATCGCCCATGCAGGGCATTAAATACAGCGTCAGGCTTGGCCCGATATAGTTGATCGCCCGGATTGTCGCCCGGATCGATGCTCAGGGGCTCGAAACCTTCATCGGCCAGCGCTTGCATCACGCCCCGCCCGGAGGACAGGCTCACCTCGCGCTCGGCCGAACGGCCGCCCATCAGGACCGCGATGCGCTTGAAGGCGGTCATGGCGCGACCTCCTCGTCCAGAGGAAGGCCGATGCGTTTGATTTCCCATTCCAGGGATACGCCCTGACTTTCCCGCACCCGGCGGCGGACCTCCTCGCCCAGCGCCTCGATGTCGGCGGCGCTGGCGTCGCCCGTATTGATGAGGAAATTGCAGTGCTTTTCGCTCACCTGGGCGGCGCCATGCATCAACCCCCGGCAGCCGGCCCGGTCGATCAGCTCCCAGGCTTTTTGGCCGGGCGGATTCTTGAAGGTCGAGCCGCCGGTCTTGGCGCGGATCGGCTGGCTGGCTTCCCGGTTCGCCGCCAATTCCTCCATCCGGGCCTTGATGGCGTCCGGCTTGTCGGGCGTGCCCTCGAACACTGCCTCGACGAAGATCAGATCCTCCCGCGCTTCGGAATGGCGATAAGAGAAGCCCATATCCGCTTTGGACAGGGTGTGAAGCTTGCCCTCTCCGTCCAAGGCCGTGGCCTCCACGAAAATGTCCGCGATCTCACGACCATAACAGCCGGCATTCATCCTGAGCGCCCCGCCGACCGTGCCCGGCACCCCGCGTAGAAATTCCAGCCCGGCGATCCCGGCATCGGCGGCCACTCGCGCCACATGGGCGTCCAGCGCGGCAGCTCCGGCCCGGATGCGAGTGCCGTTGGCCTCAATCTTCCCGAAACTGGCGGGAAGGCGCACCACCGTGCCCGGCATGCCGCCATCGCGCACCAGAAGGTTGGAGCCGACGCCGATCACAGTAACCGGAATGTCGCGCGACCGCGCCGCCAGGAACATGCCCAGATCCTCGACATCGGCGGGACGGAACAGGACGTCCGCGGGACCGCCGGCGCGGAACCACACCATGTCCTTCAGGCCCGCATCGCGGGCGATGCTGCCGCGCACCGGAGGAAGCATGTCGCAGGGCCGCGTCACATCCCCTCCAGCTTTTTCTGCAGATTGTGCATCCAGGCACTGATCGATCCGGCGCCCAGGCCGATCACCACCCCGCCCGGCTTCAGATGCGGGGCCACCGCGGCGGCAAGGTCTTCCTCGCCATCGATGGTCAGCACATGGCGATGGCCATGTGCGCGGAGCGCGTCAGCATAACCGTCCCGGTCGATGCCAGGGATCGGCTGCTCGCCCGCCGCATAGACCGGCGCGATGATGGCGATATCGGCATCGTTCAGGCATTTGGCGAATTGCTCGAAGGTGTCGCGCAGCCGGGTGAAACGATGCGGCTGGACCACCGCCACCACCGGGCCGTTATAGGCCTGGCGCGCGGCCTTGAGGGCGGCGGCGATCTTGAAAGGATTGTGCGCGTAGTCATCGATAATGGCCGCACCATTCCATTCTCCCAGCTTGGAGAAACGTCGGCCCACGCCACGAAAGCCTGCCAGTGCCTTGCGGATCACCGCATCGCTCACGCCAAGCTCACGCGCCACCACGATCGCGGCCAGTGAATTCTGCACATTGTGATCGCCCGGCATGGGCAGGCTGAGGCCGGTGAGCCGTGTTTCCGTGTTCTTGCGCCGGTCGGTGAAGATCACGTCGTAATGCGACGCGCCTTCGGAATAGGTCACGTTCACGGCGCGGGCGTCGGCCTGGGGACTGAAGCCGTAAGTGACGATGCGCCGATCAGTGATGCGGCCCACCATCGCCTGCACTTCGGGATGATCCAGGCAGAGCACGGCGAAGCCATAGAAAGGCACATTCTCCACGAAGCGCTGAAAGGCGTCCCGCATGGCATCGAAGGTGCCGTAATAGTCCAGATGATCGGGATCGGCATTGGTGACCACGGCCACGGTGGCGGGAAGCCGCAGGAAAGTGCCGTCACTTTCGTCAGCCTCCACCACCACCCATTCGCCCGCGCCCAGTCGCGCATTGGTGCCATAGGCATTGATGATGCCGCCATTGACCACGGTGGGGTCCATGCCGCCCGCATCCAGCAGCGCCGCCACCATGGTGGTGGTGGTGGTCTTGCCGTTGGTGCCGGCAATGGCGACGCAGGAGCGCAGCCGCATGATCTCGGCCAGCATTTCGGCGCGGCGCACCAGCGGCAGGGACAGCGCCCGCGCCGCGTCGAATTCGACATTGCCGGGCTTCACCGCCGAGGAATAGACCACCGCATGGGCGTTCTTGAGATTTTCGGCGGCATGGCCGACGGCGATGTCGATGCCCATGGCGCGCAGGCGCTTGACATTGGCGCTGTCCGAAACATCGGAACCCTGCACCTTGTAGCCCAAATTGTGCATGATCTCGGCGATGCCGGACATGCCGATGCCGCCAATGCCGATGAAATGAATGGCGCCGATGTCGAGCGGAACGCGGGTGGCGACGGGCATGGCCATCATGCGGCATTCCTCGTGAGTCTATCGACCATGTCGGCCAGTTTCTGGGTGGCGTCCGGCACCGCCAACGCATGGGCGGCATGGGCGCGGCGCGCCAGATCATCCGGCTCGGCAAAAATCCCGATCAGCATCCGCGCCAAGGAATCCGGCGTCATCTGGCTCTGCGCCACGGTCCAGCCTGCGCCGGCGCGGGAGAGAATTTCCGCGTTGGGCGTCTGATTGTCGTCCAGCGCGTGAGGCAGCGGCACCAGGATCGCGGGACGGCCGATCGCCATCAGTTCGGCCACGGTGCCGGCACCGGAACGGCCGATCACCAGATGAGCCTCGGCCATGCGCTGCGGCAGGTCGGCAAAGAAGGGCTGGAGTTCGGCGCGGATCTCGGCATTGGCATAGACGGCACGGACGGTTTCAATGTCTTCGGGCCGGCATTGCTGCACGATGCGAAGGCGCCGCTTCAAAGCATGCGGCAGGCGGGTGATGGCCTCGGGCACGATCTCGCTGAAAGCCCGCGCGCCCTGGCTGCCGCCGAATACCAAGAGATGCAGCGGTGCATCGGGCAGCGGCGCATCATAGGGCGCACCCCACAATTCGATCACGGCAGGGCGGAGCGGATTGCCGGTGAGCACGATCTTGGTCTTGTCGCGGGGGGCGAAACGGGCAATGGGAAACGCGGCCGCCACCCGCTTGACCTGGTTCATCACCAGCCGGTTGGCGCGGCCGACCACGGCATTCTGTTCGATGATGGCGGTGGGCACGCGCGCCAGGCTTGCCGCCAGCATCACCGGCACCGAGGGATAGCCGCCGAAACCGATCACGGCGGCGGGCTTCAGCCGCAACAATTTGCCGAACGCCTGGATGATGCCACTGGCGATCTTGAAAGGTGCCGTCACGGAGTTGAGCGGGGCCGACGGCACGGTCTCGATCCGCGCGCCCGGGAAAGACGTCGCGTAATTGGCGAAGCGCGCATCCGTCATCACCACGATGCGGCGGCCGCGCCGGGTGAGCTCGCCCGCCAGCGCCTGGGCGGGAAAAAGATGGCCGCCCGTGCCACCGGCGGAAAGGACGATGGCGCCCGTCATGCATGCACCCCAAGCGCACCCAACAGGGATTCCGCGCGGGTGGCCAGCTTCGGCCGCTGCCGCGTGACGGCCAGCGCAAACCCCATGGTCAGCGCGATGGAGAAGAGCGAGGAGCCGCCATAAGAGATAAAGGGCAAAGTCATGCCCTTGGCGGGCAAGAGCGACACCGCCACGCCCATATTGATGAAAGCCTGCACAGCGGTGACAACGGCCAGGCCCGCACCCGCCAGCTGGCAGAAGGGATCGCGGGCATTGGCGGACCGCAGCAGCAGCCGCACGGTGAGAAGCCCGAACAGCGCGGCGATGGTGCCGCACAGGATCAAGCCGAATTCCTCGCCCGCCACCGCGAAGATATAGTCGGAATGGGCGTCCGGAATGCGGTACTTGATGGTGCCCGCGCCGGGGCCCACGCCCGCGAAACCGCCATGCGCAAACGCTTTGAGCGCCAGTCCGGCCTGATAGCCGATATCGGATTCGCTTAAATATTGCTCCACGCGATGATGCACATGAGGAAAGATCAGATAGGCGACAAAGCCCAGCGCCGAAGTGGCGCCCGCCATCAGACCCACCCAGAATAGCGGCAGGCCCGCAAAGAACAGCATCGCGCCCCACAAGGACAGCAACAATCCGGTCTGGCCCACATCGGGTTGCAACAACAGGATCACGATCGCGGGCGCGATCAGAAGAAACGTGATCACCGGCTTGGGAAATTTCATCGGCGTGCGGTCGGCAAGGACCGCGGCCGCCAGAATGGCGAAGCTGGGCTTGAGGAATTCCGATGGCTGCAGGCTGAGCGGACCGAAATCGAGTTCGCGCCGTGCGCCCAACAGCTCGCTGCCGAAAAACAGCACCAGGAAAGAACCGATCAGGGCCATCGCGAAAATGAAGGCGGCGGCGATCTTAACCTGGCGCAGTGACAAGAGCGACGCCCCCGCCATGATCGACAACGCCACCGTGGCATACATCAATTGCCGGGCGGCGTAGTGAAAGTCGCCCGCCGTCAGCGGCCCGCCGGTGATGGCGGGGCTGGCGGCAAAGGCCAGCATCAGGCCGATGCCGAGCAGCAGCCCCATGCCGGTGAGCGCCACCTTGTCCACCGTGAACCACCAATTGGCGAAACCGCCTCTGTCCGCGCGCGAGATGCTCATGAAACCGCCCTTGAATCCTTTTGCCGCGCCGCTTGGGGAAGCCTGGCCACCAGTGCGCGGAAGACATCGCCGCGCTGCTCGAAATCCTTGAACTGATCGTAGGACGCCGAGGCGGGCGACAGCAGCACCACCGGCATCGGCGCGTTGGATGACGCGGCATCGGCGGCGGCTTCCTCCACCGCCTTGTCCAAGGTGCCGGACATCACATGAGCGACCTTGCCGTCCAGGGTCTGCGCGAACGCGTCCGCCGCATCGCCGATCAGATAGGCTTTGCGGATCCGGGGAAAATATCCGGCAAGACTGGCGATGCCGCCTTCCTTGGCCTTGCCGCCCGCGATCCAGAAAATATCGGGATAGCAGGCCAGGGCGCGCGCCGTAGCGTCCGCGTTGGTCGCTTTGGAGTCGTTGATGAAGCGGATGCGGCCGATATGCCCCACCTCTTCCATGCGGTGCGCCAGGCCGGGGAAGCTGGCAATGGCCGAGACGATGGCCCGCGTGTCCTTGATGAAGATCCGGGCGGCAGCATAAGCCAACGCGATATTCTGCCAATTGTGCGCACCGGGCAGGCGCGGCGCGTCCGCCAAGGTCATCACTTCGCCGGTCCGCTGGCCTTGCGCATCGTAAAGCGCGCCGTCCACGGCGAATACGCCCCGGCCCAGCACCTTGCCCACGGAAACCGGGGTCGCCGCCGCGCCGCCACTGGCGGCCAGGGAGGTGAAGATCGCCGCGCTGTGCAGGTCGTCCACACCCACGATCACCTGGCCGTTCTTGGGCACTTGCCGCAGCAAGCGTTCCTTGATCGCAGCATAATTTTCCATGCTGCCATGCCGGTCGATATGGTCGGGGGTGAGGTTGGAGAGCAGCGCCACATTGGGATGAAGTCCCGGCGTCAGATCGATCTGGAAGCTGGACATCTCCAGCACGTAAATCGTCTTGGGTCCGGGCGGCGCCAGTTCCAGCACCGATTTGCCGATATTGCCGCCCACCTGGGCGTCGAATCCGGCGCTGGCCAGGATATGACCCAGCAAAGCGGTGGTGGTGGATTTGCCGTTGGTGCCGGTGATGGCGATCACGGGCGCCTGACCTGGTTGAGCGGCAGAGGGACGGATCTCGCGGGCGAAAAGTTCGACATCCCCGATCACCGGCACGTTCGCCGCCTTCGCATGGGTGACGACTTCGTGCGGCTTGGGATGGGTGAGCGGCACGCCAGGGCTGAGGATCAGGGCGGCGATGCCGTCCCAATTCCATTCCCGCCAGGGCGTGATTTGCGCACCCGCGCCGGTGCCCGCATCGCGCGCCGCATTGTTATCATCCCAGGCGATGACTTTGGCGCCGCCCGCTTTCAGCGCGCGCACGCTGGCAAGGCCGGTGCGGGCCAGGCCGAACACCGCGACTGTCTTTCCAGGGAAGCTGCGCGCCGCGATCATGCCGTCACCTGAGCTTCAAGGTGGCGAGCCCGGCCAGAGCCAGCACCACCGCCACGATCCAGAAGCGGATCACGATGGTGGGCTCGGTCCAGCCCAGCTGCTCGTAATGATGGTGGATGGGCGCCATGCGGAACACACGCTTGCCGGTGAGTTTGAACGACACCACCTGCACCACCACAGACACGGTTTCCAGCACAAAGAGACCGCCGACAATGGCGAGCACGATCTCATGCTTGGCGACCACGGCGACCGCGCCCAGCGCGCCGCCCAGCGGCAAGGAGCCGGTATCGCCCATGAAGATCGCGGCGGGGGGCGCATTGTACCAGAGAAAGCCCAAGCCCGCGCCGACCAGCGCCGCCAGGAACACCGCCAGCTCGCCTGAGCCATCGATATAGGGAATCTGCAGATAGGCGGCGAACTTCTCGTTGCCCACCAGATAGACGATCAGGGTGAAAGTCGCGGCCGCGATCATCACCGGCACGATGGCGAGGCCGTCCAACCCGTCCGTGAAATTCACCGCATTGGCGGCGCCGGTGATCACAAAGCCGCCTACCAGGACGAACAACAGGCCCAGCGGCAACAGCGCCGTCTTGATGAAAGGAATGGCGAGGGTCCCCGACAGGGACGGAATCTCAACCTGCATGATCAGCCAAGTGGCGAGGAAAGCGGCGCCGAATTCGACGGCGAGACGGGTGCGGCCGGACAAGCCGTCGGCCGTGCGCTTGGTCACTTTATAATAATCGTCCAGGAAGCCCAGCAGCCCGAACACCCCCGTCACCAGGAGCAGAATCCAGACGTAACGATTGGACAGGCTGGCCCACAGCAAGGTCGAGCCGATCCAGGGGATCAGGATCAGCAATCCACCCATGGTCGGCGTGCCGGCCTTTTCCACGATATGCCGGGCCGGACCATCCACACGGATGGGCTGACCCTTGCCCTGGCGCACTTTCAGCCAGGCGATCAAGGCCGGATTGATCAGAAAGGCGATCAACAGCGAGGTCATCACCGCCGCGCCGGAGCGGAAGGTGAGATATTTGAACAGCCGGAAGAAGGCGAGCTGGTCGGTATGGGTGAGCAGCGACAGATAATACAGCATCAGGCCCCCGCCCCCTTCAGCGCTTCGACAACCACCGCCATGCGGCTGCCAAGCGATCCCTTCACCAACACCGTGTCGCCCCGTTTCAGCGCCGCCGTCACTTTGGGCGCCAAAGCGGTGGAATTTTCCGCATAAGCGCCGCGCCTTGTCGCCGGCAGCGCGTCCCAAAGGGCTTTCATCTGCGGGCCGGAGGCGAAGACCAGATCGGTATGCGCCGCCGCAATGGGCTCGGCCAAGGCGGCATGCAGCGCCGGTCCGCCTTCGCCCATTTCCAACATGTCGCCCAGCACCGCCAGCTTGCGGCCGGGCGCCGCGGCGAGAAGTGCCAGCGCCGCGCTCATCGAGGCCGGATTGGCGTTGTAGCTTTCGTCGATCACCTGAATGCCGGCGACTTCGAAACGCGCCCCGCGGCCTTTCAAGGCCGTGAAATTCTTCAGCGCAGCGGCCGCATTCAACACATCGCCATCTACCAGCGCCACCGCCGCCAGCGCCGCCACCGCATTGCGGGCGATATGCTCGCCTGGCGCGCCGACCAGGCAATCCACGGTCTTGCCCAGAATGTCGGCCTTTATCCGCATGCCCTCGCCTTCGGGCGCGAAGGACAGAAGCCGCGCTTCGCCGGTGGTGCCGAAGCGTACCAGCCGGCCCACACGCGCCTGCGCCGCGCGCGCCGCCAGCCGTTCGGCATAAAGCGAGTCGGACGGGATCAGCGCCGCGCCGCCCGGCGCCAGGCTCTCGAAAATCTCCGACTTGGCGTCGGCAATGGCTTCGCAAGAGCCGAAAAATTCCAGATGCGCCGGCGCAATGGTGGTGATCAGCGCCACATGGGGGCGAACAAAGGAGACCAGATTGCGGATCTCGCCCGCGTGATTCATGCCGATCTCGAACACGCCATATTCGGCATCGCGGGGCAGCGACGCCAGACTGAGCGGCACGCCCCAATGATTGTTGTAAGACGCGGCGGACGCATGGGTGCGGCCCAGCGCATTGCAGCACAGGCGCAGGATTTCCTTGGTGGTGGTCTTACCCGCGCTGCCGGTGATGCCGAGAATCTTGGCGCTGCTGCGGGCGCGCGCGGCAACGGCCAGGTCTTCCAGCCCGCGCTGCGTATCGGCGACCGTCAGGAGCGGGCCTTTGGCGCCCGGAACGGCGCGGCTGACCAGGGCCGCGCTCGCCTTGGCCTTGAACGCGGCCTCGACAAAATCATGCCCGTCGCGTTCGCCTTTCAGCGCCACGAACAGATCGCCTTCTTTCAAAGTGCGGGTATCGATGGAAAGGCCCTGCACGGAAAAATCCGTGCTGGCCTTGCCCAGGGTGGCGGCCTGCGCTTCGCCGGAGGTCCACAGCATCATGCCGCGCGCCCCCCCAGTGCCAAAGCCACTTTCACCGCTTCCTCGCGGTCGGAGAAGGGACGGACTTCGCTACCAATATATTGGCCGGTCTCATGGCCCTTGCCCGCCAGCACCAGCACATCGCCCAGCTGCAGCGCGGCGATGCCCGCACGGATGGCTTCGGCCCGGTCACCGATTTCCCGCGCCGCCGGCACGGTGGCGAGAATTTGCTTGCGAATGGTGGCGGGATTCTCGCTGCGGGGATTGTCGTCGGTGACGATCACATCGTCGGCCAGCGCCGCCGCGATCTGGCCCATCAAGGGGCGCTTGCCCTTGTCGCGGTCGCCGCCACAGCCGAACATCACATGCAGCCGGCCCGCCGTGTGCGGGCGCAGCGCTTTGAGCACTTTCTCCAGCGAATCCGGAGTATGGGCGTAATCGACATAGACCGGCGCGCCGCTCACGGCGTAAGCGACCTTCTCCATCCGGCCCGGCGCGCCTTTCAGATGCGCCAAGGCGGCGAAGACTTTTTCCGCATCCTCGCCCAGGCCGATGGCAAGGCCAGCCGCGACCAGTGCGTTGGACGCCTGGAAGGCGCCCGCCAGCGGCAGCAGCACATTATATGTGTGGCCGTCATGGACGATGCCCAGCGCCTGGGCGTCGCCCCGGCTCTGGCGGGATTTCAGCCGGATGGTTTCGCCGGCCTCGCCCACGGTCAGCAACGTCAGGCCCCGCTTGCGGGCCGCCGCGATGAAGGCATCGGAATGTTCGGCGTCGCTGTTGACCACCGCCACGCCGCCGCTTGCCACCACTTCGGTAAAAAGCCGTAGCTTCGCCCCGAGGTAATCCTCGAAAGTGGCGTGATAATCCATATGGTCGCGGGTGATGTTGGTGAAAGCCGCGCCCGCCACCGCCACGCCGTCCAGACGGTATTGGTCCAGCCCATGGCTGGACGCTTCGATCGCCAGATGATCGACGCCGTCACGCTTCAGCTCCGCCAGCAGCCGGTGAATCTCCACCGGATCGGGGGTGGTGTGGTTCAGAGGCATTTCGCCTTTGGGTCCGACCACCCCCACCGTGCCCAGGCTGGCGGCCGGCTTGCCCAGATGGGCCCAGATCTCACGCAGGAAAGCGACGATGGAGGACTTTCCCTTGGTGCCGGTAACCGCGGCGACGGTATCGGGCTGGGCGCCGTAAAAGGCCGCCGCCATCCGCGCCAGCCTGAGGCGCGGATTTTCGTCCGCGATGAAAGCCACACCCAGCGCCGCCGCATCCGGCGCCAATTCCGGACGCGCCAGCACGGCGCGGGCGCCGCGTGCCACCGCGTCCGACAAAAAGCGCGCGCCATCGGTTTTGCTCCCGGCCAGGGCCGCGAACAGAAAACCGGCTTCAACCTTGCGGCTGTCGCTCGTCAGTCCCGTGAAGTCCGTTGCCGCCACCATGGCGTATTGTCTTTCTTGTCCGCCACACTCGCATTCGAATGGGGCGCCATTATGAATTCCCATCCGCCAAACGGGTCGGAGGGGCTGTATTCGGTACGCCTAGAAGCGGCGCGATGCGGGAGATGACGCGGCCGGCCAAGGGTGCGGCGGTGTAGCCCGCAAGAGCAAATCCGCCCGTCGCCTTGATGCCATGCGGCTGATCCATCAGCACGAAAACGACATAGCGGGGATTTTCGATGGGAAAGGCCGCGAAGAAAGACGTGCGCAGCGCATGCGGAATGTAGCGGCCATGCTCGCCCGGCACCTGCGCCGAACCGGTCTTGCCGCCCACGTCATAGCCATCGACATTGGCGTTCTTGCCCGTGCCGTTGGTCACCACATAACGCAGCAGATCGCGCATCTCCTGACTGGTTTCCGGCCGGATCAGCTGCGCGCCGCGGCGATCCGCATCCGTCTTGATGAAAGTCGGGGTGATTTCCCGCCCGCCATTGACGATGCTGGCCGCCGACGCCACGAAGCGCAGCGGGCTGACCGAGATGCCCTGCCCGAACGCGACCGTCGCAGTTTCGATGTTGCCCCAGTTGGAGGGATAAAGCGGCTGGCGATGCTCCGGCAATTCGGTCTTGATCGGCGACAGCAAACCCAGATGGGTCAAGAATTGCTTCTGGCGCGTGCTGCCCCCGCGCAACGCGATCTGGGAGGTGCCTATGTTGGATGACTGAGCGAGAATGTCCCGTGCTGCCAGGGTTGCCGGCATACGCTCGGCTTCGTGAATGGTGTATTTGCCGATCTTGTAGCCTTGACCGATGGGAAACACTTCATCGAGGTTCATCCGGTGATCCTCGAAGGCCTGCGCGAAGGTGAAAATCTTGAACACCGATCCCAACTCGTAAACGTCCTGGGACATGATGTTGCGCATCGTATCCTCGCCGCTCAGGCTGCGGGCGTTGGGATCGAAATCCGGCAGCGAGGCCATGGCCAGGACTTCCCCGGTCCTGACATCCATCACGATGCCGCCCGCCGCGCGGGCACCGAAGGTTTGGCGCTGTGCCGCAATTTCATGCGCCAGGATGAATTGCACCCGCATATCGATAGAGGTGGTGACCGGCGCGCCATCTTCCGCCGCGCGAATGTGATCCTGCAGGCCCATTTCCAGACCCGACACGCCGTTATTGTCCGGATCGGTCGCGCCCAGGATCTGGGCGGCATTGCGGCCGTCCGGATAGTAGCGCTTGACGCTGGGCTCGAACTCCAGCCCCGGCAGGCCAAGACGCATCACTTTGCTTTCGATCGCCGGCGTGATCTGGCGCGCGATCAGGACGTAAGGATGCTTGGCGTTGAAGAAGCCCACGCGCAGCCGATCCTCGCTGGCACCGGTGGCAAGCGCCAGATCGTGCGCCGCCTCATTCTTGTCCCAGAAGACATGGGGACGGGCGTAGAGATCCTTGACCGGAAGATCCCGGGCCAGCAACTCGCCATTGCGGTCCACCAGGTCGGCCCGCGCAGTGACGGCGCGATCGGCGAAGCCGCTGCGGCCGACACCCCGCATCAGACTCACATCGACCAGGCGGATTCCGACCAGCGCGAAAGCGGCAACGCAGAGAACCGCTCCTATGATGATGCGCCGTTGAAATACGCCCGGGATTTCACGCATGGGACCTCAGAACCCCGTCTGAACGGAAATGATCTGCGGCGACAATGTCGGGCGCACCATGGGCGCCTGCGGCGAGGACGGGACCACCGCATTGGCGTTGCGCAGTGGCGAATTGTTCAGCGGCGCCTCGCCCCGGCGCGGCAGCAAATTGAAAGAGGAAAGCTGCGCCGAAACCGTGTCATGCATGCCGTTGCGCTGCGCCAGTTCCTGGATGCGGCCGGGACCGGCCACGCGGGCCCATTCGGCCTGCAGCACGCCGATCGTGCCGCGCGCCTCGCGGATCTGATGATTGACCTTGTTGAGGCTCATCTGGGTAACGCGCGTGCGTTCAGAGACGTGATACAGCGCCAGGATCGACAGGCCCATCAGCGCCACGCAGAAGAAATTGAGCACCCGGATCATTGCACGCCTCCTTTAAGCGGCCAGCCGCTCGGCGATCCGCAATTTGGCGGACCGGGCGCGGGGATTGGTTGCGATCTCGTCCGCCGTCGGGACTTGCGGACGATTGGTGAGAAGCCGGAATGCCCCACGCGGCGCTGTGCCAGTATCAGGGGCATGGCGCGAGGCGCGAGGACGCGTGTCGCTGTGACGGGCAAGGAACTGCTTGACGATACGGTCTTCCAGGCTGTGGAACGACACCACCGCCAGGCGGCCGCGCGGCGCCAGGATCTTGAGCGCCGCATCCAGTCCCCGCTCCAGTTCGCCCAGCTCGTCATTCACGTGAATGCGCAAAGCCTGGAAAGTGCGGGTGGCGGGATGAATGGAATGGCGCAAGGCGGCGGGGCCTTGCGCTTCGGAGACGATCTTTGCCAGCTGCGCGGTCGAGGTGACAGGCCGCGCCGCGATCAAAGCGCGGGCGATGCGGTGGGCATTTTTTTCCTCACCATAACGGGAGATAATCTGCGAGAGCGTGCGTTCGTCGGCACTGTTTACCAGATCGGCGGCGCTTTCGCCCGACAGGCTCATGCGCATGTCCAAGGGTCCGTCCTCGCGGAACGAAAAGCCTCGCGCCGGCGTGTCGAACTGAAAGGACGAAACGCCAAGATCCAGCACCACGCCATCGGCGCCGCTTGCGAACTCATCCATGCGGGAGAATTCGCCTTCGATCAAGGTGAGGCGGCCGGCGAAATGTTCCACCAGCTTGCGGCCGCGCGCGATCGCTTCCGGATCGCGATCGATGCCCAGCACCTTGCAGTCGGCCGCTTCCAAAATGGCGCGGGCATAACCGCCGCCGCCGAATGTACCGTCAACATAATGCGCGCCGTCGCGCGGCGTGAGCGCGGCGAGAACTTCATTCAGCATCACCGGCAGATGACCGCTCATGCGTCACCGCCTTGCGCGGCGGCGCGAGCACGCTCCAG
>CALMGU010000153.1 GCA_937865685.1 uncultured Alphaproteobacteria bacterium | reverse complement strand
GATCTGTACTCAATTCGAATCCCAATTGTCATGGCCCGGGAGTTCGTAGCGACAGCGTGCGAACGGGCCATTCAGGGGATCCAGCTTCCTTTGCTAAGGTGAAGCGCGGTTCAACTGGATGGCCCACACTCCGGTGGGCCATGACAAGTTGCTGAATTGATCAGCGGCAATTGAGTCCGAGCCTTAGAGCTGGTTGCTCTAAGCGGGCGGCACCGCGCAGGTGAAGTTGGCGGCATCGTTGATGTCGCCGCTGCCTTTGTATTTGGCTTGGGCGGGGAAGGCGCAGATCGGGCGGGTCCGGTCCGCCACCTTGCTTTGATTGAGGCGGGTGCCGATGAAGCTTTCCGGCGCTTTCTTCTCAGTCACCCACACATCCAGCGCCTTGACGATGTCGTGCTGCGGATCGTCCTGGAGCGCGGGTCCCGCCGCGCCGAAATTGCCGGTGCCCGGACCGCCGGTGCAATGGAAGATGCCGGGCAGCATGTACAACTTCAGGAAATTGTTGGTGCGGGCCTGGCCTTCCTTGGCCACGATCTGGCGATAGAAGTCGAGCGCCGCGAAAGCCGAAATCTGCTGATCGGCCCAGCCATGATACATGATCAGCTTGCCGCCATGCCGGTTGAAGGCGGAAAGATCGGGCTTGACGTTATAGACGTCGGCCACAGTCTGTTTGCCCACCACCTTGGCGTTCAAGGCCCGGTCGGTATCCTTGTCATAGTCGAATTTGGTGTTGTCGAAATTCTTGTCCTGGAACACCGAATAGCGGAAGAAATCGAACGCCGATCCGCCGGGCGCGGCGCCCGCCCACAGCTTCGCCCATTGTGCTTCGCTGCCGCGCGGATAGCCCACGAAAATGGACGTGCCGTCGGATCGTTTGGCGCCGTTGTAAATCGCATTCGCGGCGGCGACCTGTGCCGGCGTCAGGCATTCGCCGGCCGCATCGCCTACTTTGCACGTCAGCGTGGCGGGATCGAAATGACATTGGCGGGGATCCTCGATCACGCCATCCTTGACGCCATCGATGGCATCGCAATCCGCCATCACCCGGCGGTGCAGCAGCGCCACGCTGTCTTCGGTCAAGGCGCTGGGATCGAGCAGCGCGGCCCGGCTGTTCCAGGTGGCATTGATCATCTGGTTGGCCCAGTGCCAGGCCGGCGCGCCGGCAATGATGCCGTCGAAATCGTCGGGAAAGCGGGTGGCTTCCATCAGGGCGTGATGACCGCCCTGCGAGCAGCCCACGAAATAGGACTGGCTGGCCTTCCTGCCGTAAAAATCCTGCACGATCTGTTTCGCCGCCACAGTCGAGACATGCAATGCGCGGTAGGCGAAATCGATCATCTTCTCCGGATGACCCAAGGCCCAGCGCTGTTCGGCGCCGCCATTGGGCGCGTCGGGATCGGTGATGTGGCCATTGTCGGTGGACATGGTGGCATAACCGGTCTTCAACGCCGTCAGCATCGGTCCGGGCGAGATCGCGCCCGCCGAACCGCCGGAGCCTTCGGTCCGGAATTTGCCGTTCCAGGCGCTCATGGGCGGCATCCAGACTTCAAAGCCGATGCGGGAATCGGCGGTGGGATAAGCCACGCCGACAATCCGGCACACGGGCGCGTCTATTTGGGTGTTGCCCACCATGGTGCCGTTTTCCGCATACTCGGCAGTGGCGATCCGCATGTCCGGGCCGATCACCCGGCCGGCCAGGGCGCGGCAGCTGGCGGCATCACCAATGCCTTTGGGGAATTTCGCAGCTTTGACGGGCGCCGCCGCGGGTCCTGGCGGGACCGCTATGCTCAAGACCGGAAGCAACGCGAAAACCGAGACGAACGCCCTCAGACGCGAGATGCGCGGCATGAACCCCTCCAGACCCGTTTGGAGCGATCCTCTCCCGGTCTCAAAAAGGGGTCAAGACGGAGCGTCGGCCAGGAAAAGTGCGTAGCGTGCGAAGCACGCGAAGCAGTTTTCCGTCCGGCCGCGCGACCATGAGTCAAGTATGCGGTGGACTATGGAGGTAGCTTTCGACCAGCGACCCGGCGATCAGCCGCCAGCCATCCACCAGCACGAAGAAGATCAGCTTGAAGGGCAGGGAGATGATCACTGGCGGCAGCATCATCATGCCCATGCTCATCAGGATGGACGCCACCGCCATATCGATGATCAGGAAGGGCACGAAGATCAGAAAGCCGATCTCGAACGCCCGCTTCAGCTCCGACAGCATGAAGGCGGGGGCAAGCGTGGTCAGGGCGGTGTCTTCGGCCTTGGGCGTGGGCTTGGTGTGGGCCATGTCCATGAAGAGCTTCAGATCGGCATCGCGGACATGGGCCAGCATGAATTTCTTCATCGGCACCATGGCGGCGGTGAAACCCTGTTCCGCCGTCACTTGATTGTTCATCATCGGCTCGACGCCCTGGTGATAGGCGTCGGTCAGGGTCGGCGTCATTACGAATAACGTCAGGAACATCGCCAGTGAGACCAGGACGCTGTTGGGCGGGCTTTGCTGCAGGCCCAAGGCGGTGCGCAGCAAGGACAGCACCACGACCATGCGGACGAAGCTGGTCATCATGATCAGGATCGACGGCGCGATCGACAAGACCGTGATCAGGGCGACGATCTGCACCATGCGGTCGGTGAAAAGCCCGCTGCCGGTGACGTCGATGGAAAGTCCGCTGTTCGACGCCGCCGCGCCGGCATTGGCCGCCGCCGGCTGAAGCGCCGCGGCGAAAGCAAAACTGGGTGCGATCAGCATCAGCAGCAGAACCAGCAGCGGCAGGAAAGATGCGATGCGCTTCATGTGACGGCGGACTTATCGATGGGTGTGATTCCGTTTTCCACCAGACACGCGCCATCTGGGCTGGAGAAGATCAGATGTTCGATATTGTCGCGCCGCACGATGAAAAGCTTTTGGCGCGGGCCGATCATCAAGGTTTCGACCACCGCCAAGCGCTTTTGATCGACGGATTTGGTGACGCCGGGCACGCCCCATTTGCGCGCGGCGATGCCGGCGGCGCCGATCAGGGCAAGCACCAGAAAGAGGGCGCCGACATAGCGGAGAATTTCAAATGTCATGTCCGACAGTAAAGAAGCATCAACCTTAATCGCGCGTTAAATCGCGGCAGAAAATACCCGGCAAAAATCTCCATCGTTAAGCCGTGCTTAAGCATGGCGGGATCAGGATCGGCCGTCATTCGAAGGCTAACAAAAGGTTACCGCGATGGATTTGCCCGACGTGCCCCTGATGTCCATGCTCCGCACGCGCATGTCCTGGCTGCATCAGCGCCAGGACGTTCTGGCGCAGAATGTCGCCAATGCCGACACGCCGAAATATGTCGCGCACGACCTCAAGCCGCTGGAATTCAAGGACAGCTTGCATGCGCCGGCCTTCAACAATGCCGGCACGCTGCGCGTCACCAACGCGCATCACATCGCGATCCGCCCGGAAGGCGCCACCACATTCGACGATATGGAAACCCGCGACATCGAAGCCAATCCCAACGGCAATTCGGTGTCGCTGGAAGCGGAAATGATCAAGGTTTCCGACACGCAGGCACAGTTCCAGGCCGCGGCGAACATCTACGCCAAGGCGATGACCATGATGAAAACCGCCATCGGTCATTGAGCAGCAGGATAAGGAGATCAGATATGGATTTTTCGACTTCCATGGCCGTTGCCGCCTCCGGCATGCGCGTCCAATCCGAACGCATGAAAGTGATTTCGGAAAATATCGCCAATGCCGATTCCACGTCTCCCACGCCTGGCGCCGACCCCTATCGCCGCAAAGTCTCGACCGTGACCTCGAAATTCGATCGCGAGCTGGGCGCCCATCTGGTGGCGAGCGGCAAGACCATCAACGATAAAAGCGAATTTCGCAGCCAATACGATCCCGGCAATCCCAATGCCGACAAGCAGGGCTATGTGAAACTGCCCAATGTCGATCCCTTGATCGAAATCATGGATATGCGCGAAGCCCAGCGTTCCTACGAAGCCGATCTGACGGTGATGGACGCGACCAAGCAGATGCTCGCGAAAACAGTGGATCTTTTGAACAAGTAATTTTGCCCCCATCTGTGCGCCACGCGGGCGGGCCCGCTAGCGCACATCTTCCCCCGCCAGCGGCTTCCCCGCGCGGGGGAAGAAAGCCGGTGTAGGTTTCACCTTTGTCAGGGAGAAAATAAATGGCACTTCCCGCCGCCGCAGCCGCCGCCTACCAGAATGTCGCCCGCATGGCGCAAGCCGCCTCGTCGCCGGGCATCGTGCCCGCCGAAGCGCCGGGCTCCAGCTTTTCGGATTTCCTGTCGGGCGCGGTGAAGGAATCCATTACCAACATCCGTCAGGGCGAACAGGCCGCCTCCGCCCAGGTGGCGGGCAAGGCCAACATCGTCGATGTGGTCAATTCGGTGAACTCCGCCGAACTCACCCTCGATACCGTGGTGGCGGTGCGCGACAAGGTGGTCGCGGCGTACCAGTCCATCATGAGCATGCCAATTTGATTTTCCTCATGCTTCGACAAGCTCAGCATGAGGATTTCCTCACCCTGAGCCCGTCGAAGGGTGAAAAGTAGGAAACACAGTATGGACTCCGCCTCCGCCATCGATTTCGCCCGCTCCGCCATCATCGTCCTTCTGGAGATGATCGCGCCCGCCATGATCACTGCCCTGGTGGTGGGTCTGGGCATCGGCCTGTTGCAAGCCTTGACCCAGATTCAGGAACAGACCCTGGTGTTCGTGCCCAAGATCGTCGCCGTCTTTGTGGTTCTGCTGATCTTCCTGCCCTTCGCGGGCTCGGCATTGGGCAGCCTGATGACCGATATCGCGGCACGCATCGCCGCTTACTGATTTCGCTCTCGCCACCGAAAGCTTGAATGCATATCCACCTCCCCGCCCTGTCGGGCATCATCCTCACCTACCTGCTGGTGTTCTCGCGGGTGGGCGCGATGATGATGCTCTTGCCCGGCGTGGGCACCATGGGCGTGCCGGCCAGGGTGCGTCTGGTGCTGGCGCTGGCGGTGTCCTTCGCGCTGACCCCGACCGTGCAGGGCCAATATCCGGCCGCCGCGCCTCAGACCATGCTTTCCCTGGTCATCCTGATCGGCCAGGAGATCACCGCCGGCGTGCTGGTGGGCGCGATGGCGGCCGTGATCATGAGCGCATTGCAAGTGGCGGGCTTTCTGATCGCATCTCAGATCGGCCTGGCTTACGCCCAGACGCTCGATCCCACCCAGAACACCCAGGGCGCGGTGGTGGGCAATTTCCTTACTTTGCTGGGCACGGTGATGATCTTCGCCACCGACCTGCACCATCTGGCGATCGGCGCCATCGCGGGCAGCTATCGCATGCTGCCGCCGGGCGCGGCGCTTCCCACCGGCGACATGGCGCAACTGGTGATCAAGCTGGTGTCTTCATCCTTCGCGCTGGGCTTTCAGCTGGCCGCGCCCTTCCTGGTGTTCGGTTTCGCCATCTACGCGGCGCTGGGCGTGCTGGCCAAGCTGATGCCGCAGCTTCAGATCTTTTTCGTGGCGGTGCCGATCAACATTCTTTGCGGCTTCGTCATCATGCTGGCGATGCTGGGTTCGATCATCACTTTGTTTCTCAATTTCTACACCACATCGATGGGCACGTTCCTTTAGCGGGCGCCTAGGAATTCATGGCCGACGAAGACAAATCGCAGCAGACCGAAGAGCCGACAGCAAAACGGCTCGAACAGGCGCGCGAATCCGGCGACATCGTCAAATCCACGGAAGTCACCGCCTTTGTCCTTCTGGCAGGCGGCACATTGGCGATCGCCATGTTCGGCCATTCCGCGGCGGTCGCCATCGCCGAGCTTCTCACCATGTTCATCGAGCAGCCGGAGCAGATGGCGGTCGACGGCGTGGGCCTGGCCTCCATGTCGCGCGGCCTCTTGCTGCATCTGGCGTTGATCCTGGCGCCGTTCATGGGGGTGATGGTCGCGGCCAGCCTGGCCGGCCATGTGCTGCAGAGCCGTCCCACGCTCAATCCCGAAAGGCTGGCGCCGGATTTTTCCAAGCTTTCGATTCCCAAAGGCCTGGCGCGGATTTTCGGCACCGAGGGTTGGATGAATCTGCTCAAGGGCCTGATCAAGATCGCCATCGTGGGCATGGCGATCTGGACGCAGCTTTGGCCCGAACGGGGCATGCTGGAAGCCATTCTCACCCAATCGCCGGGCGGCGTGGTGGGCGATATGAGCCATCTTCTCTTCAAGGTGTTGATGGCCTCGCTGGCGGCGCTCTTGGTGATTGCGGGCCTGGATTATTTCGTCCAGCGCCTGCGCTTCATGCGGCGCAACCGCATGTCCAAGCAGGAGATCAAGGAAGAGTATCGCCAGAATGAAGGCGATCCCGCCATCAAGGCCAAGGTGCGCCAGATCCGCCAGGAGCGGTCCAAGAAGCGCATGATGGCGGCGGTGCCGGACGCCACGGTGGTGATCATGAACCCCACCCACTTTGCGGTGGCGCTGAAATATGAACCCGGAGAGATGGCGGCGCCGGTCTGCGTGGCCAAAGGCATCGACGCGCTGGCGCTGCGCATTCGCGCGGTCGCCGAAGAACACGATGTGCCGGTGATCGAAAATCCGCCTTTGGCGCGCGCGCTCCATGCCAGCATCGAAGTCGATGAGGCGGTGCCGCCCGAACATTATAAGGCGGTGGCGCAAGTCATCGGCTACGTCATGCGTCTCAGCGGCGCGATTCCGCGCCGATGATTTTTTAATGCCCTATCGCCTTGCCGCGTGAGGGTTATAAATTACCAAGCGAAAATAATGGTTTACGCGGTGGAAACCATTCGTTAACCGAATCCTGTAAAGTGCGGATAATGCAGGCTTCCCGCACAATTTCGACCTGGACCCTTGGCGTGCCGGCGGGCGCCTGGCGCTGGGCTGCCCTGGTGTTCGCCATCGTGGCGCTGGGCGCCGCGGGCCTGGCCCTGACTCAGCCCGATCAAGCCGGTTTTGCGGGCTATGCCCTGTTGGGCGGAATCGGCGCCGTCGCCTCTCTACTTCTCTATGCGGTATGGCCGCGCGAAGGCCTGAAGACCGAAGACGCCAGGCGCATATCGGAGGCCGCCGCGCGGGCCAATGTCGCCTGGGCGATCACCGGCCCCGATGGTTCGGTGCTGGACTGCAATCCCGTCTATCGCCGGATGGCCGGCACCAAGGATGGCGACAGCGCCGCCCCGCCGGAATTGGCGATGGCGGGCGAGCCGTCCAGCGCAGTGCTTTACCGCCTGTCGCGCGATGCCGCCGAAGGACGTCCCCGCGAGGAAAGCTTTGTGGTGATGCCGGGGCTGGAACTGGTGGCCGCGGTGCGCCCGATGAAAGACCAGCGGACAGTGTGGTGGTTCACCCCGCGCCTGGCCGCAACGTCCCAGCCTGTAGTCGCCTCGGCCCCCGAAGCGGCACCTGCCGCGGGCGATCTGCGGACTGCGGCCAAAGCACCGGCGGCGCCTGTGGCAGCACCCGCTATCGATCAGGCCATGAGCGCGCTTCTGCTCAATGCGCCAATGGGCGTGGCCTTTGCCGATGCGGACGGGATAATCCGCGACGCCAATCCTCTGTTCGCGAAATTCTTCGCCGCCGCCGGCCCCCTTGCCGGGCGCGACGCCACCGATCTGGTGGATCAGGCCGACCGCGCCGCCCTGCGCGTGCTGATCACGTCTACGGCGCGGGGTGAAGGCGCGGGCCGGCCGCTGGAATTGCGCCTGGGCGAGCGGATGGCGGAACTCTCCGCCCAGCCCATGCCGGACGGCGCCGTGCTCTATCTGGCGGACGTGTCCGAGCAGAAGGCGCTGGAAGTCAAATTTGCCCAGTCCCAGAAATTGCAAGCGGTCGGCCAGCTGGCGGGCGGCGTGGCGCACGACTTCAACAATCTTCTCACCGTGATCATCGGCAACAGCGAATTTCTGCTGATGCGCCACCCGGCGGGCGATCCGTCGTTCAAGGAGATCAACGAAGTCCATCAGAACGCGATGCGCGCGGCCAGCCTGGTGGGCCAGCTTCTGGCTTTCAGCCGCAAGCAGACCATGCAGCCCAAGGTGCTGGCGCTGGCCGACATGACCACCGAGCTGGCGCAGATGCTGCGCCGTCTCTTGCGCGAAGGCATCGAGCTGAAGGTTCAGAACGGTTCTGATCTGTGGCCGGTTCATGCCGACGAGACCCAGCTGTCCAACGCCATCATCAATCTGGTGGTCAATGCCCGTGACGCCATGCCGGGCGGCGGCACGATCACCATCGCCACCGCCAACGATACGGTGCAGCAGCCCGAAGCGTTGGGCACCGCCATCATGCCGGCGGGCGAATATGTCCGCATCGAAGTCGCCGACACGGGAACCGGCATCTCCAAGGAAAATATCAGCAAGATCTTTGACCCCTTCTTCACCACCAAGCCGGTGGGGCAGGGGACGGGTCTGGGGCTTGCCACCGTCTATGGCATCGTCAAGCAGACAGGCGGTTTCATCACGGTGGACAGCGAGATCGGGCGCGGCGCCAGCTTCAAGATCTATCTGCCCCGGCACCGCATCGACGCAAACGCGCCGGTGGCCGAAGTTGCCGCAACCGCCGCGCCTCGCGACGTCACCGGCCAGGACACGATCCTTCTGGTCGAAGACGAAGAAGCGGTGCGCAGCTTCGCGGCGCGGGCGCTGCGCATGCGCGGCTATAATGTCCTGGAGGCAGGCGGCGGCGAAGAGGCCCTGGAGATCGTCAAGGCGGGCGGCCACGACATTCATCTCTTGGTCACCGATGTGGTGATGCCCAACATGGACGGGCCCACCATGGTACGCCATGTGAAGGGATTGAAACCCGACCTGCCTGTCATCTTCATGTCGGGCTATGCCGAGGAAGCGTTCCGCCGCAACGACGAGAACGCCTCGGACCTGCATTTCCTGCCCAAGCCGTTCGGGCTCAAGCAGCTGGCCGCCAAGGTCAAGGAAGTCCTGTCCGGCGCCACGCCGCATTGATTGCCTGCGCCGGGTCCGGCTACATTCGCGCCATGAAAATCCGCTTTGCCGTTGCCCTCGCCACAGCCTTTGCACTCAGCGCCTGTTCCGACAGCGACTGGTCGCGCGGCATGAGCTTTGTGGGATTGGACGATAACGAGCCTGCGCCCGTCGCGGCGGTCAAGGCGGCACCCGCGCCTGTACCGGCGCAAACTGCGCAGGCAGCACCGGCTGCCGGGAATAATGCTTTCTGCGCGGCGGTGGCCCGGCAGGATTCGGAGCGCAATCCGTTCGACGCGCAGACCCAGCAGGGCGTCTTCACCCGCAGCTTCCAGCAATGCATGACGATCTTCGGCAGCGCGCAGTAGTGATTTTGCCGTCCGCGTAGCGACGCCAATTCACGCGCAGACATACACCCAGGCTTCGATGCCCGATTTCAGCCGCGCTGCGATGCGCTTGTAATCGGCGACCTCATAGCGGTCGGTGGCGGCCAGATCCTGTTCGGTGACTTCGAACACCATGCCCGGCACTTCGTCGGATTTTTCGCCCGGCACCACGATGGGATGAAAGCGCTCACCGCTCTGCGCGAAAACGGCCGCGTCGGTGATTTCGATCATCTCGCGTTTCCAGCCGGGCAGGGCATCGGGCGTGCCTTTGAGAAGCCGCCCGAAAGACGCCATCTGCACGCCGGGCTGCTGCAAGGTTCCATAGGAAAAGAGATGCGCCATGACCTGGAATTTAGCGGATTCGCGAGCCCCGGATACCCCTTCGGCCGGGCGGGGGAATCAGGGCCGGTAAAGGCGGCGCGCCGGCCGATTCCCACCGGACCCGAGGAAAAGTTCCCTATTGAGAACGTCATGGGAACAATATCTTGTATTTTTTAGCCAGAACATAGCTTTAGCCAGTGTCTTGCAAATGAGAACAAAGCATGTACTTTCGCTGCATTCCAGTGTCGCTAGGGATTCACTTGGGGATCGACCGGCGCTGTGAAATAACCGGGAGACAGGCATGTCACAGGCGGCGTTACGGGTGGTCGGCAAGGAAGACAATGGTGATCGCAAGCGGGCGCTGGAAGCGGCGCTGAGCCAGATCGATCGCGCCTTCGGCAAGGGCTCGGTGATGAAGCTGGGCAGCCGCGATCTGGGCGTGGCGGCGGATGCGGTCTCGACCGGCTCTCTGGGCCTGGACATCGCGCTGGGCATCGGCGGATTGCCCCGCGGCCGCGTGATCGAGATTTACGGCCCGGAATCCTCGGGTAAGACCACCTTGGCCCTGCATGTTGTGGCCGAAGCCCAGAAGAAGGGCGGCATCGCCGCCTATGTCGATGCCGAGCATGCGCTCGACCCCGTCTATGCCCGCAAGCTGGGCGTGGACATCGATGAAATGCTGATCTCCCAGCCCGACACGGGCGAACAGGCCCTGGAAATCACCGATACTTTGGTGCGCTCCGGCGGCGTGGACATTGTGGTGATCGACTCCGTGGCGGCGCTCACCCCCAAGGCGGAATTGGAAGGCGAGATGGGGGATTCGCTCCCCGGCCTGCAGGCCCGCCTGATGAGCCAGGCCCTGCGCAAGCTGACGGCCTCGATTTCCAAATCGAACACCATCGTGATCTTCATCAACCAGATCCGCATGAAGATCGGCATCATGTTCGGCAACCCGGAAACCACCACCGGCGGCAATGCCCTGAAATTCTATTCCTCAGTCCGGCTCGACATCCGCCGCATCGGCGCGATCAAGGACCGCGACGAAGTGGTGGGCAACCAGACCCGCGTCAAAGTGGTCAAGAACAAGGTCGCGCCCCCCTTCAAACAGGTCGAGTTCGACATCATGTATGGCCAGGGCGTCTCCAAGACCGGCGAACTGATCGATCTGGGCGTGAAGGCCGGAATCGTGGAGAAGTCGGGCTCCTGGTACTCCTATGACGGGTCCCGCATCGGTCAGGGCCGCGAAGCCGCCAAGACCTTCCTGGCGGCCAATGCCGACATCGCCCAGAGCATCGAGCAGGCGATCCGGTCGGCGGCGGGCCAGATCGGCCAAACCCTCGCCCATGGGGACGAGGAAAAGGCGGACGCCGAGGAGGATTGATCCCTCCTAACCAGTTCGAGTCATTTCCGTTTCGCAGTCGGATGTGACTCCTCGGCAGAAGGCGCCCCGGAAACGGGGCGCCTTCTGTTTTTCCGCACACCGCGCCTGGCAGGGGTGGCGGGGCCGTCATGCCGCGCTTTGGGATGACAAGATTTCGGCCGCCCGCTACAAGCTAAACCCATGAAAAGCCTCTCCGACGTCCGCTCCAGCTTCCTGGATTATTTTGCCGCCAACGGCCACGCCAAGGTGGCGTCCTCGCCATTGGTGCCGCGCAACGACCCCACCCTGCTCTTCACCAATGCGGGCATGGTGCAGTTCAAGAACATCTTCACCGGGGCGGAAAAGCGGCCCTATGTGCGCGCCACCACGGCGCAGAAATGCGTGCGCGCGGGCGGCAAGCATAACGACCTCGACAATGTGGGCTATACCGCCCGCCATCTCACTTTCTTCGAGATGCTGGGCAATTTCTCCTTCGGCGATTATTTCAAGGAAGACGCGATCAAATTCGCCTGGGAATTCCTCACCCGTGACTTAGGCCTGCCCAGGGAAAAGCTCAGCGTCACCGTCTATGCCGATGACGACGAGGCCTTCGGCCTGTGGGGCAAGATCGCGGGCCTGCCCGATCAGCGGATCATCCGCATCGGCACCAACGCCAATTTCTGGTCGATGGGCGATACCGGCCCCTGCGGCCCCTGCTCGGAAATCTTCTACGATCACGGCGAAAGCGTGTGGGGCGGCCCGCCCGGCAGCCCGGAGGAAGATGGCGACCGCTTCGTCGAAGTCTGGAACCTGGTCTTCATGCAGTATGAGCAGGTGGATAAGGAAACACGGCTCACGCTGCCCAAACCGTCCATCGACACCGGCATGGGGCTGGAGCGCATCTCCACCGTGCTCCAGGGCGTGCAGAGCAATTTCGAGACCGATCTGTTCCGCCATCTGATCGCGGCGTCGGTCGATACTTCCGGCGCCAAAAGCGACGGCGATGCCGTGTTCAGCCACCGCATCATCGCCGATCATCTGCGCTCCACCTCCTTCCTGATCGCGGACGGTGTGCTGCCGTCCAACGAAGGACGCGGCTATGTGCTGCGCCGGATCATGCGCCGCGGCATGCGTCACGCGCATCTTCTGGGCACCAAGGAACCGTTGATGCACCGCCTGGTGCCGACCCTGGTGGCCGAGATGGGCGCCGCTTATCCCGAATTGAAGCGGGCCGAAGCCCTGATTGCCGAGACCTTGAAGCTGGAGGAAATCCGCTTCCGCGAAACTTTGGCGCGCGGCCTGAAGCTGCTGGACGAAGCCACGGTTGGAATGAAGGACGGCGACCGCCTCACCGGCGATGTCGCGTTCAAGCTCTATGATACGTACGGCTTCCCGCTGGACCTGACGCAGGAATCCTTGCGCGCGCGGGGCATCGCGGTGGACCAGGACGGTTTTACCTTCGCCATGGAAAAGCAGCGCGCCGATGCCAGGGCCAGCTGGGCGGGTTCGGGCGAAGCGGCCAGCGACGCGCAATGGTTCGCCATATTCGATGAAGTCGGCCGCACGGAATTTCTGGGCTATGACACCGAGGAAGCGGAAGGCCAGATCCTGGCCATTCTCAAGGACGGCCAGCGCGTGCAAGGCGCCGCCGCCGGCGACACCGTGCAGATCCTCGCCAACCAGACGCCCTTCTATGCGGAATCCGGCGGTCAGGTGGGCGATACCGGTTTGATGCTATCGCCCAAGGCGGACGGCAAAGTCACGGACACGCTGAAAAAGCTGGGCTCCATGCATGTGCATGTGGTCGAGGTGACGCGCGGCACGCTTTCGGTTGGCGATGGCGTCGATCTCAAAGTGGATCGCGAGCGCCGCAGGGCCACCCGCGCCAATCACTCCGCCACCCATTTGCTGCACGCCGCGCTGAAGCGGGTGCTGGGCGGCCATGTCAGCCAGAAAGGTTCGCTGGTATCGGCGGAACGGCTGCGGTTCGATTTCTCCCATCCCAAGCCGGTGACGGCGGAAGAGCTGGCGCGGATCGAAGCCCAGGTGAATGAAATCATCCGCCAGAATTCCGACACTTCGACCCGGCTGATGCCCACCGATCAGGCGATCGCGGCGGGCGCCGAAGCCTTGTTTGGCGAAAAATATGGCGACGAAGTGCGCGTGCTGACCATGGGCGATGATCTTAGCGATCCGAAAGCCTATTCCGTCGAATTGTGCGGCGGCACCCATGTGCGCCGCCTGGGCGATATCGGCATCTTCACGATTTTATCGGAAAGCGCCGTGGCCGCTGGCGTGCGCCGCATCGAGGCGCTCACCTCCGAAGGCGCGCGCCGTTATTTGTCGCACCAGGCCGAACTGGCGCGCGAAGCCGCCGCCGCGCTCAAGACCAATGCAGGCGATCTGCCCGGCCGGGTCGCAGCCCTGGCCGACGAGCGCCGCCGCCTGGAACGCGAACTGGCCGATGCGAAGAAGGCGCTGGCCCTGGCGGGGCCCGCCAAATCGGGCGGCGATGACGGGGTCAAGACCATTGCCGGCATCAAGGCCGTGCTGCGCAGCATCGAAGGCGTGGCGCCGAAAGACTTGAAGGGCCTGGCGGACGAAGCCAAGGCGAAGATCGGTTCGGGCGTGGTCGCTTTTGTGGCGGCGGCGGACGGCAAGGTTTCGCTGGTGGCGGGCGTCACCGACGATCTGACGGCGCGCATCAGCGCGGTCGATCTGGTGCGCCTGGGGGCCGAAGCGTTGGGCGGCAAGGGCGGCGGCGGCCGTCCCGACATGGCCCAAGCAGGCGGCCCCGACACGGGCAATGCCGGGGCCGCGCTGGTGGCGATCGAGAAACGTCTTAGCGAGCTCGCGCCCGCTTAGCACTGGGTCTGCGTATCCTCACCCTTCGACAGTCGTTAGCGACAGCGTCGTGCGACCAGGGTGAGGATTCATTGCTTCAGCTGACGTTGAAGACGCAGATCTTGTTGCCGGTGGGATCGCGCAGATAGGCGCCATAGAAGCCGGACGTCGCTTCCGGCGGGCGGTATCCCGGCGCGCCTTCATCGGTGCCGCCATTGGCCATGCCGCCTTCATGGGCAGCCTTCACGGCGGCCTGGCTGGGCGCGAAATAGGAAATCATGATGCCATTGCCGCCGCGCGCTTCCTTGCCGTCATGCGGCTTGCACAACATCGTGTGGCAGGACTTGAAGCTTTTGTCCTCGCCGACCGGACCATAGCCGGCCCATCCGCCTTCGTTGAATTTGCGCTCATCGCCCAGCGCCTGGAATACCGCGTCATAGAATTTCACCGAGGCGTCGGTGTCTTTGGCGCCGATGGTCACGTATCCGATCTTGGTCATATGTTCCTCCCTTGAAAAATGCCGCGCAGCCTCGCGCGGCGCATGGAACAAAGCAAGAACTATTTTTTGAGACGAGATGGATCGCCTCTCATGCTTCGACAAGCTCAGCATGAGGTGCCGGCGAAATCCTCACCTTGAGCCGGTCGAAGGGTGCCCCGTCGAAGGATGAGGCCGATCTAAGCGATGATGTCGGGCAGCAGCGAGTTGTTGATCTCGGTGATCTCGTCCTTCAGCTGCAGCTTGCGCTTCTTCAGCCGCGACAAGGTCAGCTGGTCGCTGCCGCCCGCCGCCCACAAGGCATCGATGGCGGCGTCCAGGTCGCGATGCTCCTGCATCAGCGCCGCCAGCTTGGCGCGGGCTGCCACTTCATCGGGCCGGGTGACGTGACCGCTCATGACTTTTTGCCCCGTTTGGGCAAATCCTCGCCCCAGCGTTTCATCGGCCATTCATGGCCCAGAAGATCCAGCGCCCGTCCCACCATCTGATCCACCAGATCGGCCAGCGTTTTGGGTTCGGCATAAAAAGCAGGCATCGGCGGCAGAATGATGGCGCCCATTTCGGCCAGCGCCGTCATGGTGCGCAAATGACCCAGATGCAGCGGCGTCTCCCGCACCATCAAAATCAGCGGGCGCCTTTGCTTCAGCATCACATCCGCGGCGCGGGTGAGAAGATTGGTGGTCACGCCGGTGGCGATTTCGCTCATGGTGCGCACCGAACAAGGCGCCACGATCATGCCTTTGGTCTTGAAGCTGCCGCTGGCGATGGAGGCGCCGATATCCTCGATCCCATGATGATGGTCCGCTTTCGCCGCCACCTGCTTGGGCGTCATGTCGGTTTCATAGGCGATGGTCATCTGGGCGGGCTTGGTCATCACCAGATGCGACTCGATTCGCAGCTCCCGCAGGGCCTCCAGAAGGCGGATGCCATAGGCCACGCCCGAGGCGCCGGAAAGCCCGACGACCAGCCTTTCCGGCGGCTTTTGCAGCCCGTTTTTGCTATCCGATGCCCGTCCCATGGACTTCGTTTACATCCCGCGCGGCCAACCCGAAAGGGCCCCGGTTCCAAAACTTTTTGAGGTGACAGGCTGCCCTCTTGGTGCTTTAATTTTCATGCCCTAACCCGCGAGGTGAAAGCATGGAATCGGAAGGACAGATCGAGAATCTCTCTGTTCAGCACAAGAAACTGGAAGAAATCATCGCCACCGAAATGAAGCACCCCGATTGGGATGAAGCTCGGGTGGCCGCATTAAAAAAGCAAAAATTGCGAATCAAAGATGAATTGGAACGGTTGAAAGCCGTCCATTAATCATCGTCCGCGCCAGCCGATAGCGCGCGCGAACAACGCCAAAGCTCCGAACTCGCAAATGGCCGCCGCCAGGAAAGACGCGCCTGGAAAATAGACCGGTGCATCCTTGGCGGTGAACCATGCAAACAGGGTCGGCATCGCCCACATCGCGATCACCGATGTGAGGCTGGTGATGCTGGAGGTCGCGCCCTGCAATTCACCCTGCTCGGTGGGCGGCACGCTATGGGACATGATGGCGTTCAGCGCCGGCCCGCCCACGCCGCCCAAGGTGAAGGGGATCATCCAGGCATAGAACATCCAGCTATGGGCCGCGAGCGCATAGCCCAGATAGGACACGGTGCTGAACGCAAATCCCACATAGACGGCGCCGCGCTCGCCCAAGCGCGGCACCACCAGCCTGGGCAGCACGGCAAAGGAAAATGCGGTGAGGGCGCCCACCGCCACCAGCGACCAGGCGCCGCCTCGGCAAGATCGACGACGCGAACCCGGGGCACGTGGCGATGATCCTCGAGAACCACCCCGAGCTGCTGTTCCTCTACGGCGGCTGCGGCTACGCCGGCCTGACGCTCTTCGGCGTGAACACGGGGCTCCGGGGCGAGACGCTCTCGGGCGTGGTGAACCAGTCGCGCGCGCGGATCCTGGTCGCCGACCAGCGCCTGCAGGCCGAGGTCGAGAAGGTGCGCGCCGATCTCAAGCTGCCGGCGGAGAACATCTTCTACGTCCGCACCGATCCGTCGACATCGCTCGCCGGCACCGATCTGATGCAGGCGGTCGAGGCCGAGGTCGGGCCGCGCGGCCGCGCGCTCGACGCGCCCGCGAGCGACGCCGTGCCCGAGAAGCCGCTGATGGTGATCTACACCTCGGGCACCACCGGTCTTCCCAAGGGCATCGTCAACAACCACTTCAAGATGCTCGCCATCGGCATGGTGGTCTCGGGCGCCGCGAACCTGAGCTTGACGCCGGACGACGTCGGCTATGCCTGCATGCCGCTCTTCCACTCGAATGCGCTCTACCTGGGCTTCCACCCCGCGTTCCACGTCGGCGGGAGCCTCGCGATGCGCGAGCGCTTCAGCGCGAGCAGCTTCGTCCCCGACTGCCTGAAGCACGGCGTGACGTACTGGAACTACGTCG
>CALMGU010000152.1 GCA_937865685.1 uncultured Alphaproteobacteria bacterium | reverse complement strand
CATCCGCGCCGACCAGAGCATCTCCTTCCAGGCGATGCGGCGGAAGTTCCGCCAGTTCATGGAGATCGTGCGTCAGGATCCCGACATCGCCAGCGTCGCCGGCTTCACTGGCGGCTTCTCGACCAATTCGGGCTTCATGTTCGCCACCCTGAAGCCGCTCGGCGAGCGCAAGATCTCGGCCGACCAGGTGATCGCCCGCCTGCGCCCCAAGCTCGCCCAGGTGCCCGGGGCCAACCTGTTCCTGGCGGCGGTGCAGGACATCCGGGTCGGCGGCCGCCAGGGCAATGCGCAGTACCAGTTCACCCTGCAGGCCGATTCACTGCCCGACCTCTATACCTGGGGACCCAAGCTGGTCGAGGCGTTGCGCGCCGACCAGTCGGTGATCACCGACGTCGATTCCGACCAGCAGCAGCGCGGCCTGCAGGTCAACCTGACGATCGACCGCGATGCGGCGGCCAGGCTGGGCGTGTCGACGCGCAGCATCTCGGCGACGCTCTACGATGCGTTCGGCCAGCGCCAGGTCTCGACCATCTACAAGGACAAGAACCAGTATCATGTGGTGATGGAAGTGGCGCCGGAGTTCTGGCAGAGCCCCGAAACCCTGCGCGACATTTATGTCTCGACCGCGGGCAATATCACCGGCACCCAGTCCAGCGCGGGCGCCAGCGGCGCCTTTGCGGGCTCGCCCACCACGACCATAACCAATTCCAACACCAGCGCCGATGCGGCGACCCAGGCCGCCGAAGCGGTGCGCAACCAGCAACTCAATGCGCTCACAACGACGGGGCGCAATGGCGGCTCGACCGGCGCGTCGGTTTCGACCCGGGTCGAAAAGATGGTGCCGCTGTCCGCGTTCGTCAGTTACGGCCCCGGCACCACGCCCTTGTCGGTCAATCACCAGGGCCCCTTCGTCGCCACCACATTCTCCTTTGAATTGCCGCAAGGTGTGACCGAGGACCAGGCTTCGCGGGCGATCGACCGCACCATGGCGCGGATCAATGTGCCGATTTCCATTCACGGCGAAGCGGCGGGCACCTTGCAATTGGCGCGGCAATCCTTGGCCAATCTGCCGCTGCTGTTCATCGCCGCGCTACTGACGATCTATATCGTGCTGGGCATTCTCTATGAAAGCTATGTCCATCCACTCACCATTTTGTCGACCCTTCCGTCGGCGGGTGTGGGCGCGGTGCTGGCGCTTCTGATCTTCAGGACCGAGTTCAGCCTGATCGCCTTTATCGGCGTCATCCTTCTGATCGGGGTGGTGAAGAAGAATGCCATCATCATGATCGATTTCGCGGTCGAGGCGCAGCGGCGTGAAAATCTGGATTCGCGCGAGGCGATCTATCGCGCCTGCCTGCTCCGCTTCCGTCCCATCATGATGACCACCATGGGCGCCATTCTGGGGGCGCTGCCGCTGGCGGTCGGGCTGGGCGAAGGCTCGGAACTGCGCGAGCCTCTGGGCATCTCCATCGTGGGCGGCTTGGTGCTGAGCCAGGCCCTGACGCTCTACACCACGCCGGTGGTCTATCTCTATCTCGATCGCTGGCGGCTGAAATGGAAGCGGGTCTGGAACCGCTGGTATCACGGCAAGATGGGTTCGGGCCGCGGCGGCGAGGAGCCCGTGCCGGCCGAATAATGCGCTGTTCGATTGCGCCTCGCTTATGCTCGGCGCGCTCGGCATTTGATTTGATCGTCGCGCGACGCTGGCGCTAGCGACGGATCAAATCACCCGCAAGCTAGTGCTTGCGGACCATGCCTCTCCGATCAGAAATTCGGCAGATTCTCGTCCGGCGCCTTGCCGCCATTGATCTGGGCGGCGCGGTTCTGGCGGTAGAGGCTGCGGGTGGTGGCATAGAAATCGATCGACGAGCGTTCGATCTGCTGCACCACATCAATGTTGGCGGCGCGTTCGTCCAGGATGCCCAGGCCCGTGCGCACCATCATGTACAAAGTGGAGTTGTTCCAGCTCATGTAAGTGAGCGGGTCGAACGCGATGTCGACGCCGGTGCCGACCAGATCGCGCGGCGGCTTGGGGCCGACAAAGGGCAGGACCAGATAGGAGCCTTCCGCCGCCCCGGCCTTTCCCAGGGTGATGCCGAAATCATTGTCGTGACCGGGAATGCCCATCTTGGCGGCCATATCGACCAGGCCGGCCACGCCGACGGTGGAATTGATGACGAAGCGGCCGAATGTGTCGGTCGCCTTGTCGGCATCGCCTTGCAGAACGTCGTTGGTGAAGACCACGGGCGAATTCAGATTGGTCAGGGCATTGTGAATGCCTTCACGGGCGGGCTGAGGCACGGCGCTGCGATAGAATTTTGCGACGGGACGGGCCACGGCGTGGTCGACCTGGATGTCGAAATCGAAAATGGCGCGGTTGGTCGGCTCCCAGGGGTCGTTCTGGGCGATCGCTTCGGGGTCTTTGGTGGCGCAAGCGCTAACCAGAAGGCTGGCGCAAAGGGCTGCCAAAAGAGTTGGATGGAACGTCATACCCCACCGAAATACAGGATTCTAAATAAGAAACGGTTACAGATGATTCTGCGTCATCCAATAACGCGTAATATCAGTATTGGTGCCCCGTCCCACAAGGGGGCGGTCACCGGAATGCCCGGCTTTGCCGGCATGGCTGCCCGCACAAAAAGCAGGGAATCGTGGCTTGTTTCCACTGTCCCGGCCAGCCCGGAATGACAAATTCTCCGCCCGTCAACAGACTTATCAGTCCGGCGGCGGGACGTCATCCCCGGCAGCTCATGCCGCGGGGCAGGGAAATTCTGGGCTGGGGCTGAAGTAGCGAATCGCGCCGGTCATCGCGGCGAGGTCGAGGAAATACATATAGCGGTAGTCGCAAGCGATGGAGACGGCAAAAAAACTGAGCGCGAAAAGAAGCGCGGCGAGTTGAAGACCCGCCACCGCGATATCGGCGGGCGCGCCCCGTGCCGCCAGCAGGATCAGGAACAGGATCGCGAGCGCGCCATAAAGAAGATGCGACAGGACCGGCGTGTGGAAGAAATTGGCGACATAGAAATACAGGAAACGGTCCTGCGCCCGGATGTGCGGCTGAAGGCCCAGCGCTTTCATTTTGGCGGGCGGCCCGTCCACGCCCACCACGTCGGGATGACAGACCAGCAGATCAGGCGGCGCCAACACCCAGCGGAAAACCGCAAGCCGCTCGCGCAGATAAAGTCCGGGATGCGCGAACACCAGCTGACGCCATTGCGCGAATATCGCGCCCGGCGGGGCGTGGTAGATCGCGTCGGTGAGCGCGGACGAGCTTTCCAGCGTGTCCACCAAATGGGGCGAATAGAGCGCAATGCCGTCCTTGCGGATCATGGCATCCAAATGCGGCGCCTGTTGCTCCAGCACGGAGAGACGGATGGAGGGGTCGAGACGGGCCACGCCGACCAGATCATAGGTTTGCGCCAGACGAAGCTGGTCCGACGCGCCTTTGCCGTGGTCGCCGCGAAGCCCCAACGCGAAATTTGCCGACACCATCACCATCAGACAGGCCGCCAAAAGGCCCGCGCCATGGCGCCAGCCCGCCCGCGCCGATTGCAGGCGGCCCGCGATCAGCCCCAGGCATAGGGCGGCAACAGGCAGCAATAGGAAACCGTTCTGCCGCGCCAAGGCCGCCAGGGCGAGCAGCAGGGCAGACAAGACCAGCAGGGAGGCGCGCAAGCGTAGGTCCCGCCAGCGGGCGGCGGCCGCGGCCAATGCGGCGAAGCCGGCGATGCCGGCATTGGCGAACAGCACGTCCTTCCAGATGGTGCCCTGATAGAGAAGAAGCTGCGGGGTGGCGAAGGCCAGCAGCAGAATTACGACCGATCCCCAACCTGGGCGGCCGCTTTTCAGCAGCAGGAACCAGGCGCCCAGCAAAAGCCCGGCGGTGAATAGCAAAAACAGGCCGGGACCAGGGATCAGATAGTCGCCCAGGCCCAGGAGCCATGCCATCACGGGGGGGTGCCAGCTGTCATACTGGCCGCTGCGGGCGTCGGCCAGCTGGACCACCGAGTCGTAGGACATCTGGCCCGGCCAGTTCAGCGCCAGGACGATGGCGAATCCCAGAAACAGAAGCCCCGATGGCAGGAAAATCGGGAATTTTTCCCTGCTATTATCCAAGGATCGAACCTGTACTTCCCTTATTTGCTCTGCAATTTAACGCAGCAGAGGGCGGCGCCATACTTCTTTTCGGGGGGCCGTTCCAGTACAGGTTCGGCTCATAAAAGCCAGGGTTGAGGGCGGGGACATGCAATATCATCGGTTTCTCATGGGCGCGGCGGTGTCGGCTTTGTGGCTGGGCGCTGGCCTGGCGCCGTCGGCGGCGCAGACCAATGTGCAGACGGCATCCGCGCTTGAGACCGTGGTGGTCACGGCGCGCAAGCGGGAAGAAAACGCCCAGTCCGTTCCCATCTCGATCAACGCCTTCAATCAGGACGAACTGACCAAGTTGAATGTCCTGACCATCCAGGATCTGAAGACCGTGTCGCCTTCGGTCTATGTGCAGCCGACCGCGTTCCGCCAGGACACGCTCAACGTCACCATTCGCGGCCAGCGCAATTTCGACTCCCCGTCGGGCGGTGGTAATCCAGGCCTGGCCTTCGATACCGCTTCCGCCGTTTATAAGGACGGGGTTTATTATGCCCGCGCGGTCGGCCTGGGCGGTTCGCTGTTCGATGTCGAAAGTCTGGAGGTGTTGAAGGGTCCGCAAGGCACTTTGGTGGGCCGCAATTCGACTGGTGGCGCGATTCTCTACCGCAGCCGCGAGCCCGGCAGCGAATTCGGCGGCTATGTCCGGGGCACTTTGGGCGATTATGGCCGCGCCGGCCTGCAAGGCGCGGTGGACCTGCCGCTTTCCGATACCGTGTCCGCGCGCGTGGCGCTGAATTTCGACAATCAGCGCGGCTATGTCGCCAACCATTTCTTCGATCCGGTGAGCGGCGCGTCCAATCACCAGCCCAGCTTCGGCTCCAACAAGGTAGGCGGCATCTTCTCGCTCAAATGGCAGCCGGACGACAGCTTCAGCCTTTTGTTGCGCGCCGATGTGGCGGCCGAGCACGACACCGGCTCGACCTATCATGATTTGAATTCTTTTGTCGGAACCACCAAATCGCTGGGCCGCGCTTCGATCTGCAACATTCCGGGCGCCTGCTCCACCTTCACCGATCTTCTCGGCCACAAGGTCGATCCGACCTTCCTCACCTTCGATGCGAACACCGCCTCAAATCCGAATCCGTCGCCGACCGCCTACAATTCGGTGCTGAATTCGTTGGCGCGGGAACAGACTTACGGCTTCTGGAGCACGGAACAGGCGGTCAGCAACCTGAATGTCGGCCACTACCAAACCTATTCGGCCACCGCTAACAAGAGCTTCGGCGACACCAATGTGAAGCTGATGTCGGCCTATCGCACCTGGAACAGCACGGGCACGGCGGTGAGCCGCGGCCAGCCCTTCGCAACCAACATCTATTCCTACAACACGCCGAATTACGAATCCTGGCAATCGGAACTGACCGTCAATGGCAGCGCTTTCGACGACAAGCTGAAATGGACGACGGGCCTGTTCTATTTCAACGAACGCAGCCCCAATGACGGGGGCATGCTGGATCTGTTCTCGACCAATGCCGGCTCGCAGCCCAGCAATACGAAGCAGATCACCATCACTGACTGGAGCCATAACAGCGAGGAAAATTCTTCCTACGCGGCGTACGCACAAGCCACCTACAGCATCTGGCCTGACACCCGTGTCACTGCGGGGGTCCGCTATACCTATGACGAGCGTTTCGCCAGCATCAACAGCCAGACGATCCTGACGCCGGCACTCGCGGCCACGCCCGGCAAAAACGCGGTCTTCACCGCGACGCCTTATGTGATCAACGGCATTTCCTATGCCGGGCAGAGCCAATTCTGCTTCCTCACCGATGCCAACGGAAAAATCCTGACGCAATCGGCCTGCGGCACGAATATTTCCAAGAGCTATCACAAGCCGACCTATACCTTGGCGCTGGACCATGATCTGTGGGAAGGCACCATGGTCTATGCCACCATGCGGTCCGGCTATCGCTCCGGCGGCATCAACACCCAGGCGATCAACATCGCCGCGCTGACCGCGTTGCCGGAAGAAGTGCAGGATTACGAAGTCGGCGCCAAATCCGATTTCGCGGTGATGGGCATGCCGGTGCGCGCCAACCTGGCGCTCTACCAGACCGCCTATCACAATATCCAGGTGCAGCAGGCGGTACCCAATGTGACGGTTGCCACCACCACCGGCGGCGGCCCCTGCACCCAGGCGGCGCTGAATGCCAATCAGTGCATCAACAATTTCAACGACAATATCACGCTGAATGCCAGGAAGGCGCGTATCTATGGCGCCGAATGGGATCTCACGGTTCTGCCCACCGAGTGGCTGACCTTGAATACGGCGGGCAGCTATATCGATCCTTATTATACTGACTTCACGTTCGTGGCGCCGCCGGGCTATCTGCAGCCCACCAACAACAATCTGTCGGGCACGCCGATTCCCGTGCCGCGCTGGCAGACCAACTATTCCGCCACGGTCAATTTCGGCGATCCGGATGTGGGGCTGCCCTTGGGCGATGTGCTGCTCACAACCCATTATTACTGGCAGAGCCGCTATCTGGCGGACATGCGCGGCTTCGATCCGTCGCAGCGGACCTTCGCCTATGGCATGCTGAATGTCCGGCTGGATTTCACCAATGTTGGCAAGAGCGGCGCCGATATCGGCTTCTTCATGAACAATGTCGCCAACACCAAGGCTTGCCTGCCGGAATATAACGGCACGCTGAATTCGGTGCCCAATCCCACCTTCGGCGTGCCCGGAACCTCGGGCGTGACGCAGTGCATCCCGCTGCCGCCGCGCATGACCGGCGTGACGGCGAGCTATAACTTCTGATTGAGCATTTTGTCATGGCCCACCACCCCGGTCCGCGCGAAGCGCGGCCGGAGTGTAAACTCCGTGTGGCCCATCCAGTTGAACCGCATTCCATCTCAGCAGATGCGTTTGCGTCACTTGGATGGCCCGTTCGCACGCTGTCGCTACGAACTCCCGGGCCATGACAAGTTGGATTCGATTTCTGATCGAGCCCGGCCTCAGTGCTGCGCCGGCGTGACCTTGTGCAAGGTCATGGTGAAGACCAGGGTCTGGTTGGGCGGGATATCGTTGCCCGCGCCGGACTCGCCATAACCCAGCTCCGACGGCAGCACCAATTCCCAGCTGTCGCCTTCCTTCATCAGGGATAGCGCTTCGACCCAGCCGGGAATGAGCTGGCCGGCGGGAAAGTCCGCGGTTTTGCCATTTTCGGTCTGGTCGAACACCTTGCCGTTGATCAGCGCGCCTTTGTAGGAAACGTTGACCATGTCATCGACATATTGCGGCGACTTGCCTTTGCCCGCCGTGAGCACGCGATAGAGCAGCCCGTCCGCGGTCTTGAAGGTGCCGGGCTTGGCGGCATAGTCCGCGAGGAATTTCTGGTTGGAGGCCGCGCTCAGGTCGTATTGCGCCTTGGCTTCTTCCTTTTTGGCACAGGCCAGGGTCGGCGCGCAGAGCAAGGCGATGCAAGCAATCGCCAGGAAGCGGTACATGAAATTCCTCCGGTGTCAGGATTCGGTTTCGCCAACCCGCACCGGATCGCCGTCACGAATCGCGTCCGGGGGATTATCGATCACGCGGTCCTTCAGCGAAAGCCCCGAACCCACCTCGACGGCGGTGCCCAGGTCGCGGCGGATGCTGATCCCTTTGATCCGGACGTGATTGCTGTCATCGACGGTGGCGACCACCGGTCCCTGGTCGCGGAACATCAGGGCGGTGGCGGGCACATGCAGGGCATTCTTGCCGGGGGGCAAGGTGAAGCGCACTTCGGCATAGCTGCCCGGCCGGATCAGGCCTTCGGCATTGTCGGCCTGGAATTGCAAGAGCTGGGTGCCGCTGGCGCTGGCCACCGCATTGGCGTTCGCCGCCAAAGTGGCGGTGAATTCGCGGCCCGGCAATTCGGGCACCGTGAAGGTGGCGGTCATGCTGGGGCTGAGCGCGGCAGAATCGGTCTGGGGCAGGCGCACATATATGCGCAGCTTCTTCTGGTCCGAAACCGTGAACAAGGGCGTCGCGCCGGGGGTTCCCACCAGCACCAATGCGCCCACATCCACCGCGCGGGTGGTTACGATGCCGGCCACCGGCGCCACCAGGCGCTTGAAGGATTCCATCGCTTCCAGGCGGGCGACATTGGCGCGGGCCGAAGCGACGATGGCGGTCTTGGCGGCCAGATCGCTGTCCTTGGCGTCGGCGTCCTGACGGGCCACCGCGCCTTGCGCCAACAGCGAATCCCAGCGTTTGGCGGTGACGGCGGAAAGTTTCTGGTTGGCGAGTGCGGTGCCCAGATCGGCCTTGCCCTGCGCCACCTGGCCGTCCAGGTCCGGCGTTTCCAGTTCGGCCAAAAGCTGGCCCGCCTTCACCGGCGTGCCGATATCGACATACCAGCGCTTCAGATAGCCGCTCACCCGCGCATAGATCGGCGCGTTGGTCCAGGATTGAACATCGCCCGGCAGGATCAGGGCGCCGCCCTTCATGGCCGACAGTTTGACCAGCTGAACCGTGCGCACATCCTGGTCCAGGGCCCAATTCGCCGCTGCCCGTTCATTGTAAAGCCGGATGGCGGTGCCGCCGATGGCGATCGCGCCGGCGATGCAGATCGCCGCGATGCCCCAGAATTTCAGCCGGGGCGGCATGCTGTGGCGCAGGATGTCGGGCTGATCAAGCATAGATCTCTCCGGATGGCGCGCCGACGCCGGGCTTCGGTTCGCGCATTGCGGGCTCGTCATCGCGGGCGGCTTTGCGGCCATGCACGATGCTGAAGACCACGGGCACGAACATCAAGGTGGCGATGGTCGCGAAAATAAGTCCGCCGATCACGGCGCGGCCCAAGGGGGCATTCTGTTCGCCGCCTTCGCCCAGGCCCAGCGCCATCGGCAGCATGCCGATGATCATGGCCAGCGCCGTCATCAGGACGGGACGGAAACGCGTGACACCGGCTTCGATGGCGGAGCGCACGGCGTCTCCTGTGGCGGCGAGGCGCTCGCGGGCGAAGCTCACCACCAGGATCGAGTTGGCGGTGGCGACGCCCATGCACATCAAGGCGCCGGTCAATGCCGGAACCGAAAGCGTGGTGCCGGTGGTGAACAGCATCCAGACGATCCCGGCCAGCGCCGCCGGCAAGGCGGTGATGATCACGAAAGGATCGAGCCAGGATTGGAAATTCACCACGATCAGAAGATAGATCAGCACCACCGCGCCGATCAGGCCCAGCGACAGGCCCGAAAAGGCCGTCTTCATGGTCACGATCTGGCCGCGCATCACCATACTGTCGCCGCGCGGCAGCTCGGCGCGGTGTTTGTCCATGATCTTCTGCACGTCCGCCGCCACCGCGCCCAGGTCGCGGCCCTGGATGGTGGCGTAAAGATCGGTGGTCGCCATCACATTGTAATGATTGACCACCGCGGCCGAGCGGGTGCGAGTGATCTTGCCCAGTGCGCCCAGAACCGTCGGCGCGGCCGAGCCCGAACCGGTCACCGGCATGTTGAGCAGGGCTTCCATCGAATTCATTTTGTATTCCGGCGTCTGGGCGACGATGCCGTAGGAAACCCCGTTCTTGGGATTGAGGAAGAAATTGGGCGCGGTCTGGCCGGTGCCCGCCAGCGAAGTGGCCAGCGCGTTGGTGACGTCTTTTTCGCTGAAGCCCAGCTGGGCGGCGCGGACCCGGTCCACGGTGAAGTCCAGCTGCGGCGTTTCGTCGGATTGCTGCATGCGCGGATCGGCGATGCCGGGCACGCGGCGGATCTCGCGCAGCAATTTATAGGCAAAGGCCTTGGTCGCTTCGTGATTGATGCCGGTGAACTGCACGTCGATGGGCGCGGGCGTGCCGAAATTCAGGATCTGGGAAATGATGTCGGCGGGCGGGAAGGAAAAGGTCGTGCCGGGGAAGGTTCGGGGCAAGACCTCGCGCAGCTTCTTCACATAGGACGCGGTCGAGGCATGACCAGCGACCAGGCTGATGAAGATGTCGGTGTCCTGGGTGCCGATGATACCGGTGTTGTTATAGACCTGATTGATGGAGCTTTGGGGAATGCCCAAACTGTCCACGATGGCGGCGATTTCCTGTTTGGGAATGACGCGCCGGATTTGGCCCTCGATGTCGGCGATCTGCTGGGTGGTGTCCTCCAGGCGGGTGCCGACGGGCGGGCGCACATGCAGGGTGATCTGCCCGGTATCCACCGAGGGAAAGAAGTTGGAGCCCAGGAAGGGCAGGAGAACAAAAGAGACCAGCACCGCGGCCATGAAGCCCGTCACGAACAGGCGCCGGCGGTTGAGGCTGAGGGCGAGAAGGTTGCGGTAGGATTCGCGCACCGCCTCGAAACCATTCTCGAAGCGGCGCTGCACGCGCGCGAAGATGTGATCGCCTTCCGCCATGTGCATTGCATGGTCGGCGGCTTCGGTGTCGCCGGCATGGCTGAGATGCGGCTTCAGCAGATACATGGCCAAAGTGGGCACCAGGGTGCGCGACAGGATGAAGGAGGCGATCATGGCGAAGACCACGCTCATCGCCATGGGAATGAACAGATAGCCCGCCACGCCTTCCAGGGTCAGCATGGGCACGAACACGATGCAGATGCAGAGCAGGGCGACAAAGGCCGGCTGCACGATCTGGCGTGCCCCATCCAGGATGGCGGTGCGCACATCCTTGCCGTGTTCCAGATGCCAGTTGATGTTCTCGATGGTGACGGTGGCGTCGTCGACCAGGATGCCGACCGCCAGGGCCAGGCCGCCCAGGGTCATGATGTTGAGCGTCTGGCCGGTGGCCCAAAGCGCGATCAGCGCCACCAGCACGGAAAGCGGGATCGAGGTGGCGATGATGACGGTGGAACGCCAGCTTCCCAGGAACAGCAGGATCATCAGGCTGGTCAGTGCCGCGGCCAGCGCGCCTTCACGCACCACGCCGGAGATGGCCGCCTTGACGAAGATCGACTGGTCGTTGAGCAAATCGATCTTGAAGGAATCCGGCAATTGCAGTTTCAGCCGGGGCAGCACATCCTTGATGCCCTGGACCACGTCCAGGGTCGAAGCGGCGCCGTTCTTCAAGACCGTCATCAGCACGGCGCGGCTGCCATCGACATGCACGATAGTTGTCTGGGGCGGGCTGCCGTCGCGCACATGGGCTACGTCGCGCATGAAGACGGTGGCGCCGTCGACCACCTTGATCGGGATATTGTTCAGGCCCGGAATCGAGTCGGCGGCGTTGTTCAGCTTCACCACATATTGATAGCTGCCGATCTTGATGTTGCCGGCCGGGATGATCTGGGTCTGGTTGCCGATCGCGGCCTGCACATCGGTGGCCGAGATGTGATGGGCTTGCATCGCGGTGGGATCGAGGTCGATCTGTACATTGCGCGACTTGCCGCCGTAAGGCGCCGGGAAGGTGGCGCCCGGCACCGAGATCAATCCGGGCCGCAAGGTTGTCTGGGCCAGGTCCAGCACCTGTTGTTCCGAAAGCGTCTTGGACGACAATGCCAGCTGCAGGATCGGCACGGTCGAGGCGTTGTAATTGACCAGGAACGGCGGATTGGTGCCCTGGGGCATGCCGCGGATCACGAATTGGGAGGCGCCGGTGATCTGCGCGGTGGCGACGGCGACATCGACATGGGGCTGGAAGAAGATCTTGATCACGCCGTTGCCGGCGATGGACTGGCTTTCGATATGCTCGATATCGTTGACGGCGGTGGGGACCAGCCGCTCGTAAGGCGTGACGATGCGCCCGGCCATGTCGGCGGGGGACAGGCCGTTATATTGCAGCACCGCGCCCACCACCGGAATGCCGATATTGGGGAAGATGTCGGTGGGCGTGCGCATCGCCGCCATCGGCCCGAAGATCAGAATGACGATGGCGAGCACGAGGAAGGTGTAAGGCCGGTCCAGCGCAACGCGGACGATCCAAGTCATAGGCGCGTCGTCTCCGAACCCTCAAGTAATGGCGATGGGTGACCTCAGCGGGCTTGGCGCGGACCTGCAGGCCCTGGCGCTACCGCTCGCTTCCGGCCCCTCAGGAGCCGCTGTTCAAGTATAGCGCAAATGCCCGCCGGGATAGGGCCGGGTTGTCGCAAGCTGTCGCCGCATCATAACAATTTCGCGATGGTTCCACGTGTTAGACGATGGGGATTATCGTGTATGGTGAAGCCATGCTCTCTCAAAAATCCCATTACGCTTTGCGCGCGCTCCTGATCCTTGCCGCCCGCGCCGACGGGCAGCCGATCCAGATTGCCGAAATCGCTGACAGTGCAAACATACCCAAGAAATTCCTGGAACAGATCCTTTTGGAGCTGAAAAAGCCGGGAATCGTGCGCAGCCACCGGGGCCGCAGCGGCGGCTATTCCTTAGGGCGGCCCGCCAAGGATATCAGCTTTGCGGATGTGCTTCGGGTCACCGACGGTCCCCTGGCGCTCACGCCCTGTGTCAGCGTGATGGCCTATCGCAAATGCGACGATTGTTTCGACGAAGCGGTTTGCGGCATCCGCAAAGTGATGGCGCTGGCGCGCGACGCCACGGCGGATGTGCTGGAATCGCGCTCGCTCGCCTCCGCGGCCATCCAGATGCGCCGCGCTGGCGCTCTCTAAATCCGCCTTCCGTTCGTGTGGTTTGCAGCGCCGCGGCGACTTTCGCGTTGCATTGACATATGCCGGGCTTAATCTCTATTGACTCTATCGAGATTAAAGGGAAATGATCCGATGTTGCTGGCGAGAAGTGTCCTTCTCATGCGCCGCGTTTCTTCGAGAGTTGTCGGCCGCGTCATCTGATGTAATCATCCAAGCTGGAGATTTGTTCCATGCGTCGCGTTTTTCTCCTTGCCGCCGCAGCCCTTGCGATGGCCGCCACCGCGGCCGGCGCCGCCGAGATCAAGCTTCTCAATGTCAGCTACGATCCCACCCGCGAGCTTTACAAGGATCTGGGCGCCGCCTTCGCCAAACAATGGAAGGCCAAGACCGGCGATACCGTGATCCTTTCCACCAGCAATGGCGGTTCGGGCGCCCAGGCCCGCGCGGTGATCGACGGCTTGCAGGCCGATGTGGTGACACTGGCGCTGGCCGCCGACATCGATGCGATTTCCGCCAAGGCGAAATTGCTGCCCGCTGACTGGCAGAAGCGGCTGCCGCAGAATTCCACGCCTTACACCTCGACCATCGTGTTCCTGGTGCGCAAAGCCAATCCCAAAAAGGTCAGGGACTGGTCCGATCTGGTGAAGCCAGGCATCCAGGTGATCACGCCCAACCCCAAAACGTCGGGCGGCGCGCGCTGGGCCTATCTGGCGGCCTGGTCCTTCGCGGAAAAATCGCCCGGCGGCAATTCCGATAAAGCGAAGGCATTTGTCGGCGCGCTTTATCGCAACGTGCCGGTGCTGGACAGCGGCGCGCGGGGATCGACCGTGACGTTCACCAAGCGCGGATTGGGCGATGTGCTGCTGAGTTGGGAAAATGAGGCCCATCTGGCGTTGAGGGAAGCGCCGGGCAAATACGAAATCGTCTACCCCTCGCGCTCCATCCTGGCAGAGCCGCCGGTGGCGCTGGTCGATAAGAACATCGACCGCCACAACAGCCGCAAAGTGGCGGAAGCTTTCGTGAATTATCTCTATTCGCAAGACGCGCAGGAAATCGAGGCCAGGGACTTCTACCGTCCCCGCAATCCCGCGATCCTGGCGAAGTACAAAGCCAATTTTCCGAACATTCCCCTTGCCACCATCGATAGTGATTTCGGCGGCTGGGCCAAAGCGCAGCAGACGCACTTCGCCGATGGCGGGGTGTTCGACAAAATCTATCAGCCGGGACGATGACCGCAGCGACGATTTTCTCTCGAAGCACGCGAAGCCGGGTTCCCGGCTTCGGGCTTTCTTTGGGATTCACGCTTTTCTATCTGACCGGGATCGTGCTGGTGCCGCTCTTGGCGCTGGTACTGCGCCCGTTCAGCCTGCATCTGGACGATTTCTGGATTGCGATTTCCGCACCGCGCGTGCTGGCGGCGCTGCGCCTGTCGTTCGGCACCGCGCTGGCCGCGGCCGTCATTGATACGCTGTTCGGGTTCATCGTCGCCTGGGTGCTGGTGCGCTACCGCTTTCCCGGCAAGCGGTTGATGGATGCGCTGATCGATCTGCCCTTCGCGTTGCCCACGGCGGTGGCGGGGATCGCGCTTTCCACGCTTTATGCGCCCACCGGCTGGGTGGGAAGCGTGCTGGCGCAGCATGGCATCAAGGTCGCCTATACGCCTTGGGGCGTGCTGGTGGCGATGATCTTCATCGGCCTGCCGTTCACGGTGCGCACCTTGCAGCCGGTGCTTCAGGATATGGGCCGGGACCTGGAAGAAGCGGCCGCGACCTTGGGTGCGACGCGGCCTCAGGCGATTTTGCGGGTGGTGGTGCCGATGATGCTGCCGGCCCTGTTGACCGGGGCCGCGCTCGCCTTCGCGCGGGGCGTGGGGGAATATGGCTCGATCATCTTCATCGCCGGCAATCTGCCGATGAAGTCGGAAATCGCCCCGCTTCTGATCGTCACCAAGCTGGAGCAATTCGATTATGCGGGCGCCGCCTCCATTGGCGTGGTGATGCTGGCGGCGTCTTTTGTGCTGCTCTTGGCGCTCAACGGCTTGCAAGTCTGGGCGGGGAAGCGGCGATGAAGAAGAACCGCGCCGCGACCGACGATCCGCCGCTGCTGCGCATTCTGCTTTGCGGCATCGCATTCGTCTTTATCGGATTGTTTCTGGTTCTGCCCTTGCTGGTGGTGTTCAGTGAGGCTTTGGCGGCGGGCCTCGGGCCGGTATGGGCCGCCGTCACGGATTCCGACACTCTGGCGGCGATCCGCCTATCGTTGCTGGCGGCGGCCATCGCCGTGCCACTGAACACGGTGTTCGGCATCGCGGCGTCCTGGGCCATCGTCAAATTCGATTTTCCGGGCAAGGCATTTCTGGTGACGTTGATCGATCTGCCTTTCTCGGTATCGCCGGTGGTGGCGGGCCTGATCTATGTGCTGGTGTTCGGCCGCCAGGGCTGGTTCGGCTCCTGGCTCACCGATCATGACATTCACATCCTGTTCGCGCTGCCGGGTATCGTGCTTGCCACCATTTTCGTGACCTTTCCTTTTGTGGCGCGTGAGCTGATCCCGTTGATGTCCGATCAGGGCCGCGAGGAAGAGGAAGCTGCTTTGTCCTTGGGCGCGTCGGGCTTTGCCACCTTCTGGCGCGTCACCTTGCCGAACATCAAATGGGGATTGCTCTACGGCATCCTGCTCTGCAACGCCCGCGCGCTGGGCGAATTCGGCGCCGTGTCGGTGGTGTCGGGGCATATTCGGGGCCAGACCAACACCATGCCGCTGCATGTGGAGTTGCTCTACAACAATTACGATTATGTGGGTGCCTTTTCCGTGGCGGCGCTGCTGGCCTTGCTGGCGCTGCTGACCCTGGCGCTGAAATCCTTCCTGGAATGGCGTTACGCCGACGAACTGGCCGCGGTTCACCGGCATTAGGAGAACGCATGTCGCTGATCATCGATTCTCTGTCCAAGCGGTTCGGCAATTTCGCCGCGCTCAATGGCGCCAGCCTGACCGCGCCGCAAGGCGCGTTCGTGGCGCTGCTGGGCCCGTCCGGCTCGGGCAAGACCACCTTGCTGCGCATTCTGGGCGGGCTGGAAGGCGCGGATCACGGAACGGTGCGCTTCGCCGACATGAACTGGCTGGATATGCCGGCGCGCGAGCGCAAGGCGGGGTTCGTGTTCCAGCATTATGCGCTGTTCCGGCACATGAATGTCGCCAGGAATATCGCCTTCGGACTGGAAGTGCGCCCGCGCGCCCAGCGGCCTGCCAAAGCCGACATCAAGCGCCGCGTTCACGAATTGCTGGCGATGATGCAGCTGGACGGATTGGGCGACCGTTATCCCAGTCAATTGTCGGGCGGGCAGCGTCAGCGCGTGGCTCTGGCGCGCGCGTTGGCGATCGAGCCGCGCATGCTGCTCCTGGACGAGCCGTTCGGCGCGCTGGATGCCAAGGTGCGCAAGGAGCTGCGTATCTGGCTGCGTCATATCCACGACAAGGCCGGCGTCACCACGGTGTTCGTGACGCACGATCAGGAAGAAGCCTTTGCGGTGGCCGATCTGGTGGCGGTGATGAACCAGGGCCGGATCGAACAGATGGGCACGCCCCAGGATGTGCGCCGCGACCCGCGCACCAAATTCGTGTCCGAATTTCTTGCCGTTTAGCGGCCTTCGACGATGGCCAGCGCCACCGCTTCGGCCAGTTTGATGCCGTCCACCCCCGCCGACAGAATGCCGCCGGCATAGCCCGCACCTTCGCCGCCGGGGAAAAGCCCCGGCGTGTTGACGCTTTGCAGATTGGTATCGCGGGGAATGCGCACGGGTGATGAGGTGCGTGTCTCCACGCCCGTCAGCACCGCGTCGTCCATGTCGAAGCCTTTGATCTGGCGCCCGAAGGCGGCAAGCGCTTCACGGATCGCGGCGATGGCGTAATCCGGCAGGCAAGTGGCGAGATCGGCGGGCGTCACGCCGGGGCGATAGGACGGAACGACGCTGCCCAATTCGGTGGACGGACGCGCGGCCAGGAAATCACCCACTTTCTGCGCCGGTGCGGCATAATTCTTTCCGCCCGCCACAAAGGCTTGCGATTCCCAGTGGCGCTGCAGGGCGATGCCGGCCAAGGGGCCTTCGCCATGGGGCGCATAATCGTCCGGTGTGATGCCGACCACGATGCCGGCATTGGCGTTGCGCTCGTTGCGCGAATATTGGCTCATGCCGTTGGTGACGACGCGGCCTTCTTCCGACGCCGCCGCCACCACCGTGCCGCCGGGGCACATGCAGAAGCTATAGACCGAACGGCCATTGCTGGCGTGATGCACCAGCCGGTATTCGGCGGCGCCCAATTGTCTGTTGCTGGCGCCGAACTTGGCCTTGTCGATCAGGCTTTGCGGATGCTCGATGCGAAAGCCGATGGAGAAAGGCTTGGCCTCGATGGCGACGCCCCGGTCCAGCAGCATCTGGAAGACATCGCGGGCGCTGTGGCCCACCGCCAGCACCACATGATCGGATTTTATTTCTTCGCCGCTTTCCAGCCGCACGCCCGTCAGGCGGCGTCCATCCAGCAACAGGTCCGTCACTTTGCTTTGGAAGCGGTATTCGCCGCCCAGTTTTTCGATGGTCTCGCGCAGGCTCTCCACCATCGTCACCAGGCGGAAAGTGCCGATATGGGGATGGGCTTCGGTGAGGATTTCTTCCGGCGCGCCCGCCTTGACGAATTCGCTGAGCACCTTGCGGCCCAGGAAGCGCGGGTCCTTGATCTGGCTGTAGAGCTTGCCGTCGGAAAAGGTGCCCGCGCCGCCTTCGCCGAATTGAACATTGGATTCGGGGGTGAGAATGTTCTTCCGCCACAGCGCCCAGGTGTCCTTGGTGCGTTCGCGCACCACCTTGCCGCGTTCCAGGATGATGGGCCGAAAGCCCATCTGCGCCAGCACCAGGCCCGCGAACAAGCCGCAGGGACCCGCGCCGATCACCAGCGGGCGCTGGAAATTCTCCGGCGCGCGGGCGACGAATTTATATTCTGTGTCGGGCGCGGGTTTGACGTGCGGGTCATTCGACCGCGCCAGGACCGCTTCCTCGTCCTTCACACTCACATCGACGGTGTAGACATAGAAAATTTTCGGCTTCTTGCGCGCATCCTGGCCGCGCTTGATGACGGTGAAATTCTCAATTGCAGCAGGCTTCAGCTTGGCTGCAATCGCCGCGCGCAAAGCGTCGGGCGCATGATCGATGGGCAGGCGGATATCGGTGATGCGCAGCATGTCGAGCTAGGGAGCGGGCAGGGGGATGGCAGTGGTGTGTTTCAGTTCTTCCATGGCGAAGGCGCCCGACACGTCGGTGAGGGGCGCGCTGCGGATCAGCTGCTTATAGACCCGGTCGTAACCTGCAATATCCGCCACCTTTATCTTGATCAGATAATCCACTTCGCCGGTCATGCGGTAGAATTCCACGATCTCGGGAATGTTGCGCACCGCCTCGGCGAAGCGTTCCAGCCATTCCTGGCTGTGTTCGCCCGCCCGCACCATCACGAACACGGTCATGCCCGCGCCCAGCTTGACGGCATCCAATAGCGCCACCCGTTTCAGGATATAGCCCTCTTCCTCCAGCCGGCGGATGCGGCGCCAGCAGGCATTCTGGGAGAGGTGAATCGCTTCGGCGATTTCGCCGATGGAATGCTCCGCATTTTCCTGCAAAAGCGCAAGAATACGCAAATCTATCCCATCCAGCTTGCCAGACATGGTATAAATTCCCATGAATTAACCTGATCGCAACAGTAAACGGGAACAAATTCGAAAGAAAGCGCCCTATAGTATCCTGGCACCGAGCGGGGTCTTTGCCATGTTTGCGCGCCTGTTTCTCACCCATCCCGAATCCGTCGGCGAAGGCTATTTCGAGCATCAGCGGGTGGCCTTTTCCTTTGCGGGCACGCTGCTTCTGGCGGGCTGCGCCTGTCTGCTTCACGCCTTCATCCCCGGCCTTTGCGAGCGCACCGCCAGCAAGCGGATCGAAACCTTGTATGGGCGCATGGTCGCCAACCGCCGCCGCCACTAAAAGGCCCGTATCTGGCCTTTTCCCTGGGGCCAGCGAAAATTGCCCTGAAAATTTAAAGATTTCCTTTTCCCCCTTTTGTGTTTGATTTGGCGCCTGCCGGGTCCGCAAGCGAATGCTTGGCGCCGCCGCGTCCTTTCGGGGGAAACTGTCATGCGTCGCTGGAAATCGGCCGTCCTGGTTTCGTTCGGACTTTTCAGTGCCGTGGCCGCCCAGGCGGCACCTTGCACCACCCCGTCCGAATGGGCGGCGCTCCGGTCCGCCGCGGTCCAGCAGGAATTGATGGTGGCGGGCCTCACCTGTCAGGCGACCGCTTCCTATAACCGGTTCGTGATCACATACCGGGGCGAGTTGCAGGCGTCCGATGCGGACCTCAAGGCCTATTTCATCAAGCGCCAGGGCGCGCGGGGCGAGGCGGCCTATGACACGTTCAAGACCAAGCTCGCCAATCTGTCGTCGCTGAGCGAGATCTCCAACACGTCCGGCTTTTGCGCGTCCATGCGGGACGCATTCAATCAGGTGGGACGGGGAAGCCTGGCGCAGTTCGTCGCAGAGCAGCGCCTGCTGATCGCACTCCCGGAACAGCAATTCTGCACCTCCGACCCATCACGGCCGGTCTTCGCCGAAGCTGCCGCGCCGGAACGGCTGGCCGCTGCCCAGCCTGCCCCCAGGGCCACCGCCTACCGGTCGCCGCCGGACAGGGATGCGAACGATGCGGACTTTGACGATGCACCGCCACCGCCCCCCGCTTATTATGGGGCGCCACGGGCCTGGGCGCCCCCGCCCTATCCCCGCGCATCCGGCTATTACGGCCGTTAAGGGCACCCCCGCAGATCGCTTGAGTACCCCATCGTTCTGGTGCAAAAGGGCCGCCTTCCGCGCCAAAAGCGTGGGGGTTGGAGCTGTGGCCGAGAGGCTGAAGGCGGCGGTTTGCTAAACCGTTATAGGGTTGTAAAGCCCTATCGAGGGTTCGAATCCCTCCGGCTCCGCCATACCCTCAGTCGGTAATTCAAATCCCGCCCGGCGGTCTCTTGTTTGTCCATCCGGTGGCGACCTCATAAGCCTTGGCGAGTTGCAGGCAGGCGACTTCGCCATGGTTGGGTCCCACGATCTGCAGGCCGATGGGCAGGCCGGCGGCGCCGAAACCAGCCGGGGCGACCAGCGCGGGATTGCCTGACAGCGTGATCAGAAGCGCCGACTTCATCCATTCGTGATAGGTGCGCATCTGGTGCCCCGCGACGGTCTTGGGCCAGCGGTCATCGACAGGAAAAGGAAATATCTGAGAACTGGGCAGGACCAGATAGTCGAAACGGTCGAACAGTTTCTTGACGGCCATCGACCAGGTCGTGCGCGCTTCCGAAGCGGCCGTGATGTCGAAGGCGGAAAGCGGCAGTGCCGTTTCCACTTCCCACACCGCTTCAGGTTTGAGCAGCGCGCGCTCGGCCGGATTGCGATAATTGGCGATGATCTGCCCGCTCTGCTGCCAGGCGCGCAGTTTGATGATGGTTTGCCAGGCCGGTTCGACCGGTGCTTCGATCTTCGCCTCTTCGACCGTGCAGCCCAAAGCTTCAAAGCTTTTCAGCGCCGTGCGGCAGACCTCCAGCACTTCCGGTTCATGGGGGACATCGCCGCCGAAATCACCCAGCCAGCCGATCCGGCGGCCTTTAACCGGTGCATCGAGGTTTTGCCGGTACTTGGTGCCATCGCCCGGCAATGAAAGCGGACTGCGGGGATCGTAACCTGCTTGCACCGACAGCAGCAGCGCCAGATCCTCCACCGAGCGCGCCATCGGCCCTTGCACGCCCATGCCGGCCAGCCAGACTTCGGGCCCCGCCGCCGGCACCACGCCGAAGCTGGTACGGAAGCCGAACACATTGTTCCAGCCCGCGGGATTGCGCAGGCTGCCGCCATAATCGCTGCCATCCGCCAGCGGCACCATGCGCGATGCCAGCGCCGCCGCCGCGCCGCCGCTCGATCCGCCTGCCGAACGGCCATGGTCGTAAGGATTATGAGTTGCGCCGAACACGGGATTGAAGGTGTGCGAGCCAAAGCCGAATTCCGGCGTGTTGGTCTTGCCCACGAAAATGACGCCGGCCTTGCGCAGGCGCTCCACCATCAAACTGTCGGCCGCCGCGATCCGGTCCTTGTAGATCGGCGAGCCAGCGGTAAAGCGCATGCCCTTTACCGGTTGCAGATCCTTCACCGCGTGGGGAAGGCCATGAAGTGGCCCCATTGCCGCGCCGCGCGCCTGTGCGTCATCGGCGGCGGCGGCTTCGGCTATCAGAGCGTCGCGCGGCGGCATCGAGACCACGGTATTGATGGCGGGATTCACGGCCGCGATCCGGTCGAGGCAGGCGGCCATCGCCTCGCGCGCGGAAATCTTTTTTGCGCGGATCGCTGCCGCCAGGGCCGCGCCGCCCATCCGATTGATTTCGTTTGGCTGTGCCATCGCCTCGCCATATGTCGCCGCCAGGACCGCGGCGGTACCGCCCGCCATCACCGCCCGGCGTGTCGGGTCTTCGAACTGATCATGGCCCATGTCCGCTTCCCCCCGGAAACCGGGCTTAAGCTAATCCCGCGCCGGCTGAATTGCACCAAGCCCCGACGCGGAATTCAGCGGCGGCGTTGCGGATGTTTGCGCATAGGGGGTATGGAGGCCGGAAAGGTTGGGAGCGCATATGCAGGACGATCTGAAGAACTGGCAGCCACGTTCCCGCCCCGCGCGGATTGTGCTGGAAGGCCGCTATGTCCGGCTGGAGCCGCTGAATGCCGCCCGGCATGGCGATGGGCTTTATGCGGCCTCCAGCGTGGCGGACGCGGACGCCCGTTTCGCCTGGCTCCCCGAACTCCCGCCTCAAAGCCGCGCGGAATTTCAAGCCTGGCTGGACAAGGCGGAAGCGAGCGAAGACCCGCTCTATTTCGCCATTATCGACCAGACCAGCGGCGACGTGGTGGGGCGCCAGACTTTTCTCAGGATCGATGCCGCAAATGGTGCGATCGAGATCGGCCACATCTATTGGGGCCCCAAGATGGCGCGCACGCGCGGGGCCACCGAAGCGCAGTTTCTGTTTGCGCAATATGCTTTGGGCGAGCTGGGTTATCGCCGTTACGAATGGAAGTGCAACAATCGCAACTTGCCGTCCAAGCGCGCGGCGGAGCGGTTCGGCTTTCAGTTCGAAGGCATTTTCCGCCAGCACATGATCGTGAAGGGCGAGAACCGGGACACCGCCTGGTACGCCATGATCGACAAGGAATGGCCGGCCTTGGCGCGCGCCTATAATGCCTGGCTCGATCCGAATAATTTCGACGCCGAGGGTCGTCAGATTCGCCGGTTGGAAGATTTGCGCGGCGCATTCGGCGCGTGATGTCCAGCCATGATGTGATCGTGATCGGTGCAGGGGCGGCCGGCATGATGTGCGCGGCCGTTGCCGGGCAGCGCGGGCGAAAGGTTGCCCTTCTCGATCATGCCAAAAGCCCCGGCGAGAAGATCCGCATTTCCGGCGGCGGGCGCTGCAACTTCACCAACCGCCATGCTTCGCCGGGGCAATTTCTCTCTGCCAATCCTCGTTTCGCCATTTCCGCACTCAGCCGTTACACCCAGCAGGATTTCATTGCCCTGATCGAGCGGTACGGTATCGCGTATCACGAAAAGACTCTGGGGCAGCTTTTCTGCGATGGCTCGTCCCAGCAGGTGATCGATCTTCTGCTGTCGGAGATGCGCAAGGGCGGCGTGGAACTTCGTCTCAGCACTCAAGTCGAGCAAGTCGAAAAAGAGCCAGATGGCTTTGTGCTGCATCTTGCCGGCGGCGAAACAATGCAATGCCGGTCACTGGTGATCGCCACAGGCGGCAAATCCATTCCCAAGATGGGCGCCAGCGATTTCGGCTATCGCATCGCCGCTCAATTCGGATTGGACATCGTGCCCACGCGGCCCGCTCTGGTGCCGCTGACGTTTGATGCGGCGCTGCTTAAACGATTGAATGCGCTGTCCGGTGTGGCGGTCCAGGCGCAAGTCCGCCATGGCCGCACTGCGTTCGAAGAGGCGCTGCTCTTCACCCATCGGGGCCTGAGCGGGCCGGTGATCTTGCAGATTTCGTCCTATTGGCGGGAAGGCGACGAGATTCGGGTTTCCTTGCTGCCGGGGCAGGATGCCTTCGCCTTGTTGCGGGCGGCACGCACCGCGCATGCCCGGCAGGAACCGCAGACCTTTCTTTCGAGACTGCTGCCGCGGCGGCTGGCCAAGGATATCGTCGACGCGCAAGGCTGTGCGGGAAATCTGGCCGACCTCTCCGATGCCAGGCTGCGCGCGCTGGCGGATGCGATCAATGATTGGCGCATCGTCCCTTCGGGAAGCGAAGGCTATCGCACGGCGGAAGTGACAGCAGGTGGCGTCGATACCAAGGGACTGAACTCTGCCACGATGGAAGCCAAAGCCGTTCCCGGGCTTTATTTCATCGGTGAAGTGGTGGACGTGACCGGCTGGCTAGGCGGTTACAATTTCCAATGGGCCTGGTCTTCAGGTTTCTGTGCGGGAAGGGTGGTCTAAGCAAACTTCCGAGCAAGTGCCACACAGGCGATCACAAAGACGGTCGCCGCGATCATGCTCCAGGCGATGGGCTCGTGAAGCAGCAGGCCCGCCAGCGCCAGCCCGAAGAAGGGCTGAAGCAATTGCAATTGCCCCACATTGGCGATGCCGCCGCGCGCCAATCCGCGATACCAGAAGACGAAGCCCAGCAGCATGCTGAAGACCGCGACATAGGCGAGCCCCAGCCAGGCGGGCGTGCCGATGCCATCCCACGATACGGGCCGGGTGAGTAGCGCGATGCCCGCCATCGGCGGCAGGGCCAGGACCAGGGCCCATGAGATCACTTGCCATCCGCCCAGCCGGCGCGAAAGCACCGCGCCTTCCGCATAGCCCAACCCGCAAGCCAGAATGGCGGCCACCATCAGCAGATCGCCGGTCAGCGAGACTGTGCCGCCCGCCGACCATGCGAACGCCGCGACGGCGGCGGCACCCAAGCCGGAAAACACCCAGAAGAGCGGCGCCGGCCGTTCGCCGCCCCGCAAGACCGCGAAGATCGCCGTGGCCAGGGGCAGGAAGCCCACGAACACGATGGAATGTGCCGACGTGATGTGCCGGAGGGCAAGCGCCGTCAGCAGCGGAAAGCCGATCACCACCCCGGCCGCGACGATGATCAGCGATACGAGGTCGCTGCGTCCCGGCCGGGCCTGGCGAAGCAGCGCCAGCATGCCGGCGCCCAGAAACGCGGCGATCGCGGCCCGTGCCGCGGTAAGAAAAAGGGGCGAGAAATCCGCCACCGCCACCCGGGTCGCCGGCAGGGAGCCACTGAAGATGACGACTCCGATCAGGCCGCTGCCCCATCCGTCCGCCGTCCTTGCCATATCGCCTCGCTTTCGGGAGGAAACCTAAGGAAAGGCGGCTAGTGGCGGCAGATATAATCCTATACAATTTGACCAAACTGTATTGATTATAGAAGGAATACACTTTGGCAACAGAAACGCCAGTGTATGGTCGATCCGCTACAAAAACCGCCGAAATCATGGACGCGATCCGCGCCCGGGTGGCAAATCGCGTGCTCGGTCCCGGCGACCGCCTGCCTTCCATCCGCAGTTTTGCGGCCTCGATGGGGGTGTCTCCCGCCACCGTTGTGGAAGCCTATGACCGTCTGGCCGCGGAAGGGCTGGTCAGCGCCCGGCGCGGATCGGGTTTCTATGTGGCCGCAACCCGCCCTTTCCTGTTGGCCGAAACCGAACCGGAACGCGACCATGCGGTGGACCCATTCTGGGTTTCCCGCCAGTCACTGGACGCCGATCCCGCGTCGTTGATGCCGGGCTGCGGCTGGCTGCCCCTGGACTGGATGCCGGACACGGCGTTGCGCCGGGCGATCCGCGATCTGGCGCGGGCAGGGCATGATGTGCTGACCGAATATGGCGGCACGCGCGGCGCGCCCATCCTGCGCCGGCTTCTATTGTTCCGGTTTGCCGCCGAAGGGATGACGATTTCGGGCGACCAGCTGATGCTTGCCGCATCCGGTTCGCAGGCCATCGATTTGATCTGCCGGTTCCTCTTACGTCCCGGCGACACCGTGCTGGTGGACGATCCCTGCTATTTCAATTTCCGGGCCTTGCTTCGGGTGCATCAGGCGGAGGTCCGCTCGGTGCCCTATACGCCGCAAGGACCCGACATCGCGCAATTCGAAGCAATCGTCGCAGCCGAGAAGCCGCGCCTCTACATCACCAATTCGGCGCTTCACAATCCCACCGGCGCCACGCTCTCGGCGCAGACCGCGCATCGCCTGCTCAATGTGGCGGCGGCGCACAACCTGACCGTGGTGGAGGACGACATCTTCGCCGATTTCGAGCCGGAGCCGTCGCCCAGACTCGCCGCGCTCGACGGCCTCAATCATGTGATCCGGATCGGCAGTTTTTCGAAAACCCTGTCCGCCTCGATCCGCTGTGGCTACATCGCGGCGCGGGCCGACTGGATCTCCGGCCTGATCGATCTTCAAGTCGCCACCGGGTTCGGCGGCCCCAGTCCGGCGGCAACCGAGATCATCGCGCGCATGCTGGCGGGCGGCGGCTATCGCAAGCATATGGAGGAATTGCGCGGCAAGCTGGTCAAGGCGCGGCGTGAAACCGCCGACAAGCTGCGCCGTTTGGGCGTGGAGCCGTGGCTGATGCCGCGCGGCGGCTTTTATCTTTGGTGCCGCCTGCCGGACGGCCAGGATTCCGCGGCATTGGCGCGCGCCGCGCTTGCGCAGAATGTGGTGCTGGCGCCCGGCAATGTGTTCAGCGCGTCGCAAACCGCATCCGCTTACATGCGCTTCAACGTGGCGCAATCCGGTCCGGCGCGGATCTGGGACGTGCTTACGCGCGCGCTGGCGGCGCGCGCGTAAGCGGATTATTTCTCCACCTGACTCACATCGCGCACCGCGCCGCGCGCGGCATTGGTGGTCATCGCGGCATAGGCGCGAAGCGCGGGCGAAACCTGACGGTTGCGTTTCTCAGCCGGCCTCCAGGCGTCCTTGCCTTTCGCCACCATATGGGCATGACGCGCGGTCAATGTTGCATCGTCGATGTCCAGATGGACGCTGCGCTTGGGAATGTCGATCAGAATCGGATCGCCGGTTTCCACCAGCGCGATCAAACCGCCTTCCGCCGCTTCCGGCGAGACATGGCCGATGGAAAGGCCGGAAGTGCCACCGGAGAAACGCCCGTCCGTGATCAAGGCGCAGGCTTTGCCCAGGCCTTTGGATTTCAGATAGCTGGTGGGATAGAGCATTTCCTGCATGCCGGGCCCGCCTTTGGGACCTTCATAGCGGATCACCACCACATCGCCCGCCACCACCTGGTTGCCCAGAATGCCGGCCACGGCCGCGTCCTGGCTTTCATAGACCCGCGCCGTGCCCCGGAAGGTGAGGATGGACTCGTCCACGCCCGCCGTCTTCACGATGCAGCCTTCCGGCGCCAGATTGCCGAACAGGACCGCCAACCCGCCATCCTTGCTGAAGGGATGTTCAGCGGAACGGATCACGCCTTTTTCGCGGTCGGTGTCGAGTTCGTCCCAACGCGACGCCTGGCTGAAGGCAACCTGTGTGGGCACGCCGCCGGGCGCGGCGCGGAAGAATTCCAGCACGTCCGCATTATCCGTGCGGCTGATGTCCCATTGCGCCAAGGCGTGCGCCAATGTCGGCGCATGCACCGTGGGCAATGACGTGTCGATCAGGCCCGCGCGATCCAGTTCGCCCAGGATGGACATGATGCCGCCCGCGCGATGCACATCTTCCATATGCACGTCGCTCTTGGCGGGCGCGACTTTGCACAGGCAGGGCACGCGGCGCGACAGCCGGTCGATATCGGCCATGGTGAAATCCACGCCGCCTTCCTGGGCGGCGGCCAGCAGATGCAGCACCGTGTTGGTGGAACCGCCCATGGCGATATCCAGGCTCATGGCGTTTTCGAAGGCGCGGAAGCTGGCGATGCCGCGGGGCAGGGCCGTTGCGTCGTCCTTTTCGTACCAGCGCTTGGCCAGATCGACGACTACATGTCCGGCTTTGCGGAACAGTTTCTCGCGGTCGGCGTGGGTGGCCAAGACTGAACCATTGCCGGGAAGCGACAGGCCTAAAGCCTCGGTGAGGCAGTTCATCGAATTGGCGGTGAACATGCCGGAGCAGGAGCCGC
>CALMGU010000151.1 GCA_937865685.1 uncultured Alphaproteobacteria bacterium | reverse complement strand
GCCGGGCTCGACGGGCTCGACGGGGACGGCCAAGCGCGCGCGGGTTCGTGAGGAGGGAGCGGAACTCATGATCGATCTTTATTATTGGACCACACCCAACGGCCACAAGATCACCCTGTTCCTGGAGGAAGTGGGAGCGCCCTACACGCTGATCCCGGTGGACCTGGGCAAGGGTCAGCAATTCGCCCCCGAGTTCCTCGCCATCGCCCCCAACAACCGCATCCCGGCCATCATCGACCGCGAGCCGGAGGACGGCGGGGAGGCCATTTCGGTGTTCGAGTCCGGCGCCATCCTGTTGTACCTCGCCGAAAAATTCGCGCGCTTCCTGCCGCAGGAGTTACGCGCGCAGGTGCGAGCCAAGGAATGGCTGTTCTGGCAGGTAGCGGGGCTCGGGCCGATGGCCGGTCAGAATCATCACTTCACGCGCTACGCACCGGAGAAGATCCCCTACGCCATCGACCGCTACGTGCGCGAAACCGCGCGCCTGTATGGCGTTCTCGACCGGCAGCTGGCGAAGTCGGAATTCATCGCCGGCGAATACTCGATCGCCGACATGGCCTGCTATCCGTGGATCGTGCCGCACGAAACGCAGGGGCAGCGTCTGGCGGATTTCCCCCACTTGAGACGCTGGTTCGAAACCATCGCCGACAGGCCGGCGACGCGGCGCGCCTACGAGCGCGCCCGGCAGGTGGCGGCAGCCGCGTCGGTCAACGACGAACCGGTCGAAACGTCGCGTCATTGTATGTCTCCCCCCGGAGTTTTTCTGCTCGTCAGTCCGGACGTGCGAAGCATGATCCGGAACCCAGTGGCAAACGGCGCGGTGCTTGCCACTGGGTTCCGGGTTTTCGCTGCGCGAACCCCGGAATGACGATTGTGGTTACGCTTCAATGTAGATGTCCGTCATCAGTTCGCTTGGATCGGGATCAGGGCTTTCCTGCGCGAAGGTCGCGCTTTCGCTGACGATGGCGCGGATTTCGCGGTCGATCGCCTTGAGATCATCCTCGGTCGCGTGACCGGCGTCGGTGATCAGCTTCTTCACATGCTCGATCGGATCATGCTTGGCCTTCATGTCGTCGACCTCTTCCTTGGTGCGATACTTCGCCGGGTCCGACATGGAGTGGCCGCGATAGCGGTAGGTCTTCATTTCCAGGATGATCGGGCCCTTGCCGCTGCGGCAATAGGCCATCGCTTCGGCGCCCGCTTCCTGCACCTTCTCGACATCCATGCCGTCCACCTGGATGCCGGGAATGTTGAAGGAGATGCCGCGGCGGGAGAAATCCGACACCGCCGAGGCGCGGGCCACGCTGGTGCCCATGGCGTATTGATTGTTTTCGATGATGTACACGACCGGCAATTTCCACAGCTCGGCCATGTTGAAACTTTCATAGACCTGGCCCTGGTTGGCGGCGCCGTCGCCGAAATAAGTGAGGCAGACGCCGTCATTGCCGCGATACTTGTTGGCGAAGGCCAGACCCGTGCCCAGCGGCACCTGGGCGCCGACAATGCCGTGACCGCCATAGAACTTCTTGTCCTGGCTGAACATGTGCATGGAGCCGCCCTTGCCTTTGGAATAACCGGTGGAGCGGCCCGTCAGTTCGGCCATCACGCCGTTGGGGTCCATGCCCGCGGCGAGCATATGGCCATGATCGCGATAGGCGGTGATCAGCTGGTCGTTCGGGCGGACATTGGCCTGCATGCCCACCACCACGGCTTCCTGGCCGATATAGAGGTGGCAGAAGCCGCCGATCAGTCCCATGCCGTACAATTGGCCCGCCCGCTCTTCGAAGCGGCGGATTAACAGCATGTCGTAATAGAGTTTTTTGAGAGCTTCGGAATTGCTGCGAGCAGTGTTAGCGGAAGGTTTTTCTTGTTTTTCGGTGCGTTTCGCGGGGTCGCTCATACGTCGGGGCGCTCACTCTACAAGGGCCAAAAAAGGCGGGACTTTGTTTTTGGCAAGGCCGGCCAATATTGGCAAGCTTTTATAATTTTGTTGCGCCGCAAACAAACGAACACTGTTCGGCGCTTCTGGCTAATCCGGCAAGTGTTGTCATAGCCAACTCGCTTGCGTGCAGACGCGAGATGGTCGGCCTCCAAGCTCTGCCGAACAGGCGAATTTCCGGGATTTAACGGCCCTTGCGGGGAATGGCGACCTGGTTCGGCGCGCCGTCCATCAGCTGGGTACGCGCCAATTCCTCGACCAGGTCGGGATCGGCATGCCCATCTTCCATCAGCGCGATGCGATGGGCCAGGCGGTCGCGTTCGGCGGCAATTCGCGCCAGCTTCTCCTGCTGCATGCCGAGCTTGGCCTCGGTGTCTCCCAGCACCAGGAGGCCCCGTTCGCCCCAGATCGCATAGCTGCCGAAATATCCCACCACCGCGATAGACAGCGCCGGCAATATCAACGCCATGAAAAACCGGGTGACGGAGCGCTTGATTCGCATTTGCCCAACGAATCACAAGCTGAATCAAGCGGTCAAGTGAAAAAGCGAAAAAGACTCCGCCGTTGCGATGGAACTCAGCGGCGCAAGACCGAGCGTCCCGCATAGATCGCCGCATCGCCCAGCTGCTCTTCGATGCGCAGCAGCTGATTGTATTTGGCCAAACGGTCCGAACGGGCCAGCGAGCCGGTTTTGATCTGTCCGCAATTGGTCGCCACCGCCAGATCCGCGATCATGGAATCCTCGGTTTCGCCGGAACGGTGGCTCATCACAGCGCGATAGCCCGCCTTGTGCGCCATTTGGATCGCATCCAGGGTCTCGCTCAAGGTGCCGATCTGGTTGACCTTGATCAGGATGGCGTTGGCGGTCGCCGTGTCGATGCCTTGCTTCAGGCGGTTCACATTGGTGACGAAAAGATCGTCGCCCACCAGCTGTACCGTCTTGCCGATCGTGTCGGTCAGCGCCTTCCAGCCTTTCCAATCGTCTTCCGCCATGCCGTCCTCGATGGAGATGATGGGATAGCGGGCGCAGAGATCGGCATAGACCTTCACCATCTCGTCGGGGGAAAGCGTCTTGCCTTCGCCTTCCAGGACATATTTGCCGTCCTTGAAGAATTCGGTCGAGGCCGGATCCAGCGCGAAGAACACGTCATCGCCCAGCTTGTAGCCCGCCTTCTCGACCGCTTTTGAAATGAATCCAAGCGCTTCGTCGGGGCTTTTCAGATTGGGCGCGAAGCCGCCTTCGTCGCCCACATTGGTGTTGTGGCCGGCATCGTGCAGCGCTTTCTTCAGGGTATGGAAGATTTCCGCGCCCATGCGCAGGCCTTCGCGGAAGCTGGGCGCGCCCACCGGCATGATCATGAATTCCTGGAAGTCGATGGGATTGTCGGCATGCACGCCGCCATTGACGATATTCATCATCGGCACCGGCAAGAGGTCCGCCTTGGCGCCGCCCACATAGCGGTAGAGCGGCAGGCCGGACGCCATCGCCGCCGCCTTGGCCACCGCCAGGGACACACCCAGAAGCGCGTTCGCGCCCAGCCGCGCCTTGTTGGGGGTGCCGTCCAGGGCGATCATGGTCTTGTCGATGCGGGTCTGTTCCTCGGCTTCCATGCCGCACAGCGCGTCGAACAGTTCGCCGTTCACGGCAGCGACCGCCTTTTCAACGCCCTTGCCGCCATAGCGTTTGCCGCCATCGCGCAATTCCACGGCCTCATGGGCACCGGTCGAGGCTCCGGACGGCACCGCGGCGCGTCCGAAGCTTCCGTCTTCCAGGCGCACATCCACTTCCACGGTGGGGTTGCCGCGGGAATCCAGGATTTCACGGCCGGTGATATCGAGAATGGCAGTCATGGAGGGCCCTTTTCACAAATTTTGCGCCGTCTTTACGGGAAGTTTGCGGGATTCGCCACCCGTTCCGCCCACCGAAGCGACGGAGCCCCAGCATCCGGGACGTTTCAACCGGGTGAAGGGCGTTTTGTTGGAGAAATTCTATGCTTCGTCTCAAATTGCTTGTTCTGGCGGGTTTCCTGGCCGCGCCCCTGCCGCTTCTGGCGGCGGCTCCCGGCGCTGTCCAGGCGGCGCAAGGCCCGGCCATGCCGGGACCGGATAGCGGCGCCCGCCACCATGGCGGCCCCTTGGCCGGTCTCCTCTCCCCTCAGCAGCGCGTCGCCTTCATGATCCAGGCCCGCGAAGAGACCAAGGACATGTCGCGCGACCAGAAGCGGGCCTGGCGCAAAGACCGGTCCCAGAAACTGGCAAGCCTGTCCGAAAGCGATCGTCAGAAACTCCGGTCCGACATGCAGGCCCGCTGGGATGCCTTGCCCGCCGACCGCAAGGCGCGGATCGAGCAGCGGATGGCGGAACGTAAAGACCGACACAACACCGCGCGCTGACCCCGCAAATCTGTTATGACCATCCCGCGCCGGCAACGGCGCGGGATTTTTCGTTATTTTGGTCGCGCAACCGGACGGAAAACCGCTCACACTTTTCCTGGTTGCGCTCCTATGGGGGAAACATGCTCGCTGCGCCTGCCACGATCCTGAGTGCCGCCGTCACCATCCTGACGGCGATGGTCCTGTTCTTCACCATGGGCCTGGTCGGCCGCACCCGCGGCAAGCACAAGATTTTCCCGCCCATCATGTCTGGCCATCCCGAAGTCGAGCGTGCCCTTCGCGTACAAGGCAACACCGTCGAACAGGTGGTGATCTTCCTGCCCCTGCTTTGGGTCGCCACGCTTTATTTTCACGGCTGGATCCCGGCCGCGCTGGGCCTGGTCTGGTGCATCGGCCGGGTGCTTTATGCCTTCGGCTATATGAAGGAAGCCAACAAGCGCGGACCCGGCTTCGCCATCGCCGCCCTCGCCTCGCTGGCGCTGCTGGTGCTGTCGATCTGGGGCATTGCCGCGAGTTGGATGGCGGCGTCGGCGGCTTAACGCCGTTTCACAACCGCGTCGATTTCCACCAGTTGCTCCAGCAACGCGGGGAAATCCTTGAGCTTGACCATGTTGGGCCCGTCGGACGGCGCATGGTCCGGGTCCTGATGCACTTCCATGAAGACAGCGGCCACGCCCGCCGCCACGGCGGCCCGCGCCAGATAAGGCACCATGGTGCGGTCGCCGCCGGACTTGTCGCCCTGCCCGCCCGGCTGCTGCACCGAATGGGTGGCATCGAACACCACCGGCGCGCCGAACGCCGCCATGATCGGCAGGGCGCGCATGTCGCTGACCAGCGTATTGTAGCCGAAACTGACGCCGCGCTCGGTTACCAGCACATTGGGATTGCCGGCACCGGTGATCTTGGCGATCACATTCTTCATGTCATGCGGTGCCAGGAACTGGCCCTTCTTCACATTGACCGCCTTGCCGGTATGGGCGGCGGCGACCAGAAGATCGGTCTGGCGGGAAAGGAAGGCGGGAATCTGCAGCACGTCCACCGCCTGGGCCACCGCCGCGCATTGGTCGCGCTCATGCACGTCGGTGAGAACCGGAAGGCCGAACTTGTCGCGAATGTCGGCAAAGATCGGCAGCGCGTTTTCCAGCCCCATCCCTCGCGCCGAGGTGGCGCTGGTGCGGTTGGCCTTGTCGAAGCTGGTCTTATAGACCAGGCCCACGCCCATCTTTTCGCAAATCTCTTTCAGCGCGCCCGCCATGTCGAAGGCATGCGCCCGGCTTTCCAGCTGGCAAGGTCCCGCGATGATCGCAAGCTTCAAGGCGTTGCCGATTTCCACGGATTTGAGGCGGACGATTTGATTGGGATGGATGACGGGGGCGGTGTTCATGCCGCCATTTTAGGCGAGCGCGCGCCCAAGCGCAAAGTGGCCTAGCGCAACGTGGCGGCTGCGATGGCGGCTGGCCCCGCCACGGGCGCGAACATGTTCATCGCGTCCCAGAACAGGCTGGTTTTTACCCGGATCACGTCGCCGGGCTGGATATGGGTGAGTTGATTGGTGCGCACGGGCTGTTCGGCGGTGCCGCCTTCATGGCGCACATACAAGGTGCTCTGAATCGCCTGGTCGGTGAACCCGCCCGCCATCGCCACCGCGTTCAGCGCGCTCATGTTATCGACATAGGCATATTGGCCCGGCCGGTTGACGGCCCCGATGATGTAGAAGGGCCGGTAGGTCGCGATCTCGACATTGACGCGCGGGTCCTTGAGGTATCCGTCCGCCAGGGCGCCGGCGATCCCCTGCTCCAATGCGGGCGCGGTCGAACCGTTGGCGCGCAAGGTTCCGATCAAAGGCAGCCGCACCATGCCGGAACCATCCACCTGATATTCGCCCGACAGATCGCTCTGGCCGAAAACACTGACACGAATCTTGTCGCCGGGGCCCAAGCGGTAATCGGCATTGGCGCGATTGAGACTGTAAGGATCGCGATAGGCCGCCAATCTGTCGTCGCTCCCTGCCGGGACGGTGGAGGTGGAAGCCGGTGCCGGCACCATGGGACGGAGCGGCACATATCCATAAGTGCTGTCCTGCAAATTGCCGGCGCCAGGCACGGCACCTTCGAACGCACCGCGCAACTGCTGGGGCGGCGGCGATGGCGGGGTGTAGCCGGGGATCGGCTTGATGCCATAAGGCTGTTCCTGCGGCACGGCGTTCTGGACCGGCACAAAGCCATAAGGCTGCGCCTGCGCGGTGTTGGCGGATGCGGGCATTTCCTGCGCGGTGGCGGCGCGGACGCAGAAGAAAAGCAGCGCAAAAGCGCCCGCCATCATCGACAATCGCAGAAAAATCAGCGCAGGCCGGCCCATGGCGCCGAAGGTATAAGCCGTATGATTACGGAATCGCTACCGCCATGGCCCTCCGGTTAAGAAACCCCTAACGAAGCACATCCAGAAGCGGCCGCAGCGCGGTGGAGAAGCGGCGCAACTCGGCGCGATGCGCCTGGGAAAGCGCTGCCAGCCTGGCATCGGCGCGCGGGGTGAGCGCCAACCGCATTCGCCGCCGGTCATCCGGATCGGGGACGCGGGCCACCAATTTTCCTTTCGCCAGCCGGTCCACCAGCCCCACCGCGCTGTGATGACGGATGCCGAGCCAGGCGGCCAAGCTGCCGATCGTTACCGGCTCGGCCATGCCTTTGATCGCCAAGAGCGCCTGATGCTGGGCGGGAGTGAGGCCCGCTTCCCGCGCTGCCTGGGCGCTGAATTCCAGGAACTGGCGCATGCTCCGCCGGATTCCCGCCAGGGCGCGATAATCCTTCAGATCGAGCTTTGTGCCGCGTGCCATCGCCATCCTTGATTTATATCGTGTCACGATATAAATGCCCGCCCTCACCAGCACAATAGGCGCTCCATGCAATCGGAGATCAACGAACATCTGCGCGATTTCACGGCGACGCCGCGCACCTTGCAGCTGGCGGCGATGGCGGCCGTCACCGGCACCATGGGCGCGGGCGCGGCATGGGTGCTGCTGCGGCTGATCGCGATCATCACCAATCTGGCCTATTTCGGCCGTCTCAGCGCCGCGCCTGTCACCCTGCCCGCGCACCTGCCGCTCTGGAGCGTTGCCATTCCCGTCGCCGGCAGCCTGGCGATCGGGCTGATGGCACGCTTCGGATCGGAAAAAATTCGCGGCCATGGCATTCCCGAAGCGATCGAAGCCATTCTGATCGGGCGCAGCCGTATCGAGCCCAAGGTCGCCGCGCTCAAGCCGCTCTCGTCGGCGATTTCGATCGGCACCGGCGGGCCCTTTGGCGCCGAAGGACCCATCATCATGACCGGCGGCGCGCTGGGGTCCCTTTTCGCGCAACTTTTCCATCTCAGCGCCGCGGAGCGCAAAAGCCTGTTGGTGGCGGGCGCGGCCGCCGGCATGACGGCGATATTCGGAACGCCCGTGGCGGCGGTCCTTTTGGCGGTGGAACTGCTGCTGTTCGAATGGAAGCCGCGCAGCTTCATTCCCGTCACGGTGGCGGCGGCGGTCGCCTATGCCTGGCGGCCCCTCCTGATCGGCAGCGGGCCTTTGTTTCCTTATCTCGCCGCCGTGGCGATGCCCTGGTGGGGCCTGGGGCTTTGCGCCGTCGCGGGATTGATGGCGGGCGCACAGTCCGCGCTCCTCACGCTTTTGTTGTACGGCACCGAAGACCTGTTCCGCCGCCTGCCCATCCATTGGATGTGGTGGCCGGCCTTGGGCGGCATCGTGGTCGGCATCGGCGGGGTGATCGATCCCGCGGTGCTGAGCGTGGGATATGACAGCATCCGGGGCCTTCTTGCGGGCACTATGGCTGTCGGTGCCATAGCGACATTGTTATGGGACAAGGCGCTGGTGTGGATCGTAGCCCTGTCGTCGGGCACATCCGGCGGCGTGCTGGCACCGCTTCTCATTCTGGGTGGGGCGTTGGGGGCGCTCGAAGCGCATCTGATGCCGTTCGGCGATACCGGCTTTTGGGCCTTGCTGGGCATGACCGCGATCCTGGGCGGCACCATGCGCGCGCCTCTCACATCGACTCTGTTCGCGGTCGAACTCACCGGCAATCCGCATCTGCTGCCGCAATTGTTCGTGGCTTCGGTGGCGGGCTTCGGCTTTACCGTGCTGGCGATGCGCCGCTCCATCCTGACCGAACGCATCGCGCGGCGCGGCCTGCATCTCACGCGCGAATATGGCGTGGACCCATTCGATGTGATGCGGGTCGGCGATATCATGGCGCAACCGGTTGACACATTGCCCGCCGCCATGTCGGTGGCCGAAGCGTCCAAATTCTTCGCCGAAGCGGAGCGGCACAAAAGCTATCCGGTGATCGACGGATCGGGCCGCGTCATCGCCATGGTTTCGCGGGCCGATGTCCTGCGCTGGATGCGCGAAGGCTGGGCCTCCGGCGAAAGGTTGGGCGATCTGGATCACGAGATGGTGACGGCTTTTCCAGATGAATTGACGGGAACCCTGGCCGACCGGATGGCGGAAACCGGCGCCAGCCGCGTTCCGGTGATCGCGCGCGACAGCGGCCGGTTGCTGGGATTGGTGGCGCGACGGGAACTTCTCAGGGTCCGGGCGCTGGCGCTGAAGGCCGAACAGCAGCGGGAAGGCGCGGTCGCGCTGCCCGGTTAGTCATCGGGCCTTTAAGGAAGCGGCGAGGCACACCATGTGTTATGGTATGCGCATGAAACATCCGATCTCGCTTGCGTGTGGCGCTGCCCTTCTGGCGCTTGTTCCTGGTGCGGTTTCGGCCCAAATCGCGCCGCCCACGACGCAGCAGCTGCAACAGCAGCATAACCAGACCATCCAGACTGAGACCAACACGGCGCACAGCAACCTGACTCAGCTGCAAATCCAGCAGCAGCAGATCCAGCCGCCGCCGCCCACCGTCACGCGGTCGGGCCGGGTGATCGCACATCCGCCGGGATATATCCCGCCGTCCGGCGTGCCCGACCGCTAAGGTTGGATCAGACCAGCCGGCTCTTTTGCACCGCCGCGGCGATGAAGCTGGTGAAGAGCGGATGCGGCTCCAGGGGCCGCGACTTCAATTCCGGATGGAACTGAACCCCGATGAACCAGGGATGATCCGGAATTTCCATGATCTCCGGCAGGCGCCCGTCCGGCGACCAGCCCGACACTTGCATGCCATGCTTGGCCAGCTGCTTGGCGTAATCGACATTCACTTCATAGCGGTGGCGGTGCCGCTCGCTGATTTCGGTGGTGCCATAGACTTCCGCCACCTTTGATCCAGGCGTTAGGGTTGCCGGATAGGCGCCCAGCCGCATGGTACCGCCCAGATCGCCGTCAGCCGCGCGCGTTTCTTTTTCATTGCCCTTGGTCCATTCGGTCATCAGGCCGATCACCGGATGCTTGGGCTGGCCGATCTCGGTGGTGCCCGCGCCTTCCAGGCCCGCCAGGTCGCGCGCCGCCTCGATCACCGCCATGTGCAGGCCATAGCAGATGCCGAAGAAAGGCACTTTCTTCTCGCGGGCGAATTTCACCGCCTCGATCTTGCCTTCGGTGCCGCGCTCGCCAAACCCGCCCGGCACCAGAATGCCGTTCACATTTTCCAGGAACGCGGCAGCATCGTCGCGCTCGAACACTTCGCTGTCGATCCAGTCCAGATGTACCCGCACATTGTTGGCGAGGCCGCCATGGGCCAACGCCTCGCTGAGCGATTTGTAGCTGTCCTTGACCTGCATATATTTTCCGACCACGGCGATGCGGACATCGCCTTCGGGATTCTTCACCCTGTCCACCACCGCCTGCCAGCGGGACAGGTCGGGTTCCGGCGCATTGTCCAGACCGAACACTTTGAGAAGCTGGGTGTCGAGGCCGACTTCGTGATAGGCGATCGGCACCCGGTAGATGGTGTCCAGGTCCAGCGCCGGGATCACCCGGTCGGCCGGCAGATTGCAGAACAGGCCGATCTTGCGGCGCTCCTCCTCCGGGATGGGATGGGAGGCGCGGCACAAAAGAATGTCGGGCTGGATGCCGATGGCGCGTAATTCCTTGACGCTGTGCTGGGTGGGCTTGGTCTTGAGCTCGCCCGCCGCGTCGATATAGGGCACCAGCGTGAGGTGGATGAAGGCCGTCTGCCCGCGGCCCAGATCATTGTGCAGCTGGCGGATGGCCTCGAAGAACGGCAAGCCTTCGATATCGCCCACCGTGCCGCCGATTTCCACCAAGAGGAAGTCCAGGCCGTCCGTGTCGGCCAGCACGAATTCCTTGATCATGTCGGTGACGTGGGGAATGACCTGCACGGTGCGGCCCAGATAACCGCCCTTGCGCTCCTTCTCGATCACCTGGCTGTAGATGCGGCCTGACGTGACATTGTCAGACTTCAGCGCCGAGACGCCGGTGAAGCGCTCATAATGCCCCAGATCCAGATCGGTCTCCGCCCCGTCATCGGTGACATAGACTTCGCCATGCTGAAACGGGCTCATCGTGCCCGGATCGACATTCAAATAGGGATCGAGCTTGCGCAGACGAACTTTATAACCGCGCGCTTGAAGCAACGCGCCGAGAGCGGCGGACGCCAGACCTTTTCCGAGGGAAGAGACCACGCCGCCGGTGATGAAGATTAACCGGGCCATGGGAGGCCAACATGTCGAAAAGAGGTGGCCGCCTCAAGCGGAAAATTTGAAAAAATTCTTTCGCTCACAATTTGCCTGGAAACTGTTCCTGGCCGCGCGCTTTGGCACGCGGGCATTCGTCACGGATGCACGCTTGGGGCTCGTTACTGAGGCTTGGGAACCTGCGGGCCGGCCGGCGCAGGCGTGCTGGCGGGGGCTGCCGGCTTGGGCGCCGTGACGGGCGCCTGCCGGGTCACCGGCGCGTCGAGAATCGATCCTTCCTTGCGGCCATGCAGCGCCAGGATGTTGAGCCCCACGCAAGTGAGGAAAAACAGCGCCGCCAGGATGGCCGTGGTGCGGGTCAGCGTGTCGGCCGCGCCCCGCGGACTGAAAAGGCCGCCCATGCCGCCACCGCCGCCCATGCCCAAAGCGCCGCCTTCGGACCGCTGCAGCAGCACAAAGATGATCAGCGCCACGGCGATCACCAGTTCGATGGAAACGAGAATGGTTTGCATTGAGGCGGTTCCAGCTTGGACCGGGTCTTATGCCGATGTCGGCATGGGGCTCGGCTTGGACAAGGCCGGGGTCTTTAGAACAAAGCGGGGCAAATGGAAAGCCAAGGCGTCAAACCCGCCCCAACCTTGCAAAAGCCCGTCAGGACGCCAGGGCGGTGGCCTGATTCCGGGCCCGGATGATCGCCACCGTGGCGTCAATCTCGTTCAGCTGATCGGCGGGGGATTTTTCCGGGCAAATCGCCTGATGGATCCCCAAGGCCGCCGCCCCCATGGATGACAGCGCCGCGTTGCAGTCCTGCCCCTCCTTCAGCCCTTCGACTGCGGTCAGAATGGCGGCGCATCGCTCCACCACGCGTTCCTGTCCAAGATCGGTGCAGCGCCGATCGATCGAGCGGGTGAGATTGCCCAACTTGGTCAGATCCGCACCGAATTGCGGCGTGCCCGGTCGCTGGTCGCGCAGCAGCCGCCACAGAATGCAGATCTGGAAAGAATCGCGGCGCAGTTTTTCGCCCGCCAGCTTTTCGCGCGCCGCCTGCAATTCGATATCCAGTTTCTTGGCGATCAGGTCGGCCGGCAACCGGTCCTTGGCCTTCATCTTCAGAGAATTGGGCGGGTTGAACAATTCCGCATCGCCGGGACGGCCAGAATCGCGGCGGCGATCGGGTCCTACATAATCCGTGGTGATGACGAAGCCCTTGCGGCGCTCGATATGCGCCTCGATGCGGGTTCCCAGAACGGCGGTCGAAAAGGGGCGCAGCAAAAGATCGTCGGCGCCGGAATTGACCACTTTGGTGATCAAAGCGGAGCTCTTTTCCCAGGCCGTCGCGATGATGACGATGAAAGGATTGTATCCCGCGCCCTGGCGCAATTGCTGAATCGCGGAACAAAGTTCGTCGGCGGCACCTTGCGTTTCCGCCAGCACCAGATCGGGCGTCTGCTTCTGAATGACGTCGACCATCACTTCCAGGGTGGGCACTGTCTCGGTGCGGCGAAAGCCCAGCGAATACAAAGCCGCGCGCGTCGCCGTGCGATTGGCCGACACCGGATCGTAAATTAATGTCTCGACGTCGTCATAGCTGAGACGCGCCATGCCCCACCTTTGTTTTGTGAGGTCACCATGGGGGGCGCGGTATTAAAGAAGGGTCGAAATTCCTGGTTAACGCACGGCGCTGGCAGCGATGATCGCCAGGAAATCCTGGGCTTTCAGGCTTGCGCCGCCCACCAATGCGCCATTTACATCGTCCAGCGACAGAATGGTCTTGGCGTTCGAAGGTTTGACCGAGCCGCCATAGAGAATCCGGACTTTCTCCCCCACCGCACCCAGATGCGCCACCGCGCAATGGCGGATATGCGCATGCATGGCGACGATGTCGTCATCGCTGGGCGTCCTGCCGGTGCCGATCGCCCAGACCGGCTCATAAGCGATGGCAGTGTTTTCTGCCGTCGCTTCCGCAGGAACGCTGCCCTTGAGCTGGCCGCCGCATACATGATGCGCCTGGCCCGCGTCGCGCTCGTTCTCGGTCTCGCCAATGCAGATGATCGCGGTCAGTCCGGCGCGCCATGCCGCGCGCGCCTTGGCCGCGACATCCGCGTCCCGCTCGCCGTGATATTGGCGCCGTTCGGAATGACCGACGATGACCGCGGAGGCGCCCGCATCTTTCAGCATCTCGGCGGAAATATCACCGGTGAAGGCCCCGCCCGATTGCGCATGACAATCCTGACCGCCCAGCGCGAACGCACCTTTGGCGGTGCCGGCGGCCCGCGTGATCAGACTGGCGGGCGGGCAGACCAGGACATCGCAAACCGGAGCCGTGGCCAGCCCCTGCTTCAGGGCTTCAAGCTCCGCCAGATCGGCTGAGAGCCCATTCATCTTCCAGTTTCCCGCCACCAGCTGACGCAATGCCGTTTCCTCCTGTCCCCGGGGGGGCGCCCGTTGCCGTCCTGGCGCCCTTTTCGCCGCGGCTCGCGCCGCTTGCCCTGACCTTCCCCCCTCCCTATCATCCGCCGCCATTTTCGTACAAGCCGTGGGAAGTTCTCATGATTCAGTGGATGCACCAGCTCTCCAAGTCCTGGGTGGCTTCGCTTCTGATGGGCGGCCTCGCCCTCAGCTTCGTGGTCTGGGGCATCGCCGACGTCTTCACCGGCCAGTCCGCGGGCGCGCTCGCCACGGTTGGGTCGACCGAGATTTCCAGCGACAGCTTCGCGCGCACCTATCGCAACTTCCTGCGCAATCAGGGCCAGCAGATGGGCATGGATCTGACGCCGGAGCTGGCCCAGAAGATGGGCTTCGACCGGGCGGCGTTGCAGCAGATGATCGACCGGACCGCCCTGGACAACACGGCGACCCGGTTCGGCCTGACCATCTCGGATGCGGAGCTGGCCCAGCAGGTGCGTGCCCAACCCGTGTTCAAGGGCGCGACCGGCGAATTCGACCACAATGTCTTCCTGCAGGCCGTGCAGGGCGCCGGCTACAACGAACAAGCCTTCCTGGAGGAAATGCGCGCCGACCAGGCCCGCGCCCAGCTCACCACCGCCATGGAAGCCGGCTTTTTCCTGCCGGACGGTTACACCAGGGGCCTGTTCCGCTATGTCACCGAACAGCGCGCCGTCGATTACGTCATCGTCTCGCCGGAATCGATGGGCCCGGTCGCGCCGCCGTCGGATGACGTGTTGGCTGGCTATATCAAGGCGCATCCCGAACGCTTCTCCACGCCCGAATATCGCGAGGTCGAATATGCCTCCATCGCGCCGCAGGATGTGACATCCCTGGTGACGGTGACCGACAAGATGATCGCCGACGAATTCAAGGAACACGAAGCCAATTACAACGTCCCCGAAAAGCGCGACGTCGAGCAGATCGAATTCCCCAATGAAGCCGACGCCAAGGCGGCCGAAGCCAGGATCAAGGCGGGCACGCCATTCGAAAAGGTGGCGGAGGAGCGCAAGATCTCCACGGCCAGCCTGCTGCTGGGCACCTTGTCCAAGGCGGACATCCCCGATGCCGCCCGCGCCGACGCCATTTTCGCGCTGCCCCTCAATCAGGTCAGCGACCCGGTCAAGGGCGCCTTGAACGGCTATGTCTTGTTCCGCGTCACCAAGATCACGCCCGGCATCGCCCGCACGCTTGACGATTCCAAGGCGCAGATTCGCGAGCAATTGGCGCTGCAGATGGCGGGGGCAAAGATCACCGACATTCTCAATGCCTATGAAGATGCCCGCTCCGGCGGCGCCGATATCGCCACCGCCGCCAAGAAAGTCGGCATGAAAGTCGGCCACATCAAAGCGGTGGACAAGGCCGGCCTGGCGCCGGGCGGCGAGAAGCTCGCCGATCTTCCGGCCGATCCCGAATTTCTCACCACGGCCTTCACCGCCGAAGTGGGCGAAGACAATGATCCGGTGGCCGCGAAGAGCGGCGCCTATTACGCGCTGAAAGTGAACGGCGTGACCCCCGCCAAGCTCAAGCTGCTCGACGAAGTGCGCGCCGACGCGCTGACGGCTTGGACGGCGGAAGAAAAATCCAAGGCCTTGGCCGTCAAGGCCGTGGCGCTGGCAGCTCAGGCGCAAAAAGACGGCAATCTGGCCGCTGTCGCCAAGGAACTGAAAGTGACGGTGCAGCAGAGCCCGGCTTTGTCCCGCAACACCAATGACACGACATTCTCGGCGGACCTGATCACAAAATTGTTCGAGGCCGCGCCCGGCGCCATCGTGCAGGCGCCCCAGGGCACGGGCGGCAATTACATCATCGCCCGCATCACCGGCATCGTGCATCCTCAGAACAGCGGAACCGAGCAGATGTATGCCGGCGGCCGCAATCAGATCTCCCAGCAGGCCGCGCTCGATCTGTCCGCCGTGCTGGCCAATGCGTCGCGCACCCAGCAAGGCGTCAAGGTGAACCAGAAATTGCTGCAGCAGGTCACCGGCGGCGCCTCGTGAGTCTGGATCCCGATTTCGACAGCTTCGCGCAGATCTACGCCGCGAAGAAGCCTCAGGCCCTGTTCCGCCGGCTGGTCGCCGATCTGGAAACGCCGGTTTCGGCGTTTCTCAAGCTGGGCTTCGACGAAAACAATAAGGGCCGCGATAACGCGTTTCTTCTGGAAAGCGTGCAAGGCGGCGAGACCAGGGGCCGCTATTCCATCATCGGCCTCAAGCCGGACCTGATCTGGCGCTGCCGCGGCGATGTGGCGGAAATCAACGGTCATGCTCTCAATGGCGATGATTTCGTCGCGGAAAAAGCCAAGCCGCTGGAGTCGCTGCGTGAGCTGATCGCGGCGACGCGCATGGATCTGCCGCAGGGACTTCCGCCCATGGCCACGGGCCTGTTCGGCTATCTGGGTTACGACATGGTGCGCCAGATCGAGCACCTGCCCAACATGCCGCCCGACCGGCTGGGCCTTCCCGACGCGATTCTTTTGCGCCCCACCATCGTGGCGATCTTCGACACGGTGAAGGATGAGATCGTGGTGGTGACCCCGGTCTGGCCCGACGCGAATGTGGATGCCAAGGCCGCTTATGCGCGGGCCAGCGAGCGCATCGAAGACGCCGTCGCCGCGCTGGACCGCCCCCTGCCCCCCACCGTGCAGGCGCCCGCCGATCTGCCGCTGGAATCCAAAATCGATTCCAACATGACCAAGGACGAATATTTCGATGTCGTGGCGCGGGCCAAGGATTACATCCGCGCCGGCGACATCTTCCAGGTCGTGCCCAGCCAGCGCTTCCGCCGCCCGTTCAGCCTGCCGCCCTTTTCGCTGTATCGCGCGCTCAGGCGCTTGAACCCCTCGCCCTTCCTTTACTATCTGTCCTTCCCCGGCTTCTCGATCGTCGGCTCTAGCCCGGAAATCCTGGTGCGGCTGCGCGACGGCAAAGTCACCATCCGGCCCATCGCCGGCACCCGCCCGCGCGGGGCCACGCCGGACAGGGATACGGCGCTGGCGGAAGAGTTGATGGCCGACCCCAAGGAACGCGCCGAACATCTGATGCTGCTGGATCTGGGCCGCAACGATGTCGGCCGGGTCGCCCAGACCGGCGCTGTGAAAGTCACCGGCAGCTTCTTCATCGAACGCTATAGCCATGTGATGCACCTGGTTTCGAATGTGGAAGGCGATATCCGTCCAGGCCTCGACGCAGTGGATGCGCTGGCCGCGGGCCTTCCGGCCGGCACGCTGTCCGGCGCGCCCAAGATCCGCGCCATGCAGATCATCGACGAATTCGAAAAGGAAAAGCGCGGGCCTTATGGCGGCGCGGTGGGCTATTTCGCGGCCGACGGATCGATGGACACCTGCATCGTGCTGCGCACCGCCCTGGTCAAGGACGGCATGATGTATGTCCAGGCGGGCGGCGGTGTGGTCGCGGACAGCGAGCCCGAAGCCGAATATCAGGAAACCGTGAACAAGGCGCGGGCTCTGATGGCGGCGGCGGAAGAAGCCGTGCGCTTTGCCTCTTCCGCCCGAAAAGGCCAGTAGCGCGGGTTCAGCGCGCCGCGAGCAGTTGGGAGCGTTCGGTCTTCATCCGGATCGCCTCGGACACCGGCACCAGCCGGACGCCGTGATCTTCCGCCAGCCAGGCCGCCAGCACGCGCAGGGTGACGCCATGCGGATGGCCGATGGCGATGGCGATGCCGGATTTTTTCGCCTTGTCGGACAGCTCGTTCAGCCGCGCCTTGACCGCCCCATCCGTCAGCACATTGTCCAGGAAGACATCGCGGCCGGCACTTTCCACGCCATGCTGGTGCGACACCCGCACGATCTGGGACCGGCCGATGGTGCGGGAATCGAAAAAGAACAGCCGCTTTTCCGAAAGCATCTGGACCACCGGAACCAGCGACGCGGCATCGCCGGAAAACTTGCTGCCTTCGTGATTGTTGATGCCGGACAGGCCGGGAACGCGCGCCAGCGCCCAGGCCAGGCGCTCTGCATTGTCCGTGGCGCCGATTTTCAAGGCTTTGGGACCGGGATCGCTGGGCCCGATCGGCTCCATCGGCACATGCGCCAGGACTTCATGGCCCATTTCCTTGGATTGGAGTGCCAACGCCGGCGTGGCGGCCGCATAAGGCAGGAAGGAAAGCGTCACGTCCGATGGAAGCGTCATGGCCTTCGCCGTGCCGCCAGCATCGCCGCCCATGTCATCGATGCAGATCGCGATGGCGGGAATATTGGCCTGCTGCGCGGCGCCGATACCTTGCTCCGGGGGGACGGAAATAGACATTGCCGCGCGCGGCCGGCTGGCGCGCAGGCCATCGGGATACATCACATCCGGCCCGGACGAAAAAGGTGTCGCGTCCGCCGCCAAGGCTTCACTGGTCGCGAATGGAAGCGAAATTCCGCCGGTCCCGGAAACCGTGAACGGCCCGATCGCCAATGCAATCGCGCCCGCGCAAATCCCCCATCGGACTGCACCCCGGCGCGAACGACGAATCAAAGGCATGCGGCCCATGATCGATCTGCGCGTGACCGCCGATTCGAGTCAATCGAGAGCAGATGCGGAGCACCGGCTTTCTTCCCCCGCGCGGCGAAGCCGCTGGCGGGGGAAGATGTCTGCCAGGCCGCTTGCGGCCGTGGCAGACAGATGGGGGAATCAAAAAACCAGTTGCTGCCGACTAGTCGGCAGCAACTGGCGCGCCGCCGCCCGATTTGGCTTTGCGGCAGAGCCACACCATGCCGATCAGGATGAAGCAGGCCCAGCCGGACGCCCAGAAGATATCGTTGGCGCCCAGGAGATAAGCTTGGCTGGTCATGACGCGGATGATCGAAGCCTTGGCGCCGAGATCCGGAAATCCCAGCCGGTGCAATCCCGCCAAAGCCTGGGTGAGCGCGGGATTGAAACCGGTGGTGAGATCGGCCATCCGGGCTTGATGAAAGGCTTCGCGCCGGTCCCACAAGGTCGTGACCATGGAAGCGGCAAAGCCGCCCGCGGTGATGCGCGTGAAGTTGGACAGGCCCGATGCCATGGGAATGCGCGGCGGCGCGACGCCGTCCAGGAGGATGGTGATCATCGCCAGGAAGAAAGTCGCCATGGCGATGCCCTGCACCAGCAATGGCAGCATGAAGGCAAAGAAGCTGGCATCGGCGGTAAGGCCCGCCCGCATCAGATAGGAAACGCCGAAGGCGACGAATGCCAGGGATGCGATGAGGCGGGCATCGATGCGCGCCATCATCCGCGCCGTGAAAGGCGTCAATAGAACCGCGATGACGCCGGTCGGCGCCGCCACCAGCCCCGCCCAGGTGGCCGTGTAGCCGATCTGTGTCTGCAGCCATAACGGCATCAACAGATTGTTGGCGAAGAACACCGCATACCCCAGGCAGAACGCCACGGTGCCCAGCGCGAAGTTGCGGTTCTTGAACAGCGACAGGTCCACGATGGGATGGGTTTCAGTCAATTCCCAGATCAGGAAGGCGACAAAGAAGACCACGGTGATGATGGCTTCGATCACGATGGTAGTGGAGGAAAACCAGTCCGCATCCTTGCCGCTGTCCAGCATGATCTGCAGCGTGCCCACCCAGACGATCAGAAGGCCCAGCCCCACCGTGTCGATCGGCAGCTTGCGGGTCGGTGTTTCGCGGCTTTCCAGCATGCGCCAGGCCAGGAAGGCCACGATCAATCCGACCGGCACATTGATGAGGAAGATCCAGCCCCAATGGTAATTGTCGGAAATATAGCCGCCCAGGATCGGACCGCAGATTGGCGCCACCAAGGTGGTGATGGCCCAGATGCCCAGCGCCGTCGCCCGCTTATGGGCCGGAAAGATCGAGATCAGAAGCGCCTGCGAGCCTGGAATCATCGGTCCGGACGTCCCGCCTTGCAAAACCCGGAAGAAGATCAGCGACGACAGATTCCAGGCGATGCCGCAGAGAAAGGACGCGACAGTGAAAGCGATCACCGAAAAAACAAAAGTGCGCACCACGCCGTAACGACCCATCAGCCAGCCGGTGAGCGGCACGCCGATGCCATTGGCCACCGCGAAGCTGGTGATGACCCAGGTGCCCTGGTTGGTGCTGACGCCCAGATTGCCCGCGATGGTGGGCAGGGAAACATTGGCGATGGTCGAATCCAGCACCTGCATGAAAGTGCCCAGCGCCAGCGCCAGCGCCGTGATCGCCAGCGGCGCGCCCTGCATGGGTGGCGGTTCGGTGCGGGCGACCGTGCCGCCCGGTGCGGCAGCCGGGCTGCTCATTTGCGAGCCTCGGTTGCGCCATTCTCGGCCAGGATGCGGGCGATGATCGCGTCCGCCTTGGCATTGGCATCATCACCCAGATCGGCTTTTGTCGATCCCGCGCCGACCTGCGAGGTCACTTGCGGGCCGGACGTATCCTTGACCGAAACGCTGACGCTCACCGACAGGCCCACGCGCAAGGGGTGCGCCGCCACATCCTCAGGATCGAGCGCGATGCGGACGGGCACGCGCTGCACGATCTTGATCCAGTTGCCGCTGGCATTCTGGGGCGGCAGCAAGGCAAAGGCGCTGCCCGATCCCGCGCCCAGGCCTTCGATCTTGCCGCGATACGTGACTTTGCCGCCATAGATGTCCGCATTGACGGTGACGGGCTGGCCGATGCGCATATCCTGCAGCTGGCCTTCCTTGAAATTGGCATCGACCCAGACATTGCTGAGCGAAACCACCGCCAGAAGCGGTGTGCCGGCCGCGACCTGCTGGCCGACCTGCACCGTGCGCTGGGCGATCACGCCGTCGACCGGCGCGACGATGCGCATATGGCTCTGCGCGATCACAGCCGAACGAAGGCTGGCTTCCGCCGACAGCACGTCCGGATTGTTGGCGACATCGGTTCCGGCGATCTGGGACAGGCTTTGCTGATGCCCGCCCTGGGCCGAAGCGACCGCAGCTTCCGCGGCGCGGACATTGTCGCGGGCATGGGCCAACTCTTCGGCCGAAACTGCGCCGTCCTTGGCCGCCTGCTGGCGGCGCTGATAGTCGGTGCGCGCCAGGGACAGCGCCACTTCCGCTTGCGCCACCTGGGCGCCGGAGCTTTGAGCGCGGGAGAATTCGCCTTTCACCGAACGGATGGCGCGCGCCAGGTTGGCTTCGGCCGATCCCAGATTCACATTCACCACCGACGGATCCATCTCCAGCAGAAGCTGGCCGCGCTTTACCGATTGCGTATTGTCCACATGCAGGGCCATCACCGTTGCGTTTTCACGGCTGGTGACGGCCACGATATTGGCGCTGACATACGCGTCGTCCGTGGTCTCGTAGAAACGGGCGTCGAAAAACCAATAGGCGCCATAGGCCAGCGCGGCGATCACGATGACCGCGCCGAAAATCAGGAAGCCGCGCTGGCGGCGGGAATTGTTGTTGCTGTTGCTGGCATCGCTCATGGCGTCAGTCCTTGGCAGTATTGGTCTGAGAATTCGCGGCCGTGGCCGCTGTGAAGGCATCCGCGTCCGGCGCGGACGGATTGAAACCGCCGCCCACCGATAGCAGCAGGGTGACGCGCTGGATGGTGGTGTTGGCGATCAAGCTCGCCATCTGCTGACGCGAGGTCAGCAAAGTGCTTTCGGCATTGAGCATGGGGATCTGGTCCGACAGTCCGCTCTTGTAGCGGCTCTCCGCCAGCGCCAGGGCGCGGGTAGCGCTGTCGAGCGCGTCCTGCTGATCCGCGCGCTGGCTTTCCAGACTTTGTACCTGGGTCATGGCATCGGCGGTCTGGCGCACGGCTGAGAGAACCGTGCCGTTATAGTCGGCGATGGCGGCATCAAGCTCGGCGGTGGCGCCGGCATAACGAGCGCGGATCTTGCCGGCATCGAAGATCGGCAGATGGATCGCGGGCCCTGCGCCATAGGTGAAGGAATCGCCGGTCAAAAGATTGGACAGTCCGATCGCCTGAAAGCCGACCAAAGCGGTGAGATTGATGTTGGGATAGAAATCCGCATGCGCCGCCTCGCGCCCTTTGGTGGCGGCCTCGATCCGGGCCTGAGCCGCCAGGACATCGGGCCGGCGCGCCAGAAGATCGGCGGGCAGGACCGTGGGCAGCGGCAGAGCGGTGTCGAGATGCGGCGCGGGCCGCGTGATCGCCGCATAGGCGGCGGCCCCCTGCCCGGTCAACGCGGCGATGGCATGCACATTCAAGTCGCGGGCCGCCGCCGTGCGCTTCACATCGGCACGCGCCAGCGCCAGGAGCGCCTTGGCCTGTTCGACGGCGCTGGCGCTTTCCAGCCCGGCATTGAACCGGCCTTGGGTGAGCCGCAAAATATCCTCGCGCTCCGACACGGTCTGAAGCGCGATGTCGTTTTCCTGATAAGCCAGAAGCAGATTGATATAGCTCTGCGCCAGGGCACCCGACAGGGCCAGCCGGGCGGCGGACGCATCGAGCGATGCCGCCATGGCGCTGTCCTTGGCGCGGGCGATGATCGCGGCCTGCTTGCCCCAGAAATCCAGATTCCAGCTCAGATTGGTGACGACCTGGCCGTACCATTGATAGGAACCGCCGAAGGGCGGCGGAATGATGTAATCCTTGCTGAATAGAAGCCGCTGTTCCTGGCCGTCCAGCGCCACTTGCGGCCGGTCGTCGGCGCGCGCGCCGGACAATTGCGCCTGGGCGGCACGGATGCGCGCCAAGGCTCCCTGCAAAGTGGGATTGCCGGACAGGACCAGTTCGGCCAGACGGTCGACCTGCGGATCGTTGAAGGCCTTCCACCAACGGTCGTCGAACCGCGGTCCCGCCTCGCCGGAGAGGCCAAGGCTTTGCGGCGCGATCTGCGTGGCCTGCGGCGTGGTCGGCGGCGCCGAAACGCAGGCCGACAGCAGCAGTGCGGATAAAAGAGCAGCGGTAATCTTCATGGATGATGTCCCCGCCGATGACGGGGTTCGGGGCTGTCCGCCCGTCCGTTCGGCTTGTCCTGTCGCTTGCGGCCACGCGCATTGAGCGCGTCGCGCTTGCCTTCGGCCGCCTGAGTCAGCCGGGTCAATAATTTGATCAGCTGCTTGATCTCCAGATGGCTGAAATCGCCAAGCAGCTCGTTCCAATGCGCCACCACCCGCGGCAGCAAGGTTTCCACCAGCGCCAGGCCCTGGGGCGTCATGCTGAGCGCAACCACCCGCCGGTCGGTTTCGCTGCGGGTGCGGGCGATCAGGTCGCGCTGCTCCAATTCGTCAAGGATCCGGGTGAGAGAACCGGCATCGTGGCAAATATCCCGCGCCAGTTCCGCCGAAGTGGAATGGCCCCACTCGCGCAAGGCCATCAACACCGTCCATTGCGAGAATGTCAGGGATGCATCCGCGAACAATTCTTCCAGCTGCGGCAGCATCAAATTCGAGGTCCGGCGGACCAGATAGCCGACCGAGTTCCGCATATTGTAATGGCTGGCGCGATAGAAAGGCCGCATGCCCTTGTTCCCCATGGGGACAATAATTGCGCAGGCAATCATTGCTTGGGCAAGCATATAGAAGGGCGGCGGCGGCGGGACAACCCCGTACCCACGCCTTGCCAGCCCTGCAAAAATAGCGGACCTAAGGCGATGCCCTCTTTCGTCTATGTCCTCATCGCAGCGAGCAAATCCGGCAGGGCCAGGACCTATGTCGGTTGGACCTTGGACCTGGAGCGGCGGCTGGCCGAACATAACGGCCTGGGCAAGCGGGGCGCGAAATCCACCCGCGGCCAGAGCTGGACACTTATTTATGCGGAAAAGCACCGCACCCGGCGCAAGGCCATGGCCCGCGAATATGCCTTGAAGCATGACAAGATTTTCCGGGCGGCGCTCCGGTCGCCTTGAAGGTTTTTTTCTGGCACACTTGGTCAAGGGGTATGCGCATGATCTTCGAGCAGATCGCAACCGGTGGATGCCAGTCCTATCTGATGGGCTGCGGCGAAACCCATGCCGCCGTCCTGATCGATCCCAATCTCAAGCAGATGGATCACTATCTGGGCCTGGCGGCGCGCGATGGCTTGCGCATCCGCTATGTCCTCGACACCCACACCCATGCCGATCATTTCTCCGCCGCCCGCGAATTGGGACGGGTCTTGAACGCCAAGGTGGTGACCCACCGCCTGTCGCCCGCGCCTTATGCCGATTTCCGGCTCTGCGACGGAGAAATTCTGCGGGTGGGCGAGATGCGGCTGACGGCGATGCATACTCCCGGCCATACCCGCGATTCCATGTGCGTGGTGGCGGAAGACCGCGTCTTCACCGGCGACACGCTTCTGATCGGCGGCACCGGCCGAACCGATCTTCCCACCGGCGATCCCGAAGCCTTGCATGACAGCCTGTTCAACCGGCTGCTGAAGCTGGATCCGGTGCTGAAGGTTTATCCGGCCCACGACTATAAAGGCCGCAGCCATTCCACCATCGGGGCGGAGATCGAGGGCAATCCGCGATTGCAAAAACGGGATCGCGACGAATTCATCGCCATGATGCGCACCCTCAATCTGGAAGCGCCCACCCATCTGACCGAAGCCTTGCGCACCAATATGAGCGGCGGCAAGACCGTGGCGCAGATGCTGTCCGACGCCGCGGCCAATATTGCTTTCATCTCGATGTCCGAATTGGCGGAGCGGGTGAGCCGCAACGATCTGGAGCTGGTGCTGCTGGATGTGCGGGAGAAAGACGCCTTTGCCGCCGGCCATATTCCCGGCGCCCGCCATTTGCCCCGGGGTCAGTTGGAGCTGCGTGTGAATACCGAGCTGCCCGATCCCACCAGGCGCATCCTGGTGTGCTGCGAATTCGGCCACATCTCCACCCTCGCGGCTGCGACATTGCGGGAGCTGGGCTATACCCAGGCGGCGGCCCTGGATGGCGGGCTGAAGGCCTGGCGCGAAAAGGGATTGCCGCTGGCCACCGGCTGATCACGGTTATCAGCCATTAACCTTGCCTCCCTATCCTCCCCCGGCATTTTTCCGGGCGGATTTTCATGTGCGGCATAGCGGTTGCGATCAATTGGGAGGGCGCGGACGGCGCCGTCCGGAGCCTGATCGCAGGCATCCTGCACCGGGGCGATGTCACCGATCCCCTGGTCGCGCCGCTTAAGAATGTCGCGATGTGCACCCGCCGGTTGCGCATCGTGGATGCGCGCCAAGGCGTGCAGCCCCAGGCGTCGTTCGATGAGCGGCTGCTGGTTTCCCTCAATGGCGAAATCTACAACCATGCCGAACTGCGCCGGGAAATGGAGCAGTTGGGCGTTCCTTTCCGCACCGAAAGCGACACCGAAGTTCTGGCCAACGCCTTGCAGGTCTGGGGTGCCCAGGCGCTGAAGCGGCTGGTCGGCATGTATGCCTTTGTCGCCATCGATGTCGCGACCGGCGAATTTCTCGCCGCCCGCGATCCGTTCGGGGTCAAGCCGCTTTATCTGATCCAGTCGGGTAAGGGCTTTCTGTTCTGCTCGGAAATCAAGCCCCTGCTGGACACTGTCGCCGAAGGCGAGGTGATGCTGCTGCCGCCCGGTTATCTGCTCACCCGCAATTTCTGCCGCCAATTCTATCAGCTGCCGCAGCCCGCCGAACCGGGCATGGGCTCTCCGGAAAAACTGGACGCGATCCTGGCCGAAGCGGTCAGAAGCCGCATCCCGCCCGACATGAAAGCCGCGGCGCTGTTCAGCGGCGGCATCGACAGCACCTTGATGATGCATTACGCGCGCCGCCATCAGCCCGACATGCCCGGCTACATCATCGCCAGCCGCGACGCGCCCGATATCCGCTACGCCCGCCATTATGCGGACATGACGGGCCTGGATATGCGGGAAATTCCGTTCGAGGCACAGAGCGCCGAAACCTTGCCGCTGCTGGAAACCGTGGCGGCTGTCGCCGAAGCCTTTGAACCGGCGATCGTGCGCCCTGCCCTGTACGGCTATCTGATTTCACGCCGCATCCATCAGGACGGCTATCGCGTCGCTTTGTGCGGCGAAGGCGCCGATGAGCTCTTTGCGGGCTATGGCCCCTTGGAACATGTCTTCGCGCAGAGCAATGCCTTGGGCCGCAATGTTCAGGAACAATGCCTCTCCATGATGCATCGGGCCAATTTACAGCGGGTGGACCGCTGTTCGATGCGGTTCGAACTGGAAATCCGCGAGCCGTTCCTGGATCTGGCGTTGGTGGAGTATGCCTGCGGCCTGGATGCCAGCGCGCTTCTGAAAAGGGTCGACGGCCTGCCGCGCGGCTTCCTGCTCGATCCCACCAGCGGCACCTTCCGCAGCGACCGCGCCAGCGAGACGCCGCTCACCGATGCCGCCCTGCGCGCCCTCGCGGCGGTGGACGGACAGGACGTCACCTACACCTGCGCGCCGCCGGGCGAGGGCCGCCGCCTGGCGCTCGATCGCGACGACGACGGCGTCTTCGACCGCGACGAGATCGACCACGGCAGCGACCCCAACAACCCGCGCGATCCGTTCCTGGAGACGCCGACGCCGACGGTCACCGTCACCCCGACCGTGCCGCCGACCGCGACCGCGACCAAGACCCCCGGCGTCCTGCCCGGCGACGCCGACTGCAACGACGTCCTCAACACCGCCGACCCGCGCGCCGCCGCCCACGCCGCCTTCGACCGCCGCGCCCAGGCCATGTGCGACGCCGACTGCACCAAGGACGGCAAGGTCACCGCCGCCGACTTCACCTGCATCATCCAGCTCCTCGGCGCCGCGACGCCGGAATGAAGTGGGGCGGGGCTTCTGCCCCGCCCGCATCGCGGCCGCATCCATCCCGCCGCGGGCGGGGCCGGAGGGGCGTGGCGTTCGCGGAACGCGCGCTCAACCAACGACAGAGGATGTGGAACTAAGGATGACGGACGAGGGACGAACCTTCCGCCGTCCTTCGTCTTTCGTCCTGCACCCTCCGCGATGCCACACGGCGCTCGCCAGGGTGGGGTGGCGGCCCGTACGGCACGGACGCCCATCACGTTCAAAGCCCATTCGACGCTGGCCTTGGTAGCTTCGGTCGCGTACCCCCTGCGCTGCGAATCCTCCTCGACCCCATAGGCAACCTCCACGATGCCGTCCCCGTCCGGTGCGCCGTGAAAGATCACGCTTCCAACGACGCGCCGCGGATGCTGATCGGCGACAGCGAGCAATTGTTCCGCCCACGCATCAGCTTGGCTGCGCTGTAAGCGCGACTCCGTCATGCGAAGCGCGAC
>CALMGU010000150.1 GCA_937865685.1 uncultured Alphaproteobacteria bacterium | reverse complement strand
ACCTTCAACACCATGAATGACGTGGACCGGCTGCTGGGCGCGTTGCCGGCGGGGCCGGGGTGATCTCTTGGGAACTAGATTGCGGCAGTACAATTCTACGTGGTAAGCCAAAACGGCAGCTGAGAAAGGGCCAAAAGTGCTTCCGCCAGATATCGGCAGAAACTACCGTCGCATGCGAGGCCATCGCGAACCGGCGGAGCCATTCTTAAATTTCAAGGCAACGCATGTTGCTGAAATACTGATCGCTCTTGCGCTTTTGGTCGTTGGAATCGGTCAATATTGCGTTTCACAAAATCAAGCCAAGATAATGTCGACTCAGAATTCGATTGTCGGCAGGCAGTTAGACGCGACTCGCGCCGTCGAACGGGCATCTGTCAGCGTGACCGATTTAAAGATAACGCCGGAAGCCATAGGACAGGATCGGAATGCGTCGTTCGCCATCATGGCTGCCGCCAGAAACAGTGGCCATACGGCGACCAAGTACATGACTTCGCGCTACATGATGTCGAGGTATATGAGGAATGAAGTTTCGGCGCCATTCTACGGGATGGACTCTGGGTTAGATCCAGCCACATATAATCTTATCCCTGTTAAATCGAGATTAGGTCCGGGTGAATCGGTGCCGATTGGCACAAACGGGAAGGCCAATGGCACGGTCAATGGCGACTTGAATTTGCTGAATGGCGAAATCGAATGGATGGCTGATAATCTTCAGCAAGTCTTTTACGCTGGCGTCATTCGATACCGTGACGTATTCGAAGGTACTCCGGAACATCTCACAAAGTTTTGCTTTGTCATCGGAGCTAGGCGAGCGGGCAAGGATGTGCCCGCCGTACCCTACAATGCGGGTTTCTGCCCTCACTGGAATTGCGCCGATGAAGAATGCAAATCCGATGAAGTCGATTTCTATAAGGAGCTTAAGGCTACGTACGAGCGCTCGAAATTGCCCGTACCTATTGGCCTTTCTAAAAAGCTCGAGCAACTTTCCAGATCATAAGCCAGTTACCGCGAAACGCGCATTTAGCAGCTGCAACACGCGATGCATCGCCCCGCCAGCTTCCCCAACCTCCCAGAGAGGACTACCATCCCCCCGCGCACCCGACCGCGCTTTCTCAGAAGGGGGCACCGATGTTCAAGACCGCTGCTGCTATTGGGCTTACCGCTTTATTGACCACCACCGTCGCCGTTGCGATGGATATGCCCATGGGCATTCCGCAGACGCTTGGCGGTTGGGCGAAGGGGGCGCAGGAATTTCCCAATCTGGGGAATTTCCACCGCACGGTCACCACCAAGTCGAAAGCGGCGCAGGCTTATTTCGACCAGGGCATGCGCTTCATCTTCGCGTTCAATCATGACGAAGCGACGCGGTCCTTCGCCAAGGCGGCGGAGCTTGATCCAACATGCGCCTCCTGTCTTTGGGGCGTGGGTCTGACCTTGGGGCCCAACTATAATATGCCGATGATGGCCGAGGCCCGCGCCAAGGTGGGCTGGGACGCGGTGGAGAAGGCCAAGGCGCTGCCCGCCACGCCCGTCGAACATGCGCTGATCGTGGCGCTGGAATCGCGCTTCGACAAAGCCAAGGGGCTCGATCCCGTGTCCGGGCCGCCGCTGGTCAATGCCTATGCCGATGCGATGAAGAAGGTGGCGGCCCAATATCCGAACGATCTGGATGTGCAGGTGCTCTATGCCGAAGCCCTGATGAACAAAAATCCCTGGAAGCTGTGGGGCGCAGACGGCAAGCCTGGCGCCGACACCAATGAGATCGTGGCGATCCTGGAAAAGGTGCTGGCGAAAGACGCGAACCATCCCGGCGCCAATCACTATTACATCCATGCGCTGGAAGCCTCGCCCCATCCGGAGAAGGCTTTGGCGGCGGCCAATCGTCTGGGCGGCATGATGCCCGCCGCCGGTCATCTGGAACATATGCCCGCGCATATCTATCAGCGGGTGGGCAAGTATGAAGCGTCCGCCGAAGCCAACCGCAAGGGCGCCGTGGCCGACGCGAAATATTACAAGCAGACCGCCGCGCTCGATTATTATCCCATGTACACGTCGCACAATTATCAGTTCCTGGCGTCGTCCGCCGCGATGGAAGGGCGCAAGGCCGAAACCGTGGATGCGGTGGCCAAATCGCGCGCCTCCATCTCCGACGATCTGCTCGAAGGGATGGGCGGGGTCGATTGGTATGTGGGCTTCAGTTACGAAGCGATGCTGCGCTTCGGTCTGTGGGATGCGGCGCTGGCCGCGCCCGCGCCCACCACCAAGCTGCCGGGGCTGACGGTGGCGTATCTGGAAGCGCGCGCCACCGCGCTGGCGGTGAAGGGCCGGGTCGATGAAGCGGACAAGGCGGTTGCGGCGATGGATGCCGCCATCGCCGCCACGCCCGCCGATTACCGCTGCGGGCAGAATCTGGCGAAGGATTGTTATGCGGTCTCGAGCCTGCGCGCCCATGGCCGCATCGCGCTGGCGCGGGGCCAGACGGAGAAGGGGCTGGGACTGCTGCGCCAGGCGGTCGCCCGCGAAGACAAGATGGGTTACGACGAGCCGTCGGACGCCTTCTTCCCCACCCGCCATGTGCTGGGCGCGCAGCTGATGGCGGCGGGCAAGGCGGCGGAGGCGGAAACGGTCTATCGCGCCGACCTGAAGCAGAATGCCGAGAATGGCTGGGCGCTCTATGGGCTGAAAGCCGCGCTGACCGCCCAAGGCAAGAATGCCGACGCGGCGGACGCGGGCAAGCGTTTCGACGCGGCCTGGAAGCATGCCGACATCAAGCTGACGGCGTCGGCGTATTGATAGTTCGGCGCGGCCCTCATGGTTCGACAAGCTCACCATGAGGACTTAGAGACTCCTCACCCTGAGCTCGTCGAAGGGTGAGGAGTGGCGCGCGAAGCGCGTGAGCGGGTCCAGCGGACCCGTGAAAACGACGAACGCCCGAAGCGTAAGCGAAGGGCCGGGTGAGGAGCGGCGCGCGAAGCGCGTGAGCGGGTCCAGTGGCCCCGCGAAAACGACGAACGCCCGAAGCGTAAGCGAAGGGCCGGATGAGTGGACGCGCCCGCGCCGAAGCGGCTAGCATCGCGGCATGCGCATTGCTCTTCTCACCACCGGCGGCACCATCGCCATGCGGGCGTCCGACAAGGGCGGCCAGCTGGGCGCGCCGCCGCCTTTCATCGACATGCTGGCCCGCACGCTTCCCGAGGTGGAAGTCACCTTGGTCCCGGTCCTGTCGCGGCCCAGCGCCGGATTCTCCATTGCCGATATCGCGGCCATCGCGAAGGCGGCGGAGACGGCTGCCGCCAGCCATGACGGGGTGGTGATCACCCACGGCACCGATGTGCTGGAGGAAACCGCCTTCGCGCTGGAGCTTTTGACCCGCACCGACACCCCCATCGTTTTGACCGGGGCGATGCGGCTGGCCAACCAGCCGTCCGCCGATGGCGACGCCAATCTCATCGCCGCCTGCCGGGTGGCGGGCAGCGCGGCGGCGCGCGGCAAGGGCGTGCTGGTGGTGTTCGACGATGAAATCCATTGGGCGCCCTTGGCCAAAAAGCGCCACGCCTTTCGCACCCATGCCTTTTCGTCGGAGCCGTTCGGGCCGATCGGCTGGGTGGCGGAAGGACGGGTGCGCTTCACGCTCACGCCGGAAAAGCGCCTGCCGCATCTGACATGGGGCGGGCGCGAGACGGTGGTGGCGATCCTTGAAGCGGGGCCGGGGCTGGAGCCCCAACTGATCAAGAATTTTCCACCCTGCGACGCGCTGGTGCTGGCGCTGCCCGGCGTCGGCCATGTCGCCGATACCGTGCCCGCGCTGTTGGAAGCGATGCCGATGCCCGTGATCTTTGCCAGCCGCACCGGCGCGGGCGAAACGCTCACCCGTTCCTATGGCTATGCGGGCGGCGAGATGGACTTGATCGCGCGGGGGCTGATCCCGGCGGGGCCGTTGGACGCGCGGCGCGCCCGCATGGCGCTGGCCATTCTTCTGTCGAACGGGGCGGGCAAAGAAGATATCCGGGTCTTCTTCGCGGGGCTCTAGAAGCAAGAGGGGCAGGCGCATGTCGCAAAGCGGTTCCGGTTTCAAATCCACCGTCAGCCGGATCGTTGCGGGGATCGGCGAGCGCGGCGAAGGCGATGCGCCAAGCTGGCTGAAACAGGTGGCGATGCTGACGGGCGTCTTGGCGGCGATCTCCGGCTATCTCACCGTGCGCTCCGCCACCTTGACCAATGACGCGATCTATATGAGCGACCGGGCGATCCTGGCGCAGACCCAATCCTCCGACGCCTGGGCGGAATATCAGGCCGACAGCATCAAGGCGCGGGTGGTGGAGACGGCGATCCTGGCCGCGCCCAACACCCCGAACCTGGATGCGCTCAACGCCGAAGCCAAGGAATTGCGCGCCCGCCAGCCCGCCTTGCGCAAGACCGCCACCGACAAGGCCGCCGAGCGCGACGAACATCTGAAGGACGGCGGCAAGCGATTGGCCGAGCGGGATCAGCTGGTCTATGCCGGTTTCGCCGCCCAGGTCGGCATCGCGCTGGCATCGGTGGCCGCCCTGGTCCGCTCGCGCACCGTGTTTTATGCGGGCATCGGCGCGGGCGTGGTGGGTGTGGCGCTGATGGCCTATGCCTTCGCGCTGCACCTGCAATTGACGCCCTGAAACTGGCATCTGCGGCTTCGGCAAAGTGGTTATTTGAATCCGCCCGCCCCGCGCGCACCTTTCCGGGACATAAGGGGAGGGCACTCATGCGGCGCGCTTTCATTCCTGGCCTGGCGTTGGTCCTTGCGGTTATCCCGGCCATGGCGGCGCCGGTGGAGCAAGCGCGGCGCGACGGCGCCCATGATTTCGATTGGGAAATCGGCACCTGGAACACGCATCTCAAAAGGCTGCTGCATCCTTTGACCGGTTCGAAAGAATGGGGCGAATATGACGGCACCTCGGTGGTGCGCAAAGTCTGGGACGGCCGCGCCAATCTGGTGGAGCTGACGGTGCATGGCGCGGAAGGGACCTTCGTCGGCCTCAATTTGCGTCTTTATAATCCTGTGGCGCATCAGTGGAGCCTGAATTTCGCGCGCAGCGATATCGGCGTGTTCACCCAGCCCACCATCGGCGAATTCAAGAATGGGCGCGGGGAATTCTACGACCAGGAAAGCTTGAACGGCCGCGCCATCTTCGTGCGCTTCGTCATCACCAGGATCACTGCGAACCAATATCGTTTCGAGCAGGCTTTTTCCGATGACGGCGGAAAAAGCTGGGAAGTGAACTGGATCGCGACGGATACGCGCGTGCCGGAGAAATAGACAGGGCCACGGAACACGCATTGTGCATCTGCAATATGCGGGTTGCCGGAATTTGCCTATACAATTCCGCTTGCCGCGCCGAACGCCGCCGCTTTAGGCTTGCCCCGATCCGTGCGGCCGCCGCGATTCCATGCCGGTGTTGCGCGCGGGATCGAAGCATTCCGGGGGGAGCAGCGATGAAAAATCGGTTGGCGGGATTTGTGGCGGGGGGCCTTTTGGCCGCGGCGGCGATTGCCATGCAGACGCCGGCCTTATCGCAGTCCGCATCTCCATCTTCCGCTCCCAAGCCCGGCAATGTCACCCAGGCGCGCGTCCTGTCGGCGGCGGACCGGGCGAACAATTGGCTGGTCTATGGCGGCAATTTCGAGAGCCAGCATTTCAGCCCGCTGAAAGCCGTCAACGACAAGAATGTGAAGGATTTGGGTCTTGCCTGGGCCACCGATGTGGACAGTCCCATGGGCCTGGCGCTGGAGCCCATCGTGGTCGATGGCGTGATCTATCTGGGCTTGCCGCTGGATGTGGTCGAAGCGTTCGACGGCGCCACCGGCAAGATGCTGTGGCGCTTCGATCCCAAGATTCGCATCAACGGGCCGTGGCGCAATTCCTATGAAGGGCGCAAGAACCGGGGCGTGGCGGTGTGGAACGGCAAGGTCTATGTCGGCACCGGCGATTGCCGCATCGTGGCGATCGACGCGGTCAAGGGCACCAAGGTCTGGGACACGGTGGTGTGCGACGCCGACCAGACCGGCATCACCGAAGCGCCCCGCGTGGGCAACGGCCTGATCTATACCGGCTGGGCGGGCATGGAATATGACGTGCGCGGCGGCGTGGTGGCGGTGGATGCGGAGACGGGCAAGAAAGCCTGGACCTTCTGGACCGCGCCGGGCGACCCCAAAAAGCCTTACGAGAACAAGACGCTCGCCACCATCGCCAAGACCTGGAAAGGCGAAAGCTGGCAGCTGGCGGGCGCCAATGTGTGGACCGCGCTGACCTATGACGCGGTGACCAATCTTCTCTACATCTCCACTTCGACGGCGGGCGAGGCGGCGGGCGATTTCGAGCATATCAAGCCCAGCGGCAATCTGCTGTTCGCCAATTCCATCGTGGCGATCAACGCCACCACGGGCGAGTATGTCTGGCATTACCAGACCGCCTATCCGCCGGACGGCGCGGAGGACTTCCATGTGCTGGTGGCCGACATGACCATCGGCGGCAAGGGGCGCCGCGTGGTGATGACCAAGCCGCGCAACGGCGTGTTCTATACCCTGGACGCGCGCACCGGCCAGGAAGCGATGCCGCCGCGGGGCATCGGCGGATCGGCCTATCCGTCACTCAAGCAATACAGCGTGCGCGAGCTGGAAACCAAAGGCTATCAGGATGTGGGGCGGCCCAAGAATCTGCCCACGCCCAACATGGGCGGCGGCTGGTTCCCCCTGTCGTACAATGCCGCGACGGGGCTGGTGTATATCTCCGCCTATGACGTCAGAAAAGTCTCCGGGCGGGGCGATATCGAAGTGTCCGAGGGCGCGGGGTCCGCGGCCGACAGCGTGGCGGCGCAGCTGACGCGCCAGAATCTGGGCGGCAGCGTGCCGGGCGGCAGCTTCAAGCCTTATGCGAAACTGCCGCTAGGCAAGCTGGTGGCGTTCGATCCCATCGCGCAAAAGCCGCGCTGGGTCGCCACGCTTCCCCTGGAGCTGAACGGCTCGCCCGTTTCCACGGCGGGCAATCTGGTGTTCCAGGGCGATGCTTCGGGTTACTTCACCGCTTACGCGGCGGATACCGGCAAGGTGCTGTGGTCGGTGAAGACGGGCTCGGCGATCCAGGCGACGCCCGCGACCTATACGATCAATGGCGAACAATATGTGCTGATGCCGGCGGGACTGGGCGGTGGCTATCGGTTGTTCGGCAGCCCGGCCAGCATGTCCACCTTGGAAAGCAAGCGCGGGCCGGCGCGGCTGTTCGCGTTCAAGATCGGCGGCAAGGCGCCGATGCCCGCGATCGAGCCTTATGTTCCGGCCGTGCCGCCGCCGCCGGATCAGACCGGCACCGCGCAGCAGATCGCCAACGGCGCCAAGGTCTACAACAAATTCTTCTGCCAGAAATGCCATTCGCCGGAAGCGGACGGCAGCGGCGCCTGGGCGCTGGGGGGAGAAGTGCCGGACCTGCGCTACATGCCCCGCAGCATCCACAAGCAGTTCAAGGACATCGTGTTGGGCGGCACGCACAAGGAACAGGGAATGCCGAAATTCAGCGTCCCCATCGGCCAGCCCCTGATCAAGACCTACATGACGCCGGAGGAAGCGGACGCGCTGCACGCCTATATCGTGGACCTGCAATGGCGCGCCTATAAGCTGGGGCCACGCGGGTTGAAGAAAGTCGATGGCGCGCCCAAGGGTGTTCCGGGCACGGCGAAGACCCAGGAGCGTCCGGCTTATTGAGAGAAACGTGGGTAGATTGCGGTAGCGGTTCGCCTCGGCCCGAATTCCTCATGGTGAGCCCGTCGAACCATGAGGGCGTCTCTCTGCTTGTGCAGTCCTCATCCTTCGACAGGCTCAGGATGAGGATATCTGCACCGCCGCGCTTGGCCTGTGGCGAATGCTACTCCCCCGCCTTGCGGAAGATGCTGTCGGGCAGCCATTCCGGCCGCTTGTCCGCGTTGGCGATGCGGAGCGCGATGGCGGCGGTAAAGGCGTCCAGCTTCACCGCGTCTTCCTTGAAGATGCCGGGCTGATCCAGATCGTCGGACGGGGAATGGTAGCGGTTGGCGCGCCAGTCATGTTCGATCTGGTATTCCGGCATGCCCTTGCGGAAGCCGAATTTCATGAACAGCGACGGCACGCCTTCGCGCACAAAGCTATACTGGTCGGCGCGGATGAAGACATTGCGGTCGGGATTGGGATCGGGCACCACCTCCAGCCCCATGGGCGTGGCCACGGCGCGGGCGTCGGCGCCCAATGTGCTTTCGGTTTCGCCGGGCAGATAGACCATCTTGAGTTGCCAGAGCGGCAGCGGCATGTCGAAATTGAGGTCCGCGACGATATTCTTTTTCGGCACGGTGGGATTGGCGGCGAAGTAGCGCGAGCCCAGCAGGCCTTTTTCTTCCGCCGTGAAGATGGCGAAGAGGACGGAGCGGCGTGGGTGGGGCGCGGCGGCGATGCGGTGGGCGATGTCCAGCACCGCCGCCACGCCGGACGCATCGTCCATCGCGCCATTATAAAGCGTCTTGCCGTTGATCGGCGCCCCGATGCCCAGGTGATCGAGATGGGCGGAGACCACCACATATTCCGATTTCAGCTTGGGATCGGCGCCGTCCAGCTTCGCCACCAGATTGGGCGAGGTGAGCCGGGTGCGCTTGGCCGCGACGCTGGCTTTCAGGCGCGGCGTCAGATCGAAACGCGGCACCGGCTTGGAGGCGTCGGCCAGGGCGCTCATTTCCGCGAAGCTGTGGCCGCTATCCTTGAACAGGGCCTCGGTCTGGCTGGGGTCCATGCCGGCGGTGAAGAAGCCGTTCGGCACGTCATGGAATTTCGCATCGGCCAGATACATGCCGGCCTGGCGGGCGAGCAGGCGCTGGCGCGGCCACACGATCTCGACCTGATGCGGCGTGGTGAGGGTGATCAGGCCCAGCGCGCCCCGCTTGGCCAATTCTTCTTCCCGGTTGGCGCGGGCGTCGGACTTGACCGGGGCGGAGATATTGTCGGGCCCGCCGCTGATCACCACCGCGATCTTGCCTTTCAGGTCCTGGCCCGCGAAATCGTCATAGCCTTGCTTGGGCAGATTGAGCCCATAGCCGATGAAGATCAGCGGCGCGTCCACCGATGCGGGGCGCGCTTCGCCGCCCGGCCGGATCAAAAGCGCGTCGCCCACCTTGAGCGGGGTTTGCGATCCATCCTTGTTCACCAGCATGGCGCGGGAGGCATCCTGGTCCACCACCTGCTGCTCGAACGCCACTTGCTGCAGGAAACCGTTCTTGTCGCCCGCGGGTTTCAGGCCCTCGGCCTTCATCCGCCCGATCACATAATCGGCGGCGCGCATATAACCGGCCGAGCCGGTCTGGCGGCCTTCATTGGCGTCGCTGGCGATGGTGGTGATATCGGCCCACCATTGCCTGGCTGCGGGCGAGAGATTCTCCTCGGCGCTGGCCAGCAAGGGCATTCCGGCGAGAACAGGAAATATCGCGGCGGCGAAAATGCGGCTTTTCATGGCTTTCCCCTCGGTCAATCTTTGCGGCAATCTTGGCGGCAAACCTAGCATGGAACCGTTGGGGCGCCAGGCGGGTTAATAGGGCAGGCAGGGCATTGGATGCCGGAAAGGCTGTGCCATGAAAAAGCTGATCCTGATCTGCACGATATTGAGTTCGGTCGCCCTGGCGGGCTGCGTCTACCGGCCTTATGGCTATCGCGACGGCTATTATGGCGACCGCTATTACAGCGGCGGCTATTACCGCGACCGTTATGACCGCGGCTATCGCGACGGCTATTATCGTGACCGGTACCGCTATCGGGATCGCGATGATTACCGCTGAAGAATGATCCGGCGGGTTCCCGGCGCGGATATTCGCGGAACTCGCGCGGAATTTCCAAATGCGTTTTCCACGATAATTTTTTCCGTGCGCGGTTTCGCGGAATTCGCGCTCCCGTCGGCGGCATCGAAATCTCCGTAAAGAGTTTGTTAACTCTGTTTCCTCAGGCTGCTCCCGGGGGGCAGACGGCCGCAAACCGGAGTCGTGTATGCCCAATGTCGCGCATCTTACCAATCAATCCCACTCGCTCCACCGCCGCGACGACCCCGACATGGAGCGGTATTATCTCAATCAGATCGCGCAACTGAAGAGCGAGCTGGCGCGATCGCGGGAAGAGCAGCAGAACACGCCGCGCATCAATGTGCTGTCGGCGACCAGCCATGAAATGCGCACGCCGCTCAATGCCATTCTGGGCTTTTCGGAAATCCTGCGGGACCAGATGTTCGGTCCCTTGGGGCATGAGCGTTACGCCGAATATGCGCGGATCATCAATGACAGCGGCAAGCATCTTCTCGGCCTGATCAACGATCTTCTGGACATGTCCAAGCTGAACGCGGGAAAGCTTCGCCTCCATATCGAGGATGTCGAGATTTTCCGCCTGGTCATCGATTGCGTCCGCCAGGTCGAGACCCAGGCGGCGAAATCGAATATCGGCATCACGGTTCAGGTCTATGACGGCGTGAAGGATATCGCGGGCGACGATCAGCGCCTGCACCAGATGCTGCTGAACCTGCTCTCGAACGCGGTGAAATTCACGCCGGAAAAGGGCGAGGTGGCGGTGGAGGTTTTCCGGCGCTCGGACTTCATCGGCATATCGGTCAGCGATACCGGCATCGGCATGCGCGCCGAGGATATTCCCGCCGTGCTGGAGCCTTTCGGCCAGGTCGATGACGAGATGACGCGCAAGAAGGTGGGCACGGGCTTGGGCTTGCCGCTGACCAAGGAACTGGCGGAGCTGCATGGCGGCAAGCTGGAGATCGAAAGCGCGGTCGACGCCGGCACCACGGTCACGCTGCTATTGCCCGAAACCAAGGCGGCCGCGTGAGGCGATGCCGCGCAAAGCCTTCAGGCGGCGGACGCCTGCGGGGTTTCGCGGGCGGTCTGCAAGGTGAGGGTGGCGGTGGTGCCTTCACCTTCGATGCTGTCGATCGCCAGGGACGCGCCCATCAGTTCCGCAAGGCGGAAACTGATGGCCAGGCCAAGACCCGTGCCCTGATATTTGCGGGCAAAGGCGCCTTCGGCCTGGACGAACGGCTTTCCCAGCTGGGCAAGCGTATGGGGGGGAATTCCGCAGCCCCGGTCGGCGACCCGGATGATGCAGCTATCGTCCGCCGGGGTGCAGGCGATTTCCACCAGGCCGCCCTCCCTGGAAAATTTGACGGCGTTGGAAAGGATGTTGAGCAGAATCTGCTCCAGCACCTTCTTGTCCGCCACGATCCGGGGTGAGGCCGGTCCGCGATGAAGCTGGATGCGGATGCCGCGCTTCGCCGCCAGGATGCCCACCACGCGCATGCTGCCGGCAATGGCGTCATGCGCGGAGACGATCCCGATATCGGCTTCCAATTTGTCGGCTTCGATCTTGGACAATTGGAGAATGTCGTTGACCAGCCTCAGCAGATGCTTGCCGCTGACATGGATGTCGCCGAGATATTCGCGGTATTTGCCCGCCGGCAAGGGGCCGAATGTTCCCGACAGTAGCGCCTCCGAAAAGCCCAGAATGGCGTTCAGCGGCGTCCGCAGTTCGTGGCTCATATTGGCGATGAAGGCGCTTTTGCTCCGGCTGGTCTCTTCGGCGGCGCGCGCCTGGGCTTTGGTGGTTTCCAGCTCCGCCGCCAGCACGCGGCCTTCGCCTTCCTTGAGGTCGCTGAGAAAGCGCCACCAGGCGATCGCGAGACCCACAAAGGCCAGCGCCGTGACGGCGCCGACCAAAAGGATCACAGGCAGGACGCGGTGGAACAACTGGCGGCCGCTCGCCGCCGATATCCAGTTGATGGAAAGGCCCGAAGGTTGACCCCAGGGATTCAGAAGAACGATGCCTCCGCCATTGCCCGAGCCGACCGCCAATCCCGTCAGGCCATATTCCTTTCCCAGGCGGGCGACACCCGAAGGCGTGGCTTCCTGCGCCTCGATCAAGACGAATTGCGATGACACGCTCATCGCGAGCTCGGGCGGATGGATGGTCGATCCGGCCAGGACCGCGGGCAGGCCGTCCAGGCAGACCAGGCCGGAGAACATCCGCCGGTTCCCGGAATCTTCCGCCGCGAATGCGCTCTTGGCCAGTTGCTGTATCTGAGGAGACAGGCCCAGGTCTTCGGCCGTCGCGCCGTCCTTGCGCGTGCGATAGGCATAAGCCACGCGGCCAGAGCGGGCGATGATGAAGACATCGTCCGTGCCGAATGTCTGTTTCAAATAGGGCCCCAGGGAATTGTCTTCGAAAGCCCGGTCGCGGGGCGCCCGCGTATAATTGTAAAGCTCGCTCCAGGAGACATAGTCCGCGACTTCCGACGCGACCCTGTCCTGATAGGTTTTGAACATGGCACGGACCAGCTGGGTCTGGCCCGCCTTCTGCGCCCGGTCCATGTCCGAAGACGCCGTGCCCAGCACCCATAGAATGACCAGCACGCTGGCGCCCAGGATTGCGGCGGCGATAACGGCAAGGCCGGCGACCAATCGTGTGGAGCGCGACCGGTATGTGACGGGCGAGATCATCGAATGCCCGTCACCCTATTGTCGAAATTCTTAAAAAAGGCCGTGTCCGCTTGCGCACCTTTTGTACGGATGGAGCGGTTCCCGCGAGTTCCCGGCCGTTCAATATTGCCCGTAATGGCCCCGGACGGAATTCAAGAGCGCGGCGGGATCGTAAGCGATGCCGTCCTTGAACACGGTCTCCACCTTCTCGATATCGGTGATGGCGGCGGAAGGATCGCCCGTCACCAGCAGCAGATCCGCGTCCTTGCCCGGCGCGATGGAACCGATGCGCTTGTCCAGGCCGAGATATGTCGCGCCGTTCAAGGTGCCGATGCGGATGGCTTCGAGCGGGGTGAATCCCGCCTCGACCAGGAGCTCGATCTCGCGCTGGTCGCCGAAGCCGGGCAGAACCTGGCCGCCGCCGGTGGGATCGGGCCCCGCCAGGAGCAAGCCGCCCGCGGCCGCGAATTCGCGCTCCAGTCCCAATTCATTGGCCCATAATCTGGCCTGCGCCGCCTTGCGTTCCGGGGTGCGCGTCAGGTTCAGCCCGCGCAGATAGAAATAATCGGTGCGCGCCTCGGGGCTCATCGATTCCAATTGGCGCGGCGGCAAGGTGCGATAGGCGGGCGACGTATTCTCGAACACGGGCAGGGTCGAGGTGACCGCGACATGCTTTTGCACCAGAAGCGCGATCAGCGCCCGCGCCGCTTCGCCGCCCGGCGTCATGACGCCCAGCGTCGCATCGCCTTCGCTTTTCGAGCAGAGGTCGGGCGCCTTGCCGGGATCGAGCTGGGTATTGACCCAGAAGCCATGCTCCAGATTGTCGATGCCCAGATTCGCCGCTTCCGGATAGGTCACCGAGCAGAGATGGCCGGTGACTTTCAGGCCGTGGCGGTGCGCTTCCTCGATCGCCGCGCCCAGTTCGGCGCGGGTGATGTTCATATACGCCTTGTACGACGTCGCGCCCTGGCTCGCCCAGAAGGCGACGGTGGCGCGGGCATCGGCGGCATCGGCCAGCTGATGCATCTGGATGAAGGGGCTATTCGGCCCTTCCAGATAGGGCGCGGTCACGTCCATGTGCGGGCCCGCGATATGGCCCGCATCGATTTCATGTTTCAGGTTGAGGTCGGTGTAAGGCTCGACGCTGCCGGTGGTGCGCAAGGTGGTGACCCCTGCGGCCAGGTACATCCGGGGCGCGGAGAAGGTCATCTGCGGCACGATCAGCGGCGGTTCGCCATGGCCGCCGGAATCCAGATTGGGCCGGGCGATGTAGTACATGTGATCGTGCATGCCGACCAGGCCGGGCAACACGCTCTTGCCCGTGGCGTCGACGACCTTGTATTGGCCGGGAACGGCATCGGCGGCGGACTGGATGGCGGCGATGCGCCCGTCCTCGATCAAAAGCGCGCGGTCGGCTTGCGCGGGCGCGCCGGTGCCGTCGATCACCCGCACATGGGTGAGCGCGATGGGGCCCGCCGCCCGTTTGACAAACGCTTTCACCGCATCGCCCGGCGCGGCGGCGGCCGGAAGAATCCGCGCCGCCATGTCGACAGGCGCGGCGCCGGCGGAGCCGCCGAGGAGCGGCGAGGCGGCGGCCAGGGCTTGCAACAGGCGCGAGTGACGCATGGCGGCATCTGTCTCCAACTTCAGCTTGCCGCACATCAACTGTCCGGGCAAGCGGACGCAAAGCCGTTACGGACTTGCCGGTCCAACCGGAACGGTGAGCCCCACCTTCACCCGATCCATCGCCACGGATGTCTGGAACCGTTTGACATTGTTGTTGGCGAAGAAGAGCCGTTTGGTGAGCGCTTCATAATCGGCCATGCTGGGCACGATCACCACCAGCATGAAATCGGCGTCGCCCGTCACATAATAACATTGCTGCACTTCCGGCGCGGCGGCGAAGCTTGCCTTGGCCGCATCCAGCATTTCGCTGTGCTCGCTTTCCATTTCGACGGCGACCAGAAGGGTGATGGGCTGGCCGATCTTCGCGGGATCGATCACCGCCACATTCGCCCGGATCGCGCCCATGTCCTGAAGCCTTTGGATGCGGCGCTGCACGGCGGGCGCCGAAAGGCCCACCGCTTCGGCGATCAGGCGTTGCGGCGTCTGGTTGTCGCGCTGAAGCTCGCCCAGGATCGCCAGATCGAATTTGTCGATGGCGAGTGAACCGCTCATTGAGGACCTCTTTGGCGAGCGAAATATGCGCCGCGCGGGCCAAAATACAGCAAAAACGCCCCGCATTCCGAGCTATTTCTAACTCATGCGCGCGGAGACGGAAACAAGCCCATCATGCTGATCCGCAACATGTCACCGGACTATCGCCGGGCGCTCGACCCCGCCGATGCCGAAGCGCTTGGGCCAGCGGCCGCCGGCGCGGTCCAGCATTTTCTGGATACGCGCGCGGATTATGCGCCGACCCCGCTGGTGGCGCTTCCCGCCCTGGCGCGCGCATTCGGCATCGGCGCGCTCCATATCAAGGATGAAGGCAAGCGGCTGGGCCTCGCCAGTTTCAAGGCGCTGGGCGGCGCCTATGCCACCATTCGCCTTGCGGTCGAGCAGGCGGAAAAATCGCTGGGCCGTCCCATCGATATCGCCGCCTGGCGCTCGCCGGATGTGGCCAAAGCGGCCGCGTCCATGACGGTCGCGTGCGCCACCGACGGCAATCACGGCCGCTCGGTCGCGCAGGGCGCGCAGCTGATCGGCGCGGGCTGCGTGATCTTCGTGCATGAAGGCGTCAGCGAAGCGAGGTGCGAAGCCATCGCCCGCTTTGGCGCGCGCATCGTCCGCGTCAAGGGCGACTACGACGATTCGGTTGCCGAAGCCGCGCGCGCCGCCGAAGCCAATGGCTGGACCGTCGTGTCGGATACCTCTTGGCCGGGCTATGAGCGAATCCCCCGTACGGTGATGCAGGGTTACACGGCGCTGCTGCGCGAAACGCTGGCCGAAATTCCGGCGCCGCCCACCCATGTCTTCATCCAGGCCGGTGTCGGCGGCATCGCCGCCACGGTCGCGGCGCATTTCGCCCTGGTGCTGGGGGAGAAGCGCCCGTTTCTCACCGTGGTCGATCCGTCGCGCGCCGCCTGTCTGTTCGAAAGCGCCAAGGCCGGGCGGCCGGTCAAGATCGCGCATTGCCGTCCGACCGTGATGGCGATGCTGGAATGCCATGAGCCGTCGCTGGTCGCCTGGCGCATCCTTGCGCGCACGGCTGATGCTTTTATGACTGTGGACGATGAGGACGCCATCGCCGCCATGCAGCGGCTGGCTTTTCCGCTTGGCGGCGATCCGGCGATCGTCGCGGGCGAAAGCGGCGGCGCCGGCCTGGCCGCGCTGATGAAAGTGGCGGGGAATTCCGCGCTGCGCGATGACATCGGGCTGGGCGCCGATGCGCGCGTCTTTCTCATCAACACGGAAGGCGCGACCGATCCCAAGCTTTACGAGACGCTGGTGCATGGTTGAAGCGGCAGGCAATCTGGGGAGGCGAACATGACATATGGTCCGAAGGGCAATTCGCACAATCGCAGGCAATTCATGGGCTTGGCCGGTGTGTCGGCCTTGGGCGGCGCCACGGCGTCTCTCACCGGCGCATCGCAGGCGGCGTCTTCCCAGCCCGGCAAAGCCGACCTCGTCGTCATCAATGCGAAAGTCTACACCGTCGATGCGCGAATGCCCCGCGCCGAAGCCTTCGCCGTCAAGGATGGCCGCTTTCTCGCCGTGGGTTCAACCGCCGACATGAAAGCCTTGGGCGGGCCGGGGACCGAGACGTTCGACGCCAAGGGCATGACCATCACGCCCGGCTTCATCGATTGCCACAATCACGCGGAAGATGCGGGCGAGGTGCTTCGCAACGAAGTCATCCTGGGCAACGCCTATGCGCCGGAACGCATGAGCATCGCGGACATCCAGGCCAAACTGCGCGCCAGGGCCGCCAAGACCGCGCCCGGTTCCTGGGTGGAAGGCTTTTTCTATGACGACACCAAGGCGAAGGACGGACGGGCGCTTACCGTTCAGGATCTGGATGCGGTCTCCAAGGATTTGCCGGTGGTCGCCTATCATGGCGGCGGGCATTCGGCCTATTACAACAGCAAGGCCTTTGAAGTGGCGGGCATCACCAAAGCGACGCCCAATCCCGCCGGCGGCACCTTCGACCATGACGCCAGGGGCGAATTGAACGGCCGCGCCACCGACAACGCCATGGATATCGTGAACAAGTCCGTCAAGCGTCCCGTCCTGTCGGCGGAGGAGACGTTGCGGCGCGACCGCGACGCGCTGTCTTTCATCTCCAAGGAATTCGTGCGCTTCGGCCTGACCAGCGTGGCGCATCAGGGCGGCAATCTCTCCGCGTTGCAGCAGGCGCGCGACAGCGGCGAGCTTCTGCACCGGGTGAATTACGAAGCCGATGACGCCATGATCGACACGCTGATCGCCGCGGGCGTGCGCACCGGTTTCGGCGACGAGCGCATCCGGATCGGCGCCACATACGAGCACATTTGCGATGGTTCGTTCGAGGAACGCACCATGTCGCGCAGGACCCCGTTCGCGGGTTCAAACCCGCCCTATTACGGCAACATCACCACTACGCAGGACGATCTCAACGCCTGGGCCGAGCGGCTGCAGCGGGCGGGCATCGAATGCAATTGCCATGCGAACGGCATTCCCGCCATCGAGATGGTGCTGACGGCTTACGAGCGGGCGATGAAGCTGGCGCCGCGCGCCAATGTCCGCCACAAGATCACCCATTGCACAAACATCAATGAGGACATCGTGCGCCGCATCAAGGCGCTGGACGTGGTTCCCAATTCCTTCACGGTCTATCTCTATACCGACTCCGAGAAATTCCATCTCTATGGCGATGCGTTCATGAGCCAATGCATGGCGTTCCGCACCTGGATGGACGCCAAGGTGCCGGTGGCGACGGGCACGGATTATCCGCCGGGCTCCTTCGATCCCAGGATCAGCATCCAGAGCATGGTGACGCGCACCGGCTGGAATGGCGAAACCTGGGGCGCCAGTCAGCGCATCAGCGTGGACGAAGCCTTGCGCGTCAACACCATCAACGGCGCCTATTACATGCATGAAGAGGCCATCAAAGGCTCCATCACGCCCGGCAAGCTGGCCGATTATGTGGTGATGGGCGAGGACCTTCACACTGTCGATCCGGGCAAGATCAAGGATATTCCGATCCTGCGCACGGTGGTGGGCGGCGTGAGCGTCTATGGCGCCTAGGCGGCGGCCCTAAACCGCTTCGGGCACCGCTTCCGAAATCCGGATTTCGACCTGTTGGCGCCCCAGCCTGGGGTGATGCGCGGTCAGCCGGGCCACGCCCGCCTGCTCCCTGGCGCGGATCCAGATCGCGCCCGTGCCGCCCACCAGCGCGAAGGGATTGTCGCCGATGATCTCGGCGGGTCCATCCAGCTCGAAGCGGATGGCGCCATCGGCAAAGGGCAGGATGGCGTCGTACGCGTCGGTGACGCGAAAGACCACCCGCGTGGTGTCGGCGCCGTCCGCGATCAGCGCCGGATCGTCGGCGATGAGGGCGAATTTCTTGTCCACCCCCGCGCCGCCATAATTCCTGGTGATCGCCAGCTTGCCGCCGATATAGCCTTCGATGCGAAGATCGCCCCATTTGTTGATGTCCACCGGCAGCTCCAGCACGAAGGGAGCGTATTTGAGGTGCTTGAACTGGACGCGGTCGGGATCGGCCTCGGCCACCGGCTTGCCGCCGATATAGAATTTCAGATGATCGCAGTTGGACGAGACCACGGCCTTGGAAAAGCCGATGGACTGATCGCCGATGGCCCAATGAAAAGCGGGCTCCAGCACCACTTCCTCGGACGGCTCGCATTGGGATTTGTAGAAGCCCGCCGCCGGTTTGGGCTCGCGGAACATGTCCATCACGCCGTGATAACAGACATGGTCGCCGGAGCCGAAATTGCCATGGGTGTTGTAGTCGAAGGCGCACCAGCCGATGCCGCCCGCATATTGGGGATTGGACGCCAGCTGATCGTGGGTGCGGGCATGGCGCAAGGTGTGTTCGGTCAGACGCTCGACATTGTCGATGGTCTTGGTGGGGAAGGTGTGGCCCACAAATTCGGTGTTGAGATAAAGCGAATGGTTGGGCGGCTTCAGGGGGAAGTCGAAATCATTCATGGTGAAGACGTCTTCCAGCAATTCCGATTCCTGGAACCAGCGGATGCCGCCGGTCTGGCGCGTGGGATCGAGCGCATGGGCGGCGGCGTTGGTGCGGACATAGAAATCGTGATTGTCCTTGGATTCGTTGATCCGCACGCCCCAAAGAATGATGGAGGGGTGGTTCCAGTCGCGGCGGATCATGCGGGCGACATTGTCCACCGACAGATCTTGCCAAAGCTTGTCGCCGATATGCTGCCAGCCGGGAATCTCCTCCAGCACCAACAGGCCCAACTCGTCGCAGGCGTCGAGGAAATGGCGCGACTGGGGATAGTGGGAAGTGCGCACGATATTGCATTTGAGATTCTGGCGGAGGATCTGCGCATCGCGGCGCTGGACGCGGGCGGGCATCGCCTGGCCGATGAAGGGGAAAGTCTGGTGACGGTCCAGCCCGCGCAGCTTGACGATCCGGCCATTCAGCTCGAAGCCGCGATCGGTGAAGCGCGCCTGGCGAAAGCCGATGCGGCGATGGTCCTGGTCGATGAGTTGGCCCTGGGCGGTGAGCTTGACTTCAATCGTGTAGAGGCGGGGATGGTCCAGGTCCCACAAGGTGATTTTGGGCAGATTGGAAAGAGTGACGCGATGCGGCGCCGGTTCGGTGTTCGCGGCGGACGCATCCACCGCCTTGCCGGCGCGGGCGATGACTTTGTCGCCGTCCAATAGCGTCACGTCCAGGCGCATCGGCCGGGATGCCGCCAGATGCTGGACGAAACAGGTCACATCCACCGAGGGGCGGTTGAGGACATCCTTGGGAACGGCGAAGATATTCTCCAGGAAGCTGGACGACACCACGCGCAATGAGACTTCGCGATAGATGCCGCCGAAGGTGAGATAATCGATCCGATCGCCGAAAGGGGGAATGTCGGCCCGTTCGGTGGAATCCAGTTCGACCGCCAGCACATTCTCGCCGTCCCAGTCGATATGCGGCGTCAGCTCGAAGGAGAAAGGCGTGAAGCCGCCCTTATATTCGCCCAGCTTCACGCCATTGATGAAGACGGTGGAGGCGGTCATCGCGCCTTCGAAATCCACGAAGACATGACGGCCCTTGAGGCCCGGCGGCAGCTTGAAGCGGCGGCGATAGAGGGAGACGAAGGCGAAATCCTTTTCGTCGAAGCCGTGCCAGGGCAGCCGGATATTGGCATGGGGGATGGTGACGCGCGCGAAGGCGCTGTCGTCGAAGCGGGACGCGCGGCCCGCCTCGCTGGGCGTGGCGCTGAAGCGCCAGTTGCGGTTGAGGGGATAGACGATGCGGCCCGGCGGCGCGTCTTGCGCATGCGCCGGAAGAGCCGCCGCGCCCGCGATCAGCCCGCTGGTCGCCTTGATGAAATCCCGCCTGTCCATATGGCCCCCCGCCCGGCCTCGAAAACCGCTGCTTTATAGCATAATCACGATCCGCCCGCCGCTGCGGGTTTGGCCGCGCGCCGGCGTGCGTTGGTCAAGACCACGCCCGCGATCACGATGGCGGCGCCGATCAAGGTGAGGGGGCCCGGCCGCTCGCCCAGCCACAGCCAGCCGATGGTGAGCGCGATGGGGCTGGAGAAATAGATGAAGCTGGTCACTTTGCTGACATTGGCCCGCGCGATCGCCATGTTCCAGGTGAGATAGCCGATGAAGGTGGGCGCCAGGCCCAGCCAAACCAGCGCGGCGATGCGCGATGGCGGCGCGGTCATCAAGGCATGCGGCAATGTATAGCCGAAAGGAATGGAGGTGATCACACCGCCGATGAACGTGACGGTGGTGACGGCTTCGATGGGGTAACGGCCCAGGAACGGCTTCTGCCCCACGAAATAGCAGGATGTCGCCAGCACGCTGATCAGCACCAGCGCCGCCTTGGGCTGAAAGCTCACCGACTGGCCGCTGGTCAGGACCACCAGCACCACGCCCATCATCGCCACGGCAAGACCGGCGATGGTACGCGCCGACAATTTTTCGCCCAGCCAGACCGTGGACGCCACGCCCGTCACCGCGGGCGACAGCGCCAGGATGATGGCGGCGGTGCCGCTGGCGATCTCGGTCTCCGCGTCATTGAGGCAAAGGTGATAGAGCGTGAGCCCCATCACCCCCAGCGCCATCAAGGGCGGCCAGACGCGCAAGGGCGGCAGCTTCACCCCGCGAAAGCCGATCCAGGCGAGAAAGCAGATCAGCGCCAGCGACAGCCGCGCCAGCGCGACTTCGCCGGGCGTGAACGCCGCCAGCGCATAGGAGATCGCGGCATAGGCCGAAGACCAGGTGAGCATCGCGACGGTGACACAAACCAACGCCCGCGCGTCGAGATGACCGGAAGGTGCCATGGGCGTGACGATGAAGGAGGGTGGCGCGTGTGTCGAGTGCTTCAGGGAGCGGAGCAGACCCCCATCCTTCGACGGGCTCAGGATGAGGACTCTGATTTTGGCTTTCGTCTCGATCTCACCCCGAGTCTCGATCCCCAACCTGAGCATCGATCCCCACCCTGAGTCTCGATCCTCGCCTTGAGTCTCGACCCTCACCTTGAGCCTCGACCCTCACCTTGAGTCTCGACCCTCACCCTGAGCCTGTCGAAGGGTGAGCTTGTCGAGGGCAAGTCTGCCGAAGGTGGAGCGTCTTCATTCCCAGCCCTCCAAGGGTGGCAGTGAACCCCGCGTGCCCGGAGTCATTGATTTTATTGCGATATTCCAAATAAGTACTGCCAATTGGCAGTAATTCTTGCACTTCCTGCCAATTGGCAGTATCGTCTTCACCAAGGAGAAGACGCCATGCCCATCGCCGATCCTGTTCCGGCGCCCAAGGCCGGAGAGCGAAGGATACCTGACCTCAGTTCGGAGAAAGTGCGCGAGGATTATACGCAAGCCGCCTGCGAAGCCTATTTGCGCCTGGCCGATGCCTGGCGGCTTTCCAGCAAGCAGGCTTGCGCGCTGATCGGCGAAGGCTCGGAGCGGACCTGGTTTCGCATCAAGGCCAATGACTGGGGCGGCACGCTTTCCCAGGACGCGCTCACCCGCGTCAGCGGGATGATCGGAATCTATAAGGGCCTGCATCTTCTTTTCTCCGATCCCCTGGCGGATGAATGGGTCAAGCGGCCCAACAGCGATGCCCTATTCGGTGGCGAAGCGCCCGCCGATTTCATGATCAAGGGCGGCATCCCCGCCATCCTGGAAACCCGCGCTTATGTCGACGCGCTGAGAGGCGGTCTTTGACCGAGCGTTTCGCGCGCATCGATGCCAGGACCGTGCGGCTCACCGCCGCCGCCGATCACAAGCCGCCGGTGCTGCAGCCTTTGGCGTCGTCATTCGGCGCGCTGCAAAAACTGGAGGAGCTGGAAGGCCTCACCAGCGGGCGGCTGGTGGCGCAGCAGAAAGGTTTGCCGGGCATCGCGTCCGATATGCTGGCGGCCGGCTATGGCCATAGCTACATCAATGCATCTTTTTCCTATCGCCGGCCGGGCGGCAATCGATTCAATCCGCCGGATTGGGGCGCCTGGTATTGCGCCTTCACCGTGGAAACGGCGCTGAAGGAAGTGGCGTATCATTTGACGCGGGCTTTGGAGAATTGCGGCGCCGCGTACGACAACACCACGCGCTATCGGGAATTGCTGGCGACATTCGCCGACAGCTTTTACGATTTGCGCGATGCCGCGCCGCGTCCCGAATGTCTCGATCCCGACATCGCCAAAGCCTATCCCAAGGGACAGGCATTGGCGGCGCGGCTTAGGGCCGAAGGCGGCAACGGCCTCGTCTATCCGTCGGTGCGCCATGACGGCGGCATTTGCCTGGCGGCGTTCTGGCCCAAGCTGATCCGCGATTTCCAGCAAGGCGAAATTTGGATTCTGAAATGGGCGGGCGAACCAACACCCAGCATCGAGAAGGCGAAAGCCTGACTCATCGCGGATGCAGAGCCGCGCGAAAATCTTGACATTAACCTTTGAAAACAATAATTAAGACTTTATTAACCATTGTTTTCGAGCAAAACAGCCGGAATACCGGCGGCATCGGGCGGGGTTAAGGGGTGTCGACAAGGAAGCAGAAACTTATTCCGGAAGGATGCGGTGATGCTTTCTCATTCCAATATTCCCCACGCCGTTGGGGACCCAAACCGCAGCGCGCACGCGCATATCGATGCCAGGATTGTCGCGCTCAGCATCGCGCATGACGATCTGGACGCGGCGATCGACGCACTAGCCGCCACCAATGCCCATGACGATCTGGTCCTGGCCCGGCTGAAAAAGCAGCGGCTTCATATCCGGGACGAAATCGCCGTGATGCTCGGCGCCGCTTTCGCGGGGGATCGCGCCCATGGCTAAGCACAACGCGCAAAGAAAGCTGGTCTATGAAGGCGCGGCGGCGCGCTATCGCACCTTGATGATGAAGACCCGCGATCCCGCCCGGCGCCAGATGCTGGAAGAGATGATCGCCCGCGAGCTGGAAGCGCGCCACGGCCACACAGTGGTGCCGATCACCGGCCGGCGGCTGGGAGACGCCGGGACGGCGTAAGGGGCGCGGGCCTGCTCCTTGCCGATCCGGTGTTTGGGAGAAGAACGAATGGCCCGCGCGGCGCGGACCATTCGATGACCGATGCGATTTAGTGGTCTTCGGTGCCGGGTTTGGCGGTCTTCGGCGCCTTGCCGTCTTCGATGCGGCCTTCATTGCGAAGTTCGCGGCCCTCGGCGGCTTTGCGCTGGGCTTCCGGCGTCTTGCCGTGTTCGTGCATTTCTTCCTTCACGTAACCGGCAGCTTCCTTCATATGACCTTTGACACTCATGGCATACTCCAAATGGGGTGGACCGACAGCCCGATCCGATAACCATCGGCGCGCCGGATGGTTCTGTGCGGGAACGCACGCAGGCGCATGGAACGCGGGGAACCTTCCCAGAATCCGCGATATTTATTTCCCGTGGCTGGCTTTTTCGCGGCCGGCTTCGGTGCGTTGTTCCACGGGAATGACCTGCGCCTTGCCGTCCAATTCGATGCCGGAACCGGAATGTGGGGCCATTTTCGCGTGCGGGTCGCCGTGATAGCCGCCTTGTTGCCCTTGCGGATCGCAATCTTGCGGCTTGCCGCCCTGACCCTGCTGATTGCGGGGCATGGGCGCGGGATGTTCAGCTTCCTGTTCGGGATTCTTGTCGCTGTCTGACGTCATGGCGGAGTCTCCGGATATCGACCCGGAGGTAATGATCGGGCAGCGATCGGGTTCAGCGTACGTGGACAGCATCCTCAACGGCCATCAAAAGAATTTCACCGCAACTGTAGCGGCCTGCAGTGCCACAGACGTAGCCGTCCAAATGGCGGCGGCTTTATTCAACTTGGCTTGGGCTTGATTGTTATAAAGAATGAACTCGTTCGGTCCTGTCTGCACAAGCAGATCTCCGGTCCCAGCACTTGCTTTCGGCATGGATGAAAGCAATTGAATGTTATCGGACGACTTCCACCATAGATAAGCAGCATAGAAACCACAGCCTACTGAAAGTAATTGCAATGCTACCTCCGCCGTCGCAATCATTTTAAGCCTCACTGTTTTTGAGCGTATCCATTCTCCTTAAGGCTCGCACCCCTTGGTCGAATCCTGCACCCAGGCGGCGCATTTGATCAGGTTCACATTCTCGGCCGAGTCTTTGGCGTTGGGGTCGGGCATGGCGGGACGTTGCAGGTCTTTGAGCGGGACCTTGTTCACATCGTCGATCAGCTTGGCATAGGCGCGGGTGACGCCTTCCAAACCCGTCCAGGGCACATTGGCGGGCGTGTCTTCCAATGTGTGCATGTCGATGAAGTCATTCGACTGGGCCACCACGCCCGGCAGGAACCAGTAGAAGCGGCCCAAATCTCCCGCGGGCGGGACTTTGCTGGGCTGCGTCCATAGCGGCACGCCGAAAGTGCGGAAGGCGTCGGTGAAGAGCTTTTGCAGCTGCGGCCGGTCGGGCCCGCCCGCGAACCATTCCAGCGGCGTCATGGTGTCGGTCCATCCCGCCGCATCGCCATGGGTCTGCACCACCGAAGGATGTTCGCTGTTGATGATCAACGCGGTCTTGGCGAACAGCCGCGCGCGATTGGCGACGATCCATTCATTGCCGAACTCGCCGGGGCGGATGCTGTGGTGGCCGTCGCCGCCGATGAAAACCATGGTGCGCCGGCGCTGGCTCTTGGGCAGTTTGGCGAAATATTCCGCCAGCCCGATCATCGAGGCCACGCCGCTGGCATTGTCGCCCGCCGCGTCGAACCAGCCGTCGCGATGGGCGATGACATAGATGGTCTCGTCCGTCATGCCGGGCAGGGTGCCCCAGACCAGGAAGGATTTCTGGCCGGATTCATATCCCGCCTCCATGCGGATCTTCACATGGGCGGCCGCGCCCGCCTTGCCGATCATGGCGCGGATGGCTTCGCCGTCCCTGGTCCCCAGATGGAAAGAGGGGACATGCGTATAAGCCTTGTAGGATTGGGCGGTGAAATTGCCGCCGCGCAGATCGGTGGAGAGGATGGCGGCGGCGCCATGGGCTTCGATCCGTTTCAGGACATCCTGCGGCCCGATCTGGCGGCTGAGGCTGGTCTTGAGCAGCAGCACCGCCTTGCCCCGCACATCCTTGTTCGCGAATTCGTCCTCGCCGCCCGCGCCGATCGAGACGATTTCGAGATCGATCTCCTTCGCGCCCGTGTCGGGGCTGGCATAGGAGGGCTGGGCGGAAGTGAGAGGCACGCTGCTGGTGCCGTCGGTCAGCGACACGCTCCAGCTTTTGGGCGCCCATTGCGGGGCGAGGTAATTGACGGTCTGGATGCGGGTGTCGGAAAGCCCCGCGGCGGCGAATTTCTTTTCCAGCCACTGGGCGGCTTCCGCATCGCCCGATGTGCCGGAAATGCGGCCCCAGAATTGCGGATGGCCAGCATCGCGATAGCGTTCGGCGATCCGAGCCTGTTCTTCCACATAAGTGTGCAGGCGGTGGCCGCCGATGGCGGCGTATTTCGCATTGACGCCTGTGGGCTTGGGCCAGTGCAGGTAATCCGGCGCTTCGGCGGCCAGCGCGATGCCGCCGCCCAGAAGCGCGATGCCCAAACCCCATGCCGCGAATGTGATCTTGCTCATGCCGCCCTCCCCAGTGCCGGGGAAGGCTAGCACGATTCAGACGCGGGAGCCGCAACCGCCGCGCGCCTTGAGTGGCGGAATGGCGCCCGGCATCGCGTCATGGGGCCGGCTGGAGTGATCAGAAGCGTCGGATCAGGCTGATCGTCGCCTGCTCATAGGTATAGGCATAGCTGGCGGCGATGGGCTGGTTGGAATAAAGGAAGCTGGCGTCGATCACCCAATTGCTGCCGAAGCGGGGGCTGATCACTGAGACCTGGGCAAGGCCCGCGCCTTCCCAGGCGGCGCCATTGTTGCGCCTTACGCCATAGCCCGCCGCCGCCAGGAATTGCCAGCGCTGATAGAAGCGGCGCATCTGGATGGTGGGAACGCCTTCCATGTACCAGCGGGGCGAGAAGTAATCGAATTCGCGCGGCTGGCTGTCCCAGAAATATTTGGCGCGGAATTGCAGCGACAAGCCCAGATCGGGGTCCAGCACATGGATGTAATTGCTGCGCCCGACCAGGCGGTAATTCTTGCCGCTGAAAAGCTGGGCGCCCACCAGCGCGGTGATGGTGTTGCGCTCGTCCAGCGGAATGTCATAGGAGCCGCCGAAATAGGTGAAATAGATGCCGCGATTGAAACCCAGCGGCGTTTCCACCAGATCGCGGTTGAGGAAATATTCCTGGCGGACATTGGCATGGTCGAACATGCCCTGGGCGAAGATGCTGCCGGCGCCCAACAGGGTCTTTCCATCGGTGCCCACCGTGCCGCTGTAATTCCAATCGCCCATGCTGTCGGCGAGATTGATGAAGCCCCGCTCCGCATGGCCCGAACCGCCGGTGTCGGAGGAGAAGAGGAAATGCTCCAGCCGCGCGCCCCAATATTTCTGGGTGCTTTCATAATCGGGGTAATAGGAAAGCCCGGTTTTGACCACCTGGAAATGATCGGCATCGCTGGAGCCGAAAATATCGAAGCCCGCCGCCTGTCGCGGGCCGTCATCCTCCGCCGCCAGGGCGGGCGTGGCGACGAGAAGGGCGGCGAACAATCCCGGAAGCAGCTTCATTTGGTGCCCCAGCTTTTCTTGAGGCCCAGCAGCTCGGCCATATAGCCCCAGATCGAAACCGGCTGCAGCACGAAGCTGTAGCAGATCGCATAGAAGAAGAATCCCAGGAAATTCTGCCGCACCTTCAGGCCCTGGTGGCGGAACATGCTGCCTTCGATCGCCAGCATCACCGCGTTGCAGGCCATCGCCATGGGCAAGAGCACCAGGGTCATGATGCCCACGATGTAGTAATAGCCGAACAAGGCCAGGATCAGTCCGGGCATGAAGCCGAAGCAATAGGCGATGTCCATGGGCAGGAAGAGCAGATTCCACCAGATGAACAGGGTGGACATGCGCGGCGCGAACAGAAGCTTGCTGTAGCGCATGAAGGCTTCGATCAGGCCCCGCGACCAGCGTTTCCTCTGATGGGCGAACTGGCGGAAGCTTTCGGGCACATTGGTGAACATCAGCGCGTCCTCGCAATGGCCGATGCGATAGCCCTTGTCGAGAATGGACCAGCTGAGCACGATGTCTTCGCCCACCACATGGGGCCAGCCGCCCAATTCGTCGAGCAGCTTGCGGTCATAGAGCGAGAAGGCGCCCTGGGCCACCAAGGTGCCGTGATACATGCTCTGCATCCGCTTGATCGCGGCGATGCCGTGGAAGTAATCCCATTCCTGAACCTTGGTGATCCAGTTCTTGCGCGAGTTGCGCACCAGGATGGTGCCCGCCACCGCGCGGGTGTTGGGCGGATCGGCGATGTAGCGGGAAACGATCCGCTCCAGACCATTGGGCAGAAGCCAGCAATCCCCGTCCACGCTGGCGACCAGCCCGTACCGCGCCAGCTTCAGGCCCCGGTTCATCGCCGCGGACTTGCCGCCATTCTTCTCCATCGCCATGACCTGGAACAGCGCCTGCTTTTCCGGCGGCAGCGCGGCCACGGTTTCATGGGCGATCTCCAAGGTGCGGTCCTTGGAGCCGTCATCGATCACCAGGAACTCCACCGGCCCCGGATAATTCTGCCGCGCCAGGCTGCCGATGGTGTCGGCGACGGCGGCGGATTCATTGTAGCAAGGCACCAGCACCGTGACGCCCGGCAGATGCGCGGCTTTGGCATGGGGCGGGCGCCGGTCCATCAAGAGGCTGGCCATCAGGAAGGCGTTCATGAAGCCCGGCACATAGGCGATGAAGGTGATCAGAAACAGCGCCAGGGGATGGCCGATCAGCTGACTGAGATCGTGCAGCCAGGCGAGCGACAGATAGATGCTGAGGATCATCCAGCCGGCGGCGATGGCGAAGGCGAGGGCGAATTTGATCCGCACCGGAAGATAGAACAGCCGGTGTCCCGGCTGCGGCGCGGCGCGGATTTCGCCGGCATCGATGTCCAGCAATCCTGCGGCCCCGGACAGAAGCTGGTCGCGGACCTCCTCGAAATCGACAGTGGGATTCATGCCGCGCGGCTTGCTTCCGCGCGCTGGAACAATGCACGCGAGGGAAACGTGAAAATGCAACGCGACGCGGAAAGGTATGGCACGGGACACCGGGCGAAACGATCCCGATATCATCGGCTTGCGTGCTTAAAAGCGGGTGCAGCAACGCGGTTAATGAAACGTTGCGGGCGCGGAGATTCCCAAGGAAAAGCCCGCTTGAACTTCTCCAAGCGGGCTTTGTTTCACGCGATTTGTGCGCGGTTTCGTCACCCTTCGACAGGCTCAGGGTGAGGATGGGTGCTCCCGAAGTCCTCATGGTGAGCTTGTCGAACCATGAGGGTGTCTCTCATCTTTCAGCGGCTCTCCGGCCGCCCGCTTGGGCTCGCGGCGTTGGCTTAGCTTTTCTTGGCGAACGGAGAGAGCCTAGAAAAGCTTGCCCCTCGCCATGGAATGGCGAGGCGTCGCTTTCTCGGGTCCACTGGACCCGCTCACGCGCTTCGCGCGCCGCTCCTCACCCCTCTCCGCCCAGATGGACGTAGCCGCGCGCGGTCAGGTTGAGGATCGTGGTGCCCGCCCACAGATCGACTTCCACGATGGGCTGGATGGTCTTCTGGTCGATATGGTTGAAGGTCACCGACTGGCCGCAGACGCGGAAATCCACGCCCGCCTTGTGCAGCTGGTCCATGATCTTGATGTTGGGATTGTCCACGCCATTGTTGCGCTTCTTGTATTCCTCATTGGTGAGGATCGCGGGGGTGGCGCCGCGATGGAACACCACGATGAATTTGCGATGGTCCTGGGGCACGCCGTATTTCGCCAAGGTGTTGACGAAGCGGCCCACGGTGAGAAGGCCGGGATTGATCTCGTCGGGACTCTTAGGCCCGGGGGCAAGGTCGAACACCACTTTATAGATCAGCTTGGGATCGGGCAGTTCCTTGGCGCCCGGCACATCCACCGCGATGCCGATATGCGGCGCGGGGTCGGCCACGGCCGGGACGGGCATCTTGGCGTTCTCCTCCGCCGTGGGCAGCTTGATGCCCTCCAGGTTCAGGGTCTGCGCCTCGGCCATCGGCGCCAGGCTCATCAGCGCGGCGAAAGCAATCGCCACGCCCGTCATTGTCTTACGCATCTACTCTCCTCCCTTGGTATTGAAACCGTCGGCGCGCGTCCGCGGGCGCGCGGCTGCAATGCTTCTATTTTCGGGAGAGGATGACGACAACTCATATATTACGCACCGGCGCGCGCCGGGGCTGTAACTTTTGGCGGGGTGGCGGCGAAGCGCGGCGCGGCCCCCATGCTTCGACAGGCTCAGCATGAGGATTTAAGAGCGAGCGCGCCCCAAACCCGGGGCTATTTCGGAAGTTCCATCGACCAGACTTTGCCCACGCCCCGTTCGGTGTACCACAGCGTGTCGCCCGCCGGTTCGATTCCGGTGGGGGTCGCGATCCCGTCTTTCAGGATCATGACATGGGCGGTGTCGTCCTTGATGGTGAGGGCGGCGATGGTGCCGGACCCGCCATTGGCCACGAATATCTTGCCGTTCGCGGCCCGCATGCCGTCCAACCCGCGCATCGGCGCGTCGAACCAGATATCGACCGGCGCGCCGGGCTTGCCCGATGCATCGACGGGAATGCGATAGAGCTTGTTGTAGATCACATTGTTCGCATAGAGCACGCCGTCCAGGAAGGTGAGGCCGTCGATGCCGTTCAAGAGCCGGTGCTCCATCCACAAATCGGCGGTGGCGGCGCCGGGCGCCAGGCGGAAGATCCGTCCGGTGGCGGTGTCGGAGATATAGAGCGCCTTGTCGGGACCGGTGACGAAATCGTTGCAGGTGGTGTTGTCGCCCGGCAGGTTCCAGCGCAGCTTTTCCTTTCCGCTGGCAAGATCGAAGCCGCGCAAGGCGGTGCGGCGCATCGCGGGCGTGGTGCCCGGCACCGGCGTCAACTGGCAGGCCCACAAAGTCTTTGCGGCATCGTCCACCAGCTGGCCCAGAAAGAACGTGCCCGCGCCTTCATTGCCGGCATCGACAAACACATCCGCCGCCGTCGCGCCTTTCTTGACGCGATAAATGTAAGGCGTGCTGGCGCTGCCCACGAACAAGGTGCCGTCGGCGGCGGCCGCCAGGCTTTCGGGCTGGGACTTGGCGTCGTGAATCAGAATTTCGGCGGCCACGGCGTGAGACGCGGGCAGCGCGAACAAAGCCAGGGCGAGCGAGGCGGCGCGGATCATGATTTTCTCCGTGATATCCATTTGGTTATAACGCGGGGAATATGGGCGTGAAAGGCCCATCCGGCCACACCGCGCCCATGCCGCGCAAGACGCGGGCCGGTGACGACAAGTCATCCCGCGCGCGCGGCCCCGTTACGACGCCGTGGGATGCGCGGTTTCGATCATGGAGGGGCGGGCGCTGAAGACATCGAACCAGGCGGACAATTTCAGCCGCGTGGCGCGCCAGCCGGTGCCGGGAAAGCGGAAATCCAGATAGCCGATGAAGGAAGCCGCCGCGATGTCGCCGATCAAGGGATCGCCGAACGGCGGCACGTCTTTTTCCAGCGCGTCCAGCGCGGCGTCGATCGCCTGCTGGAAACGCGCTTCCAAGCCCGGCACGCGTTCGGCGTCGGGCTTGCGCCGCTCGGCGAGCAGGCGCCCCGCCGCCGACGCCGCGCCATCGGCCAG
>CALMGU010000149.1 GCA_937865685.1 uncultured Alphaproteobacteria bacterium | reverse complement strand
CAGAGGTCCGGCACGAGGCGATCGCCGCAGCGGAGCCTCAGCCCCGCGGCCTCGGGCGCTTTTCCGGAACCCGCTCGCATTTTCCCTCTTTGCAGGGCGCGTCTGCACGTGCTGTGCGCGGGGCGATAGTTCTGGTCTATACAATTGCAAGCACAACGAACAGGGTGCCTCGAATGGGTCAACACATAATGTTGACGCCTGTCACAAACTGAAAAACCTTGTGCTGAAGCCGTTGCCTATACACAATCAGGGCGAGGATTTTGCGAGATTGACGGGTGACGCCGCGCAAAATTCACATTCTGGCCATAATTTCTGCCTTCGGACGCTTCGGCGGCCGAATGGCCGGAAGCCATGCCCAACCAGCCTGACGCGAACGAGACGCACGGTCACCCATTGATGCACGCGCACCGGGGCTCAGGCACGCCTGGCCCCCACGAGGGTGAGGAGGAAGGCCCCGACGCTCGGTCATCCGGCGCGCGCTGGCCGCTGGCCTTGGCTGCCCGGGTCGCCACCTGGGAATCGGACCTGCGTTCCGGCCGGTCCCGCTGGGACGCGGTGCTGTTCGAACTCGTTTCACTGCGGAAACACCCGCAATGACGCCACTCGTCGACATTCAAACTGTGTCGCAGCAGTTCGGCGCCATGCGGGCCGTCGATGCGGCGGACATAATGGCCCGTGGCCAGCGCTTCGGCGCCCAGCTCGCGCGCCGTGTCCATCAGGTCGGCGAACTTCACTTTTTCGTTGCAGCGGACGCAAGGGATGGGCGTTTCGCCCCGCGCATAAGCGTCCGCAAAATCCTCGATCACGCTTTTGCGGAAGCGGCTTTCGTAATCCAGCACGTAATGGGGAATGCCGATGGCTTCGGCCACGCGCTTGGCGTCATAGATATCCTGCCCCGCGCAGCAGGCGCCTTTCTTCTTCTGCACCGTGTCGGGATAAAGCTGCAGAGTGATGCCCACCACATCGTAACCCTGGCGCTTCAGCAGCGCCGCGGTGACGGAGGAATCCACGCCGCCGGACATGGCGGCGACAATTCTGCCTTTGGTGGGTGTTGCGGTCATCGGCGGGCATATAAGACCGCCCGCCGGGAACCGCAACCACAAGCCCGGATCAGTTGCCGCTCACCGGCAAATAATTGAGCAAAGTCAATTTGTTGAGGTTGGACGTGACCTGGAGCACGGCCTGCAGCGCGGTCTGGTTCAAGGACAGCTGGGTCGCCGCTTCGGCCATATCGGTCTTCTGGATCTTGTTGATGAAGCCCGCATACAGCGTGGACATGGAATCCTGCTCGGTGCTGGCGCTCTGCAGCTGGTTATAGGCATAGCCGTTCTGCGCCGTGGTGGTGTTCAGATTGACGGCCACGGTCCCCACCGACGTGATCTGACTGGTGAGAAAATCATTCTGCGCCTGGCTGAGGCTGCTGCTGCCGTCGAAATTGCCTCCGGCGCCGGCATCGAAGCCCGCGATATCCTTCAAGGCCTGCATCAGGCCGCTGCCGATATCCGAGGCGGTCATGCCGAAGGTCACCGTCTGGCCATCCGCCACCTGCACGGATTTCTTGTCGGTGCCGTTGCTGAAGGCCCCGGCGACCGAGGGCAACGCCGACAGCGCCGACAGGGACGACACTGTGACCGGCGGCACATCGGTCCTGCCGCCGCTGTACAGATAATCGCCATTGGCGTCCTTGGAATTGAGGATCGCGGTGGCTTGGTCGAAAATACTCTGCACCTGCCCCATCAAGGTGGTGGGATCGTTGTTTGCCACCGCGTCCGACACCGCCTTCTTAAGTTGCGTCACCAGGCCGCCGAGACTGGTGAGTTGGGTGTCCTGCATGTCGGCCTGGGTGGTGGCCAGATCCGTGGCCGCTTTGTAGGCATCGTTGCGGGCATTGGCGGAAATCGACGCGGTAAGAACCTGGGCCTGATCGCCGAAGCCGGAATAGGTGGTGGAGACCACCTGCGAAGCGATCTGCTGGTTGGTGGTGTTCAGCGCCGCGCTGGTCTTGTTGATCTGGCTGAGGAAATAGGCGCTCTGCTGGGCGGTGGGGATACGGTCAACGCTCATCGGTCATGTCCTACTGGATATTGAGCAAGGTCTGGTAAAGCTGGTCCACCACGGTGAGCATGCGCGCGCCCGCGGTATAGGCCTGCTGATAGGTGGTGAGGTTGGTCAATTCCTCGTCCAGGCTGACGCCGGAGTTGGAGGCCATGCGGGACTGAGCTTCCTGAAGCCGGTCGTCCTGAGTGGTCTGGTTCTGCGTCACCGCGTTCGAAAGCGTGGAGACCTGCTGGTAGAAGGACGCCGCATAGTCGGACAAAGACTCGCGTTGGGTCGAAATGCCGCCCGCGCCGGGGAAATTGCGGTCGGCATTCATCACATTCTGCAGCGCAATGGCGCCGGAATTGTCGCCGCCGGAAATGATGGAATTTCCCGCCACGGTGGCGGGCGTGATTTTCGGGATGCCGAAGCCGATGCGCTGCGGCGCCTTGGCGACCTGGGAAGTCACCGCGAAATTCACCGCCTGGTTGGCGAGATTGTTGCTGCCGATGCCAAAAAGCTTGGTGAAGCTGACGCCGGTGGCGCCGCGCTGGGTGCTGTCGCCCGTGACGTTGAGCTGATAGTCGGAATATAGCGCCGATTTGGCGGTGGAGACCGAACCGTCGCTGTTCAAAGTGAAGATCGCAGCGCCGCCCATCGCCGTGTTCAAGGCGCTGAGCACATTGCCGATGGTCTGGCCGGCGGTGGTGGTGATGCTCACCTGCTTGACGATGTCGCCGGAAGGTCCCTTGAGCGACAATTCGATAACCCCGCCCGCTGCCAGGCCGCTGGAGTCCGACGCCGAAAGGCCGGTGGCAAGGACCGAAGGCGCCTGGGCGGTGAAGACATCGTTGAGACCGAAGAATTGCGAAAAGCCCGTGCCGCCGCGCGAACTGGGCGTCGTGGTATCATCCTGGACGATCACGCCATTGCCGCCGCTGGCCGCAACCGAAAGCTGGCCGTTGACGAAGCTGGCGCTGCCATTGCCGCCCAAGGCCGTGTTGAGTGCCGCCGCGAAACTGCCGATGGTGGAGCCGATCGAAACCGATCCGCCGCCATCGACCGACAAAGTACCTGCGCCGAAATCCACATCGACCCGTGACACCAGCTTGCCGGTGGGATCGGTCACCGCGATGGTGGTCTTGCCGCTGAAATTCAATGCATCGCCCGACAGCAATCCGGTCTCGCGGCCGGTCAAGGTGGCCGGCGGCGGATAGGCGGCATTGGCATTGGCCTGGGCGTTGAACGCCTGGGCCACATTCTGCGCGAAATTGCCCAGCCCTTCGGCAAGGCCGCCCAGGGTCTGATCGCGCATGTCGATCATGCCTTTGAGCGAGCCGCCCGACAGATGCGGATCCAAAGCTATGGCCTGGCCGATGACCTGACCGGACTGCGGATTGGTGTCTTGGATCTGGATATTGCCATAGGTGCCGTTCTGCACGCCGCCGGCATAGCTCAGCACCCCATATGTGTTGCTGACCAGATTGATGCCGTCGGTCGTGGTGACGTTGAAGCCGCCATCCGCCTGCTGATTGACGCGAATGCCGATGATCTTGCTCAGCGAATTGAGCGCACTGTCGCGCTGGTCCAGCAAGGCCGAAGAGGTATTGCCGGTCGCGGTCTGGGTCTTGATCTGCTGGTTGAGGGTATAGATCTGCTTGATCAGGTCGTTGGTGGACGAGATCGAGTTCACCACCTGATTATCGACTTGGGCCTGCAGCGAGGAAATGGTGCCCGACACATTGGAGATATCGCTCGCCAAGCCCTGCAGGGAGTTGAGCACGGCTGTGGAGCTGGACGAGGAAGACGGCGCCTGCGACGCCACGCCGAAAGCGGCGGCTAGATTGGTCAGGCCCGTCGCCATGGATTGATTGTCGCCCGGACCGCCCAAAAGGCCGTTGAGCTGGGTGAAGAAGCTGGCGGCGGTGTCGAATTGTGAGGCCGCGCCGCTGGCCGACAGATTTTCCTGCTGCAAAAAGGAATCCACCACACGCTGGATGCTGGCGATATCCACACCCATCAGCTGGCCGCCCGCCGCCAAAGTCTGCTGATTGACCACCCGGCGCGCATAGCCCGGCGTGTTGACGTTGGCGATGTTGTTGGAAGTCACGCCCAAAGCAGCGCTGCTGGTCCTCAGCGCGCTCAGGGCGGTCCCTGCGATTCCATTCAAGCTCACGGGCAGACGATCCGGATGCTATGTTGCCGGAAGACGATGTCGCAAGCCTTGTGCCATCCGGCGCCTTATTCTTTTGCCCGGAAATCAAGGCGTTTTCAGAGCTTTCGGCGGCGCGGCGGCGCGGCAGAGTTTGCCGGGCTGGGCATCATCTGCCCTGTGCTTTGTGCTGCGCGTCGGACCGGAAAGGCGGAAAATCGCCACGGAATCAGCGCCAAAAATTCTGGTCCAAGCCTTGCTACGGGTTGTGCGACGCAAAGCCCGCATGGTGCGCGGCGCGCGGAATATTTGGACCCGACTCTTGCCGGCCATCGCCACCAGCATGATCGCAGCCAGCGGCAGCGCCGTTCGCGCCGCCGCGCAGCCTCAGGATCAAAGCCAGGCTCCCGCCGGGGATTCGCCTTTCGCTATTCTGCTGGCGGCCTTGTCCACGCAGAGCATGTCTGCGGGCGAAGGTGCCGATGCAGACGCGTCTTCCGATATGGCCGCGGATTTGCCGCCGGATGATCAAGCCGCAAAGCCCACCGTGGCCGCATCCGGAAAATCGAACGCCGACAATCATGCGGCCGAGGCAGCCCTGGCGGCTCTGTTGAATACGACGGCCACACCTGTGCCCTTCTCGCCTCCGGCTCCTGAGCCCGAAACGGCGAACCCCGCACCGGCCACGCTTGCGAATGACGGCAACACCCAACCCGCGAACGCCGGTGCCAATCCGCAGCCGGATGCTTCCACGCCGCTCGATCCCGCCACATCATCCGTCGCCGGTGCGCCGATCGATCCGGCAAATTCCATGCCCGGCAATGATCCCGCCATGCCGCCCTCCGATGACAAAGCCCGGGCCGATGCCCGCGCCGCCGACGCATCGGACAGCGATGCCGGCCTGCCAAGCAAAGTGCAGCCGGAAAAGAAGTCCGCCGCTGCGGATCAATCCGCGGCCGACGCCGCGCGCGTGATAGTCGCCGCTGCGTATGCCGCCGCCGGACAGGCTTCGACAGATCAGGGCGCGAACCCTGCCGTGGCGAGCGATACGGCTCAAAGCCTGTCGGTCCGCACCACGCCAGGCATCGGCGCCGCACCGGCCAAGAACCTGACCAGCAGTGGACCAGCCGTCACGCCATCCGACAGCGATGACACGGATAAGCAGGCCGCAACCGATATGCCGCCGGAATTTGCCGGCTCCATTGATGCGTTGGCGGCCGGCAAGCCGGCAATAGCACCCGTCAAATCCGCCGGCGCGAGCGCCAAATCGGCCACGAACACGCAACCGGCAACAGATGCACCCTCGCCCGATTCCCCGGACAAACCGCAAATTCTATCGGCGGCGCACGCCAATCCGGGCACCCATGCCGCGGCGTCAAAGACGGATGCGGCCGCGCCTTCCGACGATGGCGCCAAACTTGTTCAGGCCGATTCCGCAGCCAACGCCGTTCCAGCGGCGGCGGGAGCGACAAGCCACGCAGCGCCGCCTCAGCCGGTGGCGATCGTCGATCCGTCCGCCATCATCACACCGCATGCCGCATCGGCTACATCGCCTGGTGCAAGCCCCATTGCCGGTTTTGAGATCACCAGCGCCGCCGCCGATCCGGTGCCCGACCTGAACGGCTTTGCCGTGAGCATCGCGGCCCGCTCGCTCAGCGGCGCCAAACAGTTTGAAATCCGTCTCGATCCGCCCGAACTGGGGCGCGTCGATGTCCGCCTTTCCATCGATGCCGCCGGCAAGGCGGTGGCGCATATGGCGACCGATCAGCCGCAGACGCTCGACCTCTTGCGCAAAGACGCGCCCGCACTGACCCAGGCGCTGCGCGACGCCGGTCTGGATGTCTCGCAGAACGGCCTCAATTTCTCCTTGCGCGGACAGGACCGCCAAAGCGGCGACAACCAGAGCGGCACGCAGGGCCGCAAGAGCAGCCTGTCGGCGCGGCTCGCCATCCAGGCCGTGCAGGCGCCGGCCGCCCTCGCTTATGCCGGCGCGGCATCCAACGCCCGCCTCGATATTCACGTCTGAAGGACGACGCCATGACAACGCCCATCACCAACACCACGCAAAATCCCGCCGCCGCCACATCCGGCAGTGCCGCGGGATCGGATGCGATGTCGCAGCTGTCGGGAAATTTCAACACCTTCCTCACCTTGCTGACCAGCCAGCTGAAGAACCAGGACCCGACCAGTCCGATGGATTCCAGCACCTTCACGCAGCAGCTGGTGATGTACAGCCAGGTGGAGCAGCAGATCGGCACCAACAGCAATCTCAAGACCTTGATCGGCCAGGGCACGACCCAGCTGGGGGCCTACGCCACCTCCTATCTGGGCAAGGCCGTCTCGGTCACCAACGGAAATGCCGCGCTCAGCGGCGGCTCGGCGACATGGTCCTACAATCTGGGCGCCGCGGCGGCCGCCAACACCTTGACGGTGACCAACGCCAGCGGACGCGTGGTCTATACCGGCACGGGCGAAACCGCATCCGGCAATCATCAATTCGCGTGGAACGGCAAGGACAATAACGGCAACCAGCTGGCCGACGGCACTTATACGCTGACAGTCACCGCCAAGGCTTTGGACGGATCACCCGTCACCAGCCAAGTGGCGAGCGCCGGCGTTGTCAGCGAAATCGACATGACATCGGGCACGCCGCAATTGCTGATCGGTGGAATGAGCGTGGGGCTGAGCGACATCGCGCATGTCGCCAACGCGCCCGCCAACTGAATTTTGTGAACCATGGGCGCCAAGAATGGCGCCCCTATCGCGCGGCGGCGGACGAAGTCCAAAGACCGGGCAAGGAAACGGAAAATGTCTCTCTACGGAGCCCTCAATATCGGCGTCGCCGGCCTGCAGGCGAACAGCATGGCGCTCAGCGCCACCTCGTCGAACATCGCCAATGTCAACACGGTTGGCTATAAGGAAGCGCGGGCCAGCTTCTCGACCATTCTGAACGCCTCCACCGGGGTCGGCAACAACTCCTCCGCCGGCGTCGCGGCCCAGATCGGCCAGGACATCACCACCCAGGGCCTGCCCACCACCACCTCGTCGGACACCGACATCTCCATTTCCGGCAACGGCTTCTTCGTCGTCGCGCCCAATCCGGACGGCAGCGGACCGCGCGAATATACCCGCGCCGGCAGCTTCCTGCCCGACGTGAACGGCAATCTGGTCAATTCGGCCGGGCTTTACCTGATGGGTTACAAACTCGACTCGTTCGGCAACGTGCCCACCGATGCCAGCGCCTTGAGCCTGGTCAACACCACGTCGATCTCCGGCGCCGCCCAGGCCACCGACAAGCTGACCGTGCAGGCGAATTTGAATTCGGCCTCCACCGCGCATGCCGGCTACACCGCCGGCGACATGACCGCCGGCACCGTGGCGCCGGACTTCACCCGCACGGTCAACGTCTATGACGCACAGGGCGGCAGTCAGCCGATCACCTTCTCGTTCCTCAAGACCAGCGCCAACACTTGGGCTTATGAAGCCAGCTATGCCGGCAACGCCGCCAATCTGACTGCGACGGGCCCGATCTCAACCGGCACCATCGCGTTCAACTCCGACGGCACCTTGGCCAATGTGAATGGCGCCGCGCCCGCGTCCGGCGCGGTGTCGCTGACCATTCCGTGGAAATTGTCCACCTCGGGCCTGACGCCGCAGACCATTTCGCTGGATCTGGGCACGGTGGGCGGCAGCGATGGCTTGACCCAGGCCAACGCGCCTTCGGTGCTCAACGGCACCACCATCAACGGCACGCCCTATGGCAGCGTGACCGGCGTGACCGTCGCCAAGGATGGCACGGTGACGGCGCAATTCTCCAACGGCCTGTCGCAGGACGTCTACAAGATCCCGCTGGCCACCTTCACCAACCCCAATGGCCTGGGTCAGGTCACGGGCAACGCCTATGTGGTCACCAAGGCCAGCGGCGCGCCCAACATCAACCAGGCGCAGTCGGGCCCCGCGGGCTTCATCCAGTCCAAATCGCTGGAAGGCTCCACGGTCGATCTGGCCACCGAGTTCACCAATCTGATCACGACTCAGCGCGCCTATTCCGCGTCCGCGCGCATCATCACCACCGCCGATCAGATGCTGCAGCAACTGGAGCAGTTGCCGACTAACTAACGGCGGTCCGCTGCCTCGCGAAATGCCCGAAAACAAGGGCGTTTCGCGAGCATTCTAAGAAGGTCCTTATGAGTTCATTTACCACGGCTCTTGGCCTTTTTTTAAAGGCGCAAAGGCTATTTTGGCGGCCTGTCGTGGTTCGGGAGTAGCATGATGATGGAAGAGCGCAAAGGACGTGTGAGCTATGTCATCGGCCCCGATGGGAGCCCGTTGACGCTCGCCGATCTTCCGCCGCCCTCGACACGGCGCTGGGTGATCCGGCGCAAGGCCGAAGTGGTTGCCGCCGTGCGCGGCGGACTGCTCAGTCTGGACGAAGCCTGCCGCCGCTACACGCTGACGGTGGAGGAATTCCTCGCCTGGCAGCATGCGATCGATCGTTTCGGTTTGGCGGGCCTCCGCGCCACCAGGGTTCAGCAGTATCGAAACTGAGGGACGGTGGTTATCCGCCAGCGGCGCGGACAATCAAACAAACCGGCGCCACCAGGGTTCAGCAGTATCGAAACTGAGGCGCGGGCAGAGTTCTTAAGAAAAGCTTTCCGGCGGGCTGAAAATGCCCGCCGATATGCTTAAGCCAAATTTTACCACAAGGGCGGCAATGTTTGCCTAGCAGGAACGGTTCCTGGCTGGGAGGATTTTGCTCGTGCCCGAATTTTTCAAGGCAGTCGGTGCCGCGCGCTTTGGCGTGATGGCTGGCGTCGCCGCCGTGCTGACGGCCTTCTTCCTTTACATCGCCGGCGCGATCACCGAGCCGCCCAAGACCATTCTGTTCGGCGGACTGGAGCCGCGCGATGCCGCCGCCGTCACCGCCAAGCTGGACGGCATGAATGTCAAATACGACGCCAAGGGCGACGGCACCATTCTTGTCCCGGCCGATCAGGTGACCAAGCTGCGCATGGCGCTGGCGCAGGACAATCTGCCCGCCGCCGGCATCGGCTATGAGATCTTCGACAAGTCCGACGCCTTCGGCACCACCGCCTTTGTGCAGAACATCAACCGCCTGCGCGCCATCGAAGGCGAATTGGCGCGTTCGATCCAGACCATCGAGGGCGTGCAGAGCGCCCGCATCCATCTGGTGGTGCCCGAACGACAGGTCTTTTCCCGCGACGAGCAGACCCCGTCAGCCTCCGTGGTCTTGAAAACCCGCACCGTGCTGGGCCGCGGCCAGGTCGCGGCCATCCAGCATCTGGTGGCCGCCGCGGTCGCGTCGCTCAATCCGTCCCGCGTCGCCATTGTCGATGATCGCGGCAATCTATTGGCCGGCGGCGACGACAAGACGGGGGCCGATGCCCTCGCCGCCAACCAGGAGCAGAGCACCACCGACTATGAAGACCGGCTGCGCCAGCGCATCGAATCCATCGTCACCAGCGTGGTGGGCGTGGGCCATGTCCGCGTCCAGGTCGCCGCCGACATGAATTACAACCACACATCCACCACCTCGGAGAGCTATGATCCCGACAGCAAGGTGGTCCGCTCGACCCAGACGGTGGAACAGAATTCATCCGACAATAGCGGTACGTCGCAGAATGCCGTTTCGGTGGCCAACGCGCTGCCCAACGCCGCCAGCGCCACGCCCGGCGATACCAGCAAATCCTCATCGGGCCGCACCGAGGAAACCACCAATTACGAAATCTCCAAAAAGGTCACCACCTCCACCCAGGAAGGCGGCGATGTGAAACATCTGTCCGTCGCCGTGGTGGTGGACGGCACGGTGACCGGCGAAGGCGCCAATGCGCCTTATAAGGCGCGCACCCCCGCCGAAATGGCCCAGATCACCAGCCTGGTGAAATCCGCGATGGGCTTCGACCAGGCCCGCGGCGATCAGGTACAGGTGACCAACATGCCCTTCGCCCGCATGGAAGTCGCCGCAGGCGAAGCGCCGAGCAAGCCGTTGCTGGGTCTGGAGCCGTCCTATTGGTTCAAGATCATCGAAGCGGCGATCATGTGCGTGACCGCGCTTCTGATCGGGCTGTTCGTGGCGCGTCCCTTGATCGCCCGCATGTTTGCCCCCAATCCGCCGTCGCAAAGCCAGCCCACCCAACTGACCGGCGCTTCGCCGGTAGCGGGCGTGCTGGCGGCTCCGGCGCAGGCACAAGGCGCCCAGTCCGCCGACGGCTCCACGCCCGCGCCGCTGCGCGTCCTGCCCGCGCAGCCGGGCCTCGATCTCAGCCAGATCGAAGGCCAGGTTCGCGATTCCTCCGTCAAGAAAATCGGTGAAGTGGTCAACGCGCATCCCGACGAGGCGCTGGCGATCATCCGCACCTGGCTGCATCAACCGGTATAATCATGGCAAAAGGTGTCAAACCCGCCGTCAAGGACGATGTCCGCTCCCTCTCCGGGGCCGAGCGGGCCGCCATCATCATGCTGTCCTTGGGCGAAGACCATTCGGCCAAGCTCTGGTCGATGATGGACGAGGAAGAGGTCAAGGAAATCTCCCAGGTGATGTCCAATCTGGGTTCGATCTCCTCCAACGTGATCGAGAAGCTTCTGATCGATTTCGTGTCCCAGATGTCGGGCACCGGCTCCCTGATGGGTTCCTACGAATCCACCGAAAGGCTGATCGCCCGCTTCCTGCCGAACGACAAGGTCGCCCAGATCATGGAGGAGATCCGCGGTCCCGCCGGCCGCACCATGTGGGACAAGCTGGCCAATGTGAACGAAAGCGTGCTGGCCAATTATCTCAAGAACGAATATCCCCAGACCGTTTCGGTGGTCCTGTCCAAGATCAAGCCGGAACATGCTGCCCGCGTGCTGGGCGCCTTGCCGGAGGAATTCGCACTGGAAGTGGTGCAGCGGATGCTGCGCATGGAAAGCGTGCAAAAGGACATTCTCGACAAGGTCGAGCAGACCTTGCGGGTGGAATTCATGTCCAACCTGGCCCGCACCGCCAAACGCGACGCCCATGAGCAGATGGCGGAAATCTTCAACAATTTCGATCGCCAGACCGAAAGCCGCTTCATCACCGCCCTGGAAGAGCGCAGCCGCGATTCCGCCGAGCGCATCAAGGCCCTGATGTTCACCTTCGAGGACCTGGGCAAGCTCGATCCGGGCTCGATCCAGACCCTGTTGCGCAATATCGAAAAGGACAAGCTGGGCCTGGCGCTGAAGGGCGCCACCGACGGGCTGCGCGACGTCTTCTTCACCAATATGAGCGAGCGCGCCGGCAAGATCCTGCGCGAGGACATGGAAGCGATGGGTCCGGTGCGTCTGAAAGACGTGGATGAAGCCCAGATGCGCATGGTCAATGTCGCCAAGGACCTGGCCAACAAGGGCGAGATCATGATCGCGGGCGGCGGCAGCGAAGACGAGTTGATCTACTGATGACTGGAAAAGCGACCGCCAAATTCACCTTCGACACCGAATTCCACGGCTCCAGCGACGTGGTGTCGGATGCGGCGCGCGCGCGCCAGAAAAAGACCCTGACGGTCGAGGAAATCGAGACCATGCGCGCCAGCGCGCAGGCCGAAGGCGCCCAGGCCGCCGCGGTGCGGGCAGCGGAGAATATCGAGCGCACCGCCGCAATGCTGGTGGCGGCGCTTAGGGCCGCGCTGGACACCAGCCATGACGAAATCGAAATCCTGCGCGCCGAAGCGGCCGCGCTGGCCCTGGCCGCGGCCAAGAAAATCGCGCCCGCCGCCCTGGCCGCCCTGCCGGCCGGAGACGTGGAAAACGCGATGCGCGAGGCCATGCATCAGGCGATCGGCGAGCCGCGCATCACCTTGCGCGCCGCCCCCGACGTGATCGCCGCCCTGGAAAGCAAGATCGAGGCGATCGCGCATGAAGAAGGATATGACGGCCGGGTGATCCTGGCCGCCGACCCGGCCATTGCGGGCGCGGATTGCCGCATCGAATGGCGCGGCGGCGGCAGCGAACGCAGTGAAGCCGCCATCGAAGCCGCATTGGATGCGCTGATCGCGCGCCGTTTCTCAACAATAAAGACGAGCTGAAAGGAACTGCCATGTCCGGCACCGACAATGTGGATCTGCCCGATCTGAGCAATGCGCCCGGCGCCGCGCCGGCATCGCTTTTGAACAGCGACGGCACGGCCGAGGCAGTGCAGAAGCATACCGCCCAGGATCTGGAAGCGGTGTTCGACGTGCCGGTGACGGTCTCCGCCATTCTGGGCAAGAGCGCCATGGAAGTGAGCCAGCTCTTGAAGCTGGGCAAAGGCACGGTGGTGGAACTGGACCGCAAGGTCGGCGAAGCCATCGACATCTATGTCAATGACCGCCTGGTCGCGCGCGGCGAAGTCGTGCTGGTCGAGGACCGGCTGGGCGTCACCATGACGGAAATCATCAAGGCCGGCCAATCGTAATTCAGGAAGCTGGCCTTGAAGGGCCAGCGGGGGAATAAATCATGCGTCTTCTCATTGTCGGCGGCCTCAACGGCCAAATCGGAGCGGCCACCAAGATCGCGATGGAGCGCGGGGCCAAAGTCACCCACGCCGCCACCATCGAACAGGCGCTGGGCTCCTTGCGCGGCGGCGCGGGCGCCGATCTGGTGTTCTGCGACGTCACACTGGAAATCGGCACATTGGTCCGCGGCCTTGCCGCCGAGCGCATCTGCACACCGGTCGTCGCTTGCGGCATCGGCACCGACACCCGCCGCGCCGTGGATGCGATCCGCGCCGGCGCCAAGGAATATCTGCCCCTTCCCGCCGACGCCGAACTGATCGCCGCCGTCCTGGCCGCGGTCGCCGACGAATCCCACCAGCTGGTTTATGAAGATGAAGCCATGGGCGCGGTGCTCGCCCTGGCCGACCAGATCGCCGGCAGCGAAGCCTCGATCCTGATCACCGGCGAAAGCGGTACGGGTAAGGAAGTCTTGGCCCGCTATGTCCACCGCAAATCCGCGCGCGCCGACAAATCCTTCATCTCGGTCAATTGCGCCGCGATCCCGGAAAACCTGCTGGAATCGGAACTGTTCGGTCACGAGAAAGGCGCCTTCACCGGCGCCATCGCCCGGCGCATCGGCAAGTTCGAGGAAGCCAATGGCGGCACCTTGCTGCTGGACGAAATCAGCGAAATGGATGCCCGCCTGCAGGCCAAGCTGCTGCGCGCCATTCAGGAACGCGAGATCGACCGGGTGGGCGGCACCAAGCCGGTCAAGGTCGATATCCGCATCATCGCCACCTCGAATCGCGATCTGGCGGATGCCGTCAAGCACGGCACCTTCCGCGAAGACCTTCTCTATCGTCTGAACGTGGTGAATCTGCGCCTGCCCGCCTTGCGCGAGCGGCCCAAGGACATTCGCGCCCTCTCGCAGCATTTCGCCCGCAAATATGCGGAAGCCAATGGCGTGCCGTTCCGTCCCCTGGCGGGCGCGACCGAGCGTCTGCTGCTCTCGCATCCCTGGCGCGGCAATGTCCGCGAATTGGAAAACACCATCCATCGCGCCGTGCTTCTGGCGCAAGGTCCGGAAATCGCGCCGGAAGCCATCCGCCTGCCCGACGGCACCCAGGTCGGCCACCAGAGCGCCGCGCCGCTGGATTCCTCGGTGCGCGATGCGGTGACCTCGGCCACCGTCGCCACCCGCAACCTGGTGGGCCGCACCGTCGCCGATGTGGAGCGCGACCTGATCCTGGATACCTTGGATCACTGCCTGGGCAATCGCACCCATGCCGCCAACATCCTGGGCATCTCGATCCGCACCCTGCGCAACAAGCTGCGCGAATATTCGGATTCGGGGCTTTCGATCCCGAGTCATGGCGAGCAAAGATTAGCGGGCTGATTAGCATATGACCGACATCACCAGCGCGGCACCGTCCGGCGGGCTTGATCTTTCGCCCGGCAAGCTGCTCGACCATCTCAAGAAGAGCGACCTCGGCCTCGCCATCGGCATCATGGCGATCCTGGTGGTGCTCATTCTGCCGTTGCCCACCTGGCTTCTGGACGTGGCGCTGGCCTTCTCGCTGAGCTTTTCGATCCTGATCCTGATGACCGCCGTGTTCATCCGAAAGCCGCTGGAGTTCAGCTCCTTCCCGGCCATTCTCTTGATCACCACCATGCTGCGCCTGGCGCTCAATCTGGCGTCGACCCGCCTGATCCTGGGTCACGGCAATGAAGGCACCGCCGCTTCGGGCCGCGTCATCGAAGCCTTCGGCAATCTGGTGATGCAGGGCAATTTCGTCATCGGCTTGATCGTCTTCGCCATCCTGATCATCGTCAATTTCGTGGTCATCACCAAAGGTTCGGGCCGCATCGCTGAAGTCGCCGCCCGCTTCAGCTTGGACGCGATGCCCGGCAAGCAGATGGCGATCGACGCCGACCTCTCCGCCGGCTTGATCGACGAAAAGGAAGCCAAGCTTCGCCGCAAGACCATTGAAGCGGAATCCAATTTCTTCGGCGCCATGGACGGCGCCAGCAAATTCGTTCGCGGTGACGCCATTGCCGGCCTCTTGATCGTGGGCATCAACGTCATCGGCGGCATCATCATCGCCGTGGCGCAAAAGGGCATGAGCTTCGGCAATGCCACCCACACCTTCACCCTGCTGACGGTTGGTGACGGCCTGGTGTCGCAGATGCCGGCGCTCATCGTCTCCACCGCCGCCGGTCTGATGGTCTCCAAGGCTGGCGTCGAAGGCGCCACCGACAAGGCGCTGATGCGCCAGCTTTCCTTCTATCCCCAGGCGCTCGGCATGGCCGCCGGCGTGATGGGCGTCGTGGCCATTTTGCCCGGCATGCCCACTCTGGTGTTCGGCGGTTTGTCCGGCGCCACCGGCGCGCTCGCCTTCTATGCCTTCAAGCGCAAGGACGCCCGCGTCGCCAGCGAAAAGGCGCAGGACGCCAAAGCCCAGGCCGAAGCCGCGCCCAAGGAAGAACCCATCGCCACGGCACTGGCGCTTGACCTGCTGCGCATCGAACTGGGCTATGGCCTGCTCCCGCTGATCAACGATGTGCAAGGCCATCGCATCACCGACCAGATCAAGGCGCTCCGCCGTCAGCTGGCCCAGGAAATGGGTTTCGTGATGCCGGCGGTGCGCATCCTGGACAATATGCAGCTGGGCGCCAACGAGTATCGCATCCGCATCAAGGAATTCGACTCGGGCAAGGGCGAACTTTTCCCCGGCTCGTTCCTGATCATGGATCCCAAGGGCCTGCCGATCGATCTTCCCGGCACCCACACCACCGAGCCGGCCTTCGGCCTGCCCGCCACCTGGGTCTCCAGCGCGCTGCGCGAGGAAGCCTCGTTCCGCGGCTTCACCGTGGTCGATCCGGGCACCGTGCTCACCACCCATCTGACGGAAGTGCTCAAGAGCCATATGGCCGAGCTTCTCTCTTATGCGGAGACCAAAAAGCTGCTCGACGATCTGCCGCCGGAAAACAAGAAGCTGGTGGAAGAACTGATCCCGTCACAAATCTCGGTCACTGGCACCCAGCGCGTGCTGCAGACCCTGCTGTCCGAACGCGTTTCCATCCGCGACCTGCCCGCCATCCTGGAAGGCATCGCCGAAGCGGTCGGCCACACCAAGAACGCGCTCTATATCACCGAGCATGTGCGCGCGCGCCTCGCCCGCCAGCTCTGTCACGCCAATCTGTCGCCCGGCGGCTATCTGCCGCTTTTGGCCCTGTCGCCCGCCTGGGAGCAGGCCTTCGCGGAGTCCATTGTGGGCCAGGGCGAGGAACGCCAGCTGGCGATGGCGCCGTCGCAGCTCCAGCAATTCATCCAGACCGTGCGCGAGCGTTTCGAGGAAGCCACCGCCAAGAATGAAGTGCCGGTGCTGCTGACCAGTCCGCAGATCCGTCCCTTCCTGCGTTCGATCATCGAGCGTTTCCGGCCCCAGACCGTGGTGATGAGCCAGAATGAAATCCACGCGTCGGTCCGCCTGCGCACATTAGGGCAGATCTAAATGCCCATGCTGGTGCAACAGACCGCCCAGCTTCTGGCCTTTCCGGGCCGCGGCATCAGTTTGCGCGCCGCGCTCACCCCGGCCTTGAAACATCACCGCCTGCCCGAACAATTGATTGAAGCTTATGTCCGCGAAGCCTCTGCCTTCGAAGGCTGCGGCATCGATGAAGCGCTCACGCGGGTGCTGGCGGCCCGGATGCAGTTCGCCGCGCTCGATCTTTCCAGCGCCAAGCGGGTCTTCCTGATCGGACCGTCCGGGGCGGGGCGCAGCAGCGTTGCCGCCAAGATCGTCCATTCGGCGGCGCAGGCCGGGCACAATCAGCTGGTGGTGATCGATTCCCAAGGCTTCAATCCCCGCAATCTCAAGGCGCGGGCCGCGTTCGGCTGCATGGATGGGCGTCCCGACAGCGAAGTCATCGGCGTGGTCTCGGCCCTGGCCGATGCGGAAGACATCAGCGAAACCATCACCGCCTTCCGCCTCAAGCGCATCATCGTCACCGGGCTGGACATGGCCCGCCGCTTCGGCGCGCTGGCGGCGGCCGTGACCCAAGGCGCGCAACTGGCGCACGTCTCGCGCGCACCCGATGCCGCCGCGCCGCTGGAATCGCTTAGTCCCCGCGAATTGGCTGAACTTCTTCTGAGTTAGGCGCGATCGATCAGAGCGCTAACGCACCTTTTTGGGTGGGGGACGATTATCCCAACCAAAGCGTCCGCATCCCATGCCGATCAGTAAGAGAAGTCCGCCGCAGATTGCCACATCGCGGGAGAAGATCTCGAACTCCGCCCGCCGCGCCGCCGCATCGGTGATGTGCCAGTAATCATGCAGGACCACGGTGGCGACGATGGTCATGCCGAACAGCAGGACCGCGCCGTGACGGGTGTGATAACCCACCAGCAGCGAATAGACCCCCATCACGATCAGGACAAAAGCCACCACCAGAACCAGGGGCGGCATCGGCACATGCTTGGCCGCCAGCTGATGGGAGAGTTGCGTGAAATTATCGACGATATTGTACGCGCCGGCGCCATAGAACCAGCTGAGCGCAAGACGCCCCAGCAACGGCGATATGGTTTCGGAGAAAGACATGGCTTCGCGCCCCCGCGACTCAGTTAGCGGGATCGTAACTGACCCCACGCCCGGTTCAACTGGACTTGACTATGGAGAAGCGCCCGACGGTGCAGACGCGAGGAATTTTGTGGCCTGAACAGGAGCGGACACGGAGCGTCTCGAGCCTAAACGCCAGGAGCAAGACGCGTTGCCCGGCCGCTCGCCCAAGCTCGCGGCGTTGGCTTAGGTTTTCTTGGCGAACACAGTGAGCCTAGAAAACCTTGCCCCTGGTGAGCGGAGCGAGCGAGGCGCCGCTCTCGCAGGTCCACTGGACCTGCTCGCGAGACGCGGCTCACAGCACGTGCGACGCCGCCCACGGCCAAAAGGCAAGCGCCCCTACTTAGGCGCTCCGTAGGGAGTGTTTGCGGAGATGGCGGACCAACGCCATTTCGTCCATCCGGGTCTGGGCCCGGCGGGTCTCGATTTCGGCAAGCCGCTTGGCCTGCTGCTCATTGGCGAACTCCAGCGCCTTCAGGTCCTGAAAGGCATTGTTGAGGTCGGCCTGCGCGCTGACATGCTCGCGCTCGATTTCCTTCAAAGTGTTGCGCAGATTTTCCCGACGCGCATCGATGGAGCGCAGGAAGGAGGGAAAAGCCAGGCGCCCGATATCCGAATCACCGGCGCGCTGTTTCTCGCGGGCGACATTTTCGTCGAGGTCGGTGAGTTTGCGCTCCAGATCCGCGCGCATGGCGTCGATGGCCGCGATCCGGCGCTTCATTTCGTCGACGCGGAAACGCTTCAGCCGCAGCAGAGTATCGGTCCGGTTCATCACGCCCTCCCATTCCCTGCGCCGTCGAGAATGTCAGACAGCGCCGCATAAGATTCGCTTAAGCCGGCCTGCTCGTCCTTTTTTTGCGTCAAAAAGGCTTCGAGACGCGGGTGAAGCATCACGGCGTTGTCTACTTCAGGATTTGTGCCAGTCTTATAGGCGCCCAGGCGTATCAATTCGGCCATGTCCTCATAGATGGTCATGGGACCGCGAGCGCGCAAAACCAGGCTTTGTTCGGTTTCCGTGTTGCAGCCGGGCATGGAACGGCTGACCGATTTCAGGACATTGATGGCGGGAAAGCGGCCCCGTTCCGCAATGGCACGGTCCAGGACGATGTGCCCGTCCAGGATGCCGCGCACCGCGTCGGACACCGGCTCATTGTGATCATCGCCTTCCACCAGGACGGTGAAGAGCCCGGTGATCGATCCCCTGCCGCCCTGCGGAGCGGGACCGGCCCGTTCCAGAAGCCGGGGCAGTTCGGCGAAGACGGTGGGCGTATAGCCTTTGGAGGCGGGCGGCTCGCCGGCGGAAAGGCCGATCTCGCGCTGGGCCATGGCAAAGCGGGTCACCGAATCCATCAACAGCAGCACGTTCAGGCCCTGGTCGCGCAATTGCTCGGCCACCGTCATCGCCACATAGGCGGCCTGACGGCGCACCAGCGGCGCTTCATCCGAAGTGGCGGCGACCACGACGCTGCGCGCCAAGCCTTCGGGACCCAGATCGTCTTCGATAAATTCCTTCACTTCGCGGCCACGCTCGCCGATCAGGCCGATAACGATGGCATCGGCATTGGAGTTGCGCGCCATCATCGCCAGCAAGGTGGATTTGCCCACGCCGGAGCCCGCGAAAATGCCCATGCGCTGGCCCTGGCAACAGGTCGCGAACGCATTGAGCGCGCGAATGCCCAGATCCAGCTTGGCGCCGACCCTTCCACGCGCCGTGGCCAGCGGCGGCGGCGCCTTGAGCGGATAGGCGATTGCCCCTTGCGGCAACGGTCCCAGCTCGTCGATGGCTTCGCCGAAGCCGTTCACCACCCGGCCCAGCCAGGCCTTGGAGGGATAAATACAGGCCGGCTTATTTTCGAAATCCGCCCGGGCGCCCAGCGCGATCCCGTCCAGGGGACCAAGCGGCATGACCAGCGCTCTGCCATCGCGAAAGCCCACCACTTCGCACGATATTTTCTTGTTGTTTCCGATACTTAAGCGAACCTGGCCGCCCAGCGTGACGGCGCCCACGGCGCCGGTGACTTCCACGCCCAGGCCCTCGATCCGCGCCACCCGCCCGAACCGCGTCAGGGTCGGCAGGGCCTCGATTTCTTTAAGCAACGCGCGCATCCAAGTCCTTTTTCAGCCGCTTTTTGCAGCTCAGATATCCGCATTTTGCAGCCAAAAATTTAAACGGCGGTAAACTTAACAAATCGAATCAAGGGATTATCGGATAACTGTCAAAAGAGGTCCTTAATCTCAGATTTCTGGGGACTGAAAGCCGTTTGGGGCGTTAAAGGCGCTGTTAACCATTAGCGCTTACTCTCCGGCAACCGTTTAACCCTGCCGGCACGGGCCGGAGGTGATTCATGGGACTGAAGAGGGGCCTTACATGCGCGTACTGCTGATAGAAGATGACAGCGCCATGGCGCGCAGCATCGAACTGATGCTGCGGAGCGAGGGATTGAATGTTTACACCACCGATCTCGGCGAAGAAGGGATCGATCTGGGTAAATTGTATGATTACGACATCATCGTGCTGGACCTGCAGCTGCCCGATATGTCGGGCTTCGAGGTCCTGAAGGCTCTGCGCGTCGCCAAAGTGCAGACCCCGGTTCTTATCCTGTCCGGCAACGCCATTGTCGAAGCCAAGGTTAAGGCTTTGGGCTTCGGTGCCGACGATTACATGACCAAGCCCTTCCACAAGGACGAACTGGTCGCCCGTATCCAGGCGGTGGTCCGCCGTTCCAAGGGCCACAGCCAGTCGGTGATCACCACCGGCAAGCTCACCGTCAATCTCGACGCCAAGACCGTCGAAGTGGACGGTCAGCGCGTGCATCTCACCGGCAAGGAATATCAGATGCTGGAGCTGCTCTCGCTGAGGAAGGGCACCACCCTGACCAAGGAAATGTTCCTCAACCATCTCTATGGCGGGATGGACGAACCCGAACTGAAGATCATCGACGTCTTCATCTGCAAGCTGCGCAAGAAGCTGGCGGCGGCGATCGACGGCGACAATTACATCGAAACGGTGTGGGGCCGCGGCTATGTGCTGCGCGATCCCCATGACACCAGCGGCGAACAAGCCGTCGCCTAATTTTGATCAAATAGCTTTCAAAAGGGCGCCGGAAACGGCGCCCTTTTCATTTGGGACTTAGTTCGGCCGGCACTCCAGAATTTTGTCGTCCAGCGCCGAGCCGATCAGGAACCGTTTGCCCGCCATCGCCGCCACGCTGGCGCCGCCGATCAACCGGCCTTCGTCCGCGAAGATGGTTTCATAGCCGGTCGGCACGCCGTCCTTGTCCAGGGTGACGCGAAAAACCTCCGATGGCGACGGTTTGGCCGCATCGCGCCGGAAAGCGTTATCGGCCAGAAGGCTAGGACGGCCGGCCACGATCAGGCGGCCTTCCGCATCCGCCGAAATATTGTCCAGCCGTGCCGGGATGGAGAGCGCGCCAATCTCCTTCAAGCTGCCGAAAAAGGGCTCGCGCGAGAAGGCGACGATCCGGCGCTCGCTGGTGAGCGCGACATAAAGATGCCCGCCATCGGGCGTGACATAGACCCCGTTTGGAAAGGCCATGCGCTGCACCGAGATGCGGAAATTGGTGCCATTGAAATAGAGCAGGTCGGCATGGGGCCAGATCAGGTAATCCTCGGCAAAGCGGCCAAAGCTGCCGGGTTTGGTGACGTGATCGTTGGTGACATAGAAACGGTCGGGGCCCACCGCGAACAGATCGTTGGGGCTGACCAGAAGGCCGCCGGCGATGCTGGCGTGCGGCTGAAGTCTCGCCGCGCCATTCTCGTAGCCGAGACCGAAAATCTCGACCGAATGGGTGCCATTCGGATGATGGTTGATCGCCATCAAGGTCTCGTCACCATTGGGCGCGCGATAAAGGCTGATGCCGTGGGGATGAAAATCCTTCGGCACACCGTCCGTCAGCTTCACGGGCGCGGTGCCGGGATCGCTGAGTTTCAGCACATAGAGCCCGTCGCGCGCATCGGGCGCATCTTTGGGCGCCCGCCGGTTGGTGGAAGAGACGATGACCGCATCATGCGCGGCATCGATCTCGAAATCCTCCGGTCCCTGAAGCCGCGCGATGGGCTGGCAGATATTCGGCGCGATCTTCGGAACGCTGGTGAAAAAACCCGCCGCCGTCACCCAGCGGATGACAAAGAACGCCGCCACCACCGACAGCACCGCCAGCCAGGTCATGCCCGATCGCACCAAGGGCCTCATTGCGCCGCCTCGACGACCGGGCCTTTGCCGGTACTTCCAAATTGTAAGTCGGCCAGCCGCGCATAAAGCCCGCCCTGGCGCACCAGATCGGCATGACTGCCCTCGCCCACCACCCGGCCCTGATCCATCACCACGATCCGTTTCAGTTTCTGAATGGTGGCCAGGCGATGCGCGATCACGATGGTGGTGCGGCCCACCATCAGATTGGCCAGGCCCTGTTGCACCAGCAATTCATTTTCCGCATCGAGCGCGCTGGTGGCCTCGTCCAGCAGGAGCAAGGGCGCATCGCGCAGAATGGCGCGGGCAATGGCGATGCGCTGGCGCTGGCCGCCCGACAAGGTCACGCCGCGCTCGCCCACGATGGTGTCGAAACCGTCCGGCAGCCGCTCGATGAATTCCGATGCCGCCGCCGCATCGGCGGCGCGCTTGACCGCTTCGCGGCTGGCGCCTTCGCGGCCATAGGCGATGTTGGCGGCGATGGTGCCGGAAAAGATCACCGGATCCTGCGCCACCACGGCAATCGCGCCGCGCAAGGCCACCGGGTCCAAATCGGCAATGTCGATCCCGTCGAACCGCACGCATCCTTTCTGGGCCGCGAAGAAGCGCAGCATCAACTGGAACACGGTGGATTTGCCCGCGCCCGACGGCCCCACCAGCGCCACGGCCTCGCCGGGCGCGATGGTGAGCGAAAAATCCTGCAGCGCCGCGCTGTCGGGACGGCTGGGATAATGGAAGGTGACATGCTCGAAACTGACGCCGCCCTGCGCGCGCGTGGGCAGCGCCACGGGATGAAGCGGCGCGACAATGGCGGGCTGCTCGTGCAGCAATTCCATCAGCCGTTCCGAAGCGCCCGCCGCGCGTTGCAGATCGCCCCAGGTTTCCGACAGGGCGCCCACGCCGCCCGCCACCAGGCCGCCGTAAAAGATGAACTGCACCAAAAGCCCGCCGGTCATGTGCCCGGCGATCATGTCCCGGATGCCCACCAGCCCCACCGTGGCCAGGCTGGCGAAGACCGTGAAGATCGCCACCGCCGTCAGAACAGCGCGCGCCACGGTGCGGCTCTTGGCGAAGGCGAAGGCGCGCTCGACGGTGCCGCCGAATTCCCGGCGCTCATACGCTTCTTGCGTGAAAGCCTGCACGGTGGAAACCGCATTCAAAGTCTCGCCGCCCCGCGCCGAGGTCTCGGCGATGGAGTCCTGGCTCTTGCGCGACAGGGTCCGCACCCAGCGGCCGAACAGCAGCATCGGCACCATCACCAACAGCACCGCGCCCACCACCAGCAAGGCCAGCTTCAGGCTGGTGACGAACATCAGGATCAAGCCGCCCGTCAGCGTCACCAGATTGCGCAGCGCCACCGACACCGATGACCCCACCACCGTCTGCACCAGGGTGGTGTCGGCGGTCAGCCGCGACAGGACTTCGCCCGTGCGCGTGACCTCGAAAAAAGCGGGCGTCAGGCCCAGCACATTGTCGAACACGGCCTTGCGGACATCGGCCACCACCCGCTCACCCAGCCAGGTGACGAAATAGAAGCGGGTCGCCGACGCCAGGGCCAGGACCGCCGCCGCCACGATGAACAGGAAATAGTAGTGGCTGAGGCTCTCGGCCTGGCTGACGGAGAGGTTATGGTCGATCAGCCCCCGCGCCAGGGTGGGCAGCACCAGGGTGGCGGTCGAGGAGGCCAGAAGGGCCAGGATGGCAATGACGATCCGCCCCCGATAGGGCCTCAGGAACGGGAAAAGCCGCCGCAAAGGGGCCAGCGAGCGGGAAACCGGCCGTCCCGACAAGCGTCCCATATCCGCGTCGCCTCGCGCCATTTTCCTGATCTTTAAAGGTTCCCAGGGGCTTATATAGAGACGAATATCCCTTCACAAAGAGCTTTGCCTTTGGATCGCTTGCCAGATGGGGGGCTTTTGCCTATAAGCCCCGGCCTCTGCACCGAAAAAGGCCGTTCCCATGAAAAAGGGCATCCATCCCTCCTATCATTTCGTTGATATCCAGCTCAACGACGGCACCGTCTATAAGACCCGCACCACCTATGGCGAGGCCGGGCAGAAGATCACGCTCGACATCGACCCCACCACCCATCCCGCCTGGACCGGCGGTCAGCAGCAGCTGATGGACCGTGGCGGCCGCCTGACCCGCTTCAACAAGAAGTTCGCGGGGTTTGTGAAGTAAGAACTTCGCACAGCCAGATTCAAAAAGGGCGGCCTCACTGGCCGCCTTTTTTATTTTGGTGATTTGTGTGCGCGGCCCGCCCCTGGTTCGCACGCGTCTTTCGCTGACGCGCAAGACTTACGGACAGCTCGGGGCGCTGGCCGCTTACTCGCTGCCGAAGACCTGCTCCAGCCGGTTCCAATGAAGGTGCGCGCCGGGCACCATGTCGTGGCCATGCCCGAACAAGACTTCGTCGAGGCGCGCGATGCGGCGATAAAGGCTTTCGCTGCGGGCCAGAAGATCGCGCAGCGCCGCCGGCAGCAACTCGTCGGTATTCTCGGTGGCGGCGCCCAAGCAGATTTCCTTGGAGCCGAGGCGATAACGTCCCGACGATGCCTGATCCGGCTCCATGTCACCGTCATGCACCGCGCGCTGCACCAGAAGCCAGCTGGCCGCCTGCATCATCCGTGTGGTGACGCGCATGCTCTCGCCCGCATAGAGGATGGCGCCTTTGCGCGACAGACCGCGCGCTTCGTCGCGGCCGGGGCCATCGAGATAGCGTGCAGTCTCTTCGACCAGCGCCATGCCTTCATCAAAAGTGCGAATGAAAAGAGCTGATCCGGTGAAGGAGCGTGGCGGCGGCAGGCTCCGCACATTCTCCGCATCGTTGTGCAGCATTCGATCCCCAGTTCCCCAACCGCCGTGACGCTATCAAGCCATGAGAGCCGCGCAAAGCATTACTGTTGGTAAACCGGACGAATTCTTTTTCTCGCCTAATTTGTAATGTGCATATTAACTACGGTTGACGCTTGAAGAAGTTTTCCGCCGCGGACTTGGTGGCATGCCGCGCTTCGATCGCGGTTTTGCAGCGCGCAATTTCTTCTTCCAGACGCGCGATGCGCAGTTCCAGCTCATGCGCGGACAAGGTGGAAATATCCTCGCCCAGTTGAATCTGGGGCGGCTTTTTGCGGGGCGCGAGATCGTCCAGGTCCATTGCCGCTTCCTTGGCGTTAACGGTTCCACTGGCTAATGTGCGTTCGCACAACTCCGCTGGCAAGCCGATCCATGAAAGCCATTGCGCTGGAAAATCCAGGCCGGAATTACCGGCTGGAACTCACGGAAATCTCCAAGCCTCGGCCCGGCGTGGACGAAATCCTGATCAAGGTCGCGGCCGCTGGCATCAATCGCGCCGATATTTTGCAGGCCCAGGGCGCTTATCCGCCGCCGTCCGGCGCGCCGCAAACCTTGGGGCTGGAGGTTTCCGGCCATGTGGCGGAAACGGGCGCAAATGCGGGCAATTATCAGGTAGGCGACGCGGTCTGCGCGCTTCTGAGCGGTGGCGGCTATGCGGAATATGCGATTGCTCCCGTCGAATGCGTGCTGCCACTGCCATCCTCGCTTGATCTGATCGATGCGGCAGCCCTGCCCGAAGCCCTGTTCACGGCCTGGACCAATATCGCGGAGACGGGCCGGCTGAAGCCGGGCGAGACACTTCTGGTCCATGGCGGCGCCAGCGGTATCGGTGTCGCCGCGATCCAGATGTTCGCCGTCCTGGGCCATACGGTGTTCGCCACCGCCGGAAGCGATGAGAAATGCCGCTTGTGCGAAACGCTCGGCGCCAGGCGCGCGATTAACTATCGGAAGGAAGATTTCGTCGCCGTCGCCCGGGAACTGACGCAGGGCAAAGGCGTCGATGTCATTCTGGATATGGTCGGCGGCGATTATGTACAGCGTAACATGACGGCGGCGGCTCTTTGGGGCCGCATCGTCAACATCGCCTATCAGAACGGCGCCAAGGTGGCGCTGGATTTGAACCCCATGCTGCGCAAGCGCCTGACCTTGGCCGCGACGACCTTGCGCGCCCGCACCGCGACGGAAAAAGGTATGATCCGGGATGCCCTTTCGGAGAAGATCTGGCCCTTGGTGGCGGCGGGCCGCGTTCGCCCCGTGGTGGACCGCCGCTTTGACTTGAGCGCGGCGCAAGCGGCGCATCAACACATGGCATCGGGCGATCATGCGGGAAAGATCCTTCTGATCCCGGATTGATTATCGGGCGAGATCAGGCAGCACAAAACGGCTGCGGGCGGCATCGGTTTTCAGATGCTCCGGCCTGTACCAGCGGCCCAGAAGCGCCCTGTCCATCAGATTGGGATTGGCGGCGAGGAAGGTGTCGAAATCGGCGTGCGGCGCCTCAGCCATTCGCTCCGCGATCACCGCCAGGAACGCGATGGTGATGGTGTGGTGAAGTTTCTCCGGCTTGCCCACCCGCGCCGTCATGATCTTCAAGGCGCGGCCATAAGCCGACACCGCATCGAGAAAATCCATCGCGCGCAGCAATTCATACCCGGCCCGCACATGATCGGCGTGGCGGAACTCCGCTGCGGGAATGTCGCCCGCCAGAAATTCTTCAAGAAAGGACATCGCTCTCTTTCAACGTGTGGGCATCGGCGGCCGTCAGAGTGAGGCCATAAACCCGCTTGAGAAGCGCGACCTGCTCCAAGGTCTTGTCCCCGAACGGGGCCTTGCCCTCGAAAGCGTTGAGGACAATGCCTTCCAAGAGATCTCCCAGGGACAGGTCCAGCGACTCCGCCAGGGCCTTGAGGACCTTCAGGGTCCGCCGCTCCAGCCGCACCCCGGTTTGAACCCGTTCGATGGTTTCCATGTTATCTTGGTACATAGATAGCAAACCCAGGTCAAGACAATTTTCTGTCCAAGCCAAAGGGTTTCGGCTAAAAAGCCCACCTTCCTCGACAATTCCCATATCGAGCGAAGGGACGGGCTGGAAAGGCCCGCCCTGGACCAAAAGGATTTTTTGCCATGGCCGCCGACACCAAGCCGCTGATGCCCAAAGCCACCGCCGTCTGGCTGGTGGACAATACCGCCCTCACCTTCGAGCAGATCGCCGATTTCTGCGGCCTGCATCCCCTGGAAGTGAAGGGCATCGCCGACGAGGATGTTGCCAAGGGCATCAAGGGCATGGACCCGGTGACCTCCGGCCAGCTCAGCCGCGAGCAGATCGAGGAGGCGGAGAAGAACCCCAAGGCGCGCCTCAAGATGGCCGCGCCCAAGCACAAGATGCCGAATGTGCGCCTGAAGCGCGCCCCGCGTTACACCCCGGTGTCCAAGCGCCAGGACAAGCCCGATGCGGTTTACTGGATCATCCGCAACCATCCGGAATTCGCCGATGCCGACATCATCAAGCTGATCGGCACCACCAAGGCGACCATTCAAAAAATTCGCGAGCGTTCGCACTGGAACGCCACCAACATCAAGGCGGTCGATCCAGTGACGTTGGGCCTTTGCTCGCAGCTGGAACTGGACCTGGCCGTCAGCCGCGCCGCCGCCAAGCATGAACGCGCGCAAAAGCGCGCCGCCAAGAAAGGCGCGACCTTGAAGTCGGTGAATGAAAGCCTGGCGCCCGCGCCGGAAACAAAGGAAATGGGGCCGGATTCCGACGAGTGGAAGCTCTCCAGCGAACTGGAGCAGGACTAACACAACCACATCGGCGCGAGGAATTTTGGTCGATGGCTAGGAGCGTCGCGCGGAGCGTGCGTTAGCACGTGAGCACGCGCGACAACGCCAGCGGCCAAAAGGACTGCGCCCTTACAAGTATCTCAGGGCAACAAAGCCCAGCACGACTAAGACAAGAAACGCGACCATCGCCACTTCGAGATATTTTTCGAGCAGCTCCTTGGCCTGCGCGCCGAAGAAGTGCACCAGCAATCCTTCCAGCACGATGAAGCGCAAGGACCGGGTGATCGCCGAATAGAGCATGAAGAGGAAGAACGGCACCCCCGCCAGACCCGAAGCGATGGTGACGATCTTGTAGGGCACCGGCGTCAGGCCCTGCGCCACGATCAGATAGGCGCTTTCGCTGTAGCGCTGACGCAGGTTTTCCACCTGATCGAGTGGAATATGCAGCACGCCGATCAGCCAAACGCCCGCTGTGTTCCAGAACAAGGCGCCGATGGCGAAACCCAGCATGCCGCCCATCACCGACCAGAAGGCGCACCAGGCTGCCAGGCGGAAGGCGCGGCGGCGGTCGGCCAGCATCATCGGCAGCAGCATCACATCCGGGGGAATGGGGAAAAATGACGCTTCCGCGAATGCAAAGGCCGCCAGCGCCCACCAGGCATTTCGGCCTTGCGATTTGGCGAGCATCCAGGCGTAGAGGGCGCGCAGGCCCCGGGGTTTGGCAACGTCCGACATGCTGATCTTCTATCAAGCCCGGCGGACCTGTCCAATCTTGCCGTTTGAAAGCCCTTTCACTAGCGTGCGCGGCCATGGCCAGACCGACCAAACGCGCGAAGAAGAAAAGCCATCCGGCGACGAAACGCGGCAAAAAAAAGGCGCGTGCCGCCAAGGCGCCCGCCAAAAAACCAGCCGTCAAAAAATCACCCGCTAAACCTGCGCCCAAATCAGCGGCCAAATCCGCACCCAAGCCTGCCCAACGGCTGGCGCCATCGCGCGTGCGGACCAAGCGGCAATTGCGCCCCGCGCTCCTGCGGCCCAGGCCCAAACCCCGCAGCGCCTATGACGAGTTGCCCCGCACCCCGGCCAACTTCCAGCCCCTGACGCCGCTCACCATGCTGGAACGCGCGGCCGCCGTCTTTCCCGATCGCATTGCGGTGATCCATGGCGCGCAGCGTGTCACCTATGCGGACTTTTATCGCCGCTGCCGTCAATTGGCGTCGGCACTGGCCGCCCATGGCATCGGCAAGAACGATACTGTTGCGGCGGTGCTGGCCAACACCCCCGCCATGCTGGAAGCCCATTACGGCGTGCCGATGGCGGGCGGGGTTCTGAACGCCATCAACACGCGGCTGGATGCGGCCTCGATCGCCTATATGCTGGAGCATGGCGGCGCCAAAATTCTGATCACCGACCGCGAATTTTCCCCCGCGGTGAGCGAGGCGCTGAAGCAGCTCAAGCATCCGCTGCTGGTGATCGATTACGACGATCCGGAATTCCCGCAAACCGGCGCGCGGCTGGGCGAAGATTATGAAACCTTCATCGCGGAGGGCGATCCGGAATTTTCCTGGATGATGCCGGCGGATGAGTGGGACGCGATCTCGCTCAACTACACATCGGGCACCACCGGCAATCCCAAGGGCGTGGTCTATCATCATCGCGGCGCTGCGCTGATGGGCTACAGCAACATCCTGGCCGGCAATATGGGCCGCCATCCCGTGCTGCTGTGGACCTTGCCCATGTTCCACTGCAATGGCTGGTGCTTTCCCTGGACCCTGTCGGTCAATGCGGGCACCCATGTCTGCCTGCGCTGGGTCAGGGCGGGCGCGATCTACCAGGCCATCGCCGAGCATGGCGTCACCCATCTGTGCGGCGCGCCCATCGTGATGTCCACTTTGCTGGATGCTGGGCCGGACGAAATCCGCGCCTTCTCCCAGCGCGTCACCTTTCTGGTGGCCGCCGCGCCGCCGCCGGAAGCGGTGCTGGCGGGCATGGCGGAGGCCGGCTTCGACATCGTGCATGTCTATGGCCTCACCGAAGTCTATGGCCCCGCCGTGGTCAATGAATGGCATGAATCCTGGGACGCGCTCGACAGCGCGGGCCGCGCCAAGCGCCAGGCGCGCCAGGGCGTGCGCTATCACGCGCTGGAAGGCCTTTGCGTGATGGACGCCGAAACCATGCAACCCCTGCCGCCCGACACGCTGGGCGAAGTGATGTTCAAGGGCAATGTGGTGATGAAGGGATACCTCAAGAATCCGGACGCCACCCGCGCCGCCTTTGCCAGCGGCTGGTTTCATTCCGGCGATCTGGGGGTGATGCATCCCGACGGCTATATTCAGCTGAAGGACCGGTCCAAGGACATCATCATTTCGGGCGGGGAGAATATCTCCTCGATCGAGATCGAGAATGTCCTCACCCGCCATCCCGCCGTGCAGTTCGCCGCGGTGGTGGCCAAACCCGATGCGAAATGGGGCGAGACGCCTTGCGCCTTTGTCGAAAAGCGGCGCGGCCATGACGCGGTGACGGAAGAAGACATTCTCGCCTTCTGCCGCCAGCATCTGGCCAAGTTCAAGGCGCCGCGCTTTCTGGTCTTCACCGAACTGCCCAAGACCAGCACCGGCAAGATCCAGAAATTCGCGCTGCGCCAGCGCGCCAGCACCCTATGACGGAACCGGTCAAGGCCGGGCGCTTTGCGCTGGCTTTCATCTTTCTCACCATGCTGATCGACACGATCGGCCTTGGCATCATCATTCCGGTTTCGCCGGGCCTGATCGCGGAGTTGACGCATCAGGATCTGTCGGGCGCGGCGCGCTGGGGCGGCTGGCTGTTTTTCTGCTACGCGCTGATGCAGTTTCTCTGCGCGCCTTTGATCGGCAATCTGTCGGACCGGTTCGGCCGCCGCCCGGTGCTGATCCTGTCTCTCGCCATGCTGGGCCTGGACTATCTAATCACCGGCCTTTCTCCCACCATCGCCTGGCTCTTCATCGGGCGCACCTTGTCGGGCATGGCGGGCGCGGCCTATTCCACCGCCAACGCCTATATCGCCGATATCTCGCCGCCGGAAAAACGCGCCGCCAATTTCGGCCTGGTCGGAGCGGCCTTCGGCGTGGGCTTCGTGCTAGGGCCGGCGCTGGGCGGATTTGTCGGCGAGCATCTGGGTCTGCGCGCGCCTTTCCATGTCGCCGTCTGCGGACATCGTGCTTGCTCGTGCTTTAGGGTCAATGCCGCGGGAACCCGCGGCAGCGGGCGCATTCATAGGCAGCCGCGCCGTCAAAATCAAAGAAAACGTTGACAGAGGCATGGCTGGCGGGTGTCTTGACCCTTATATCTCCGAGACCCTTTTTTGGGCCTGTCCCAGGCCCTTAGCCGAGACCTTTCCATGCCGCCCGACAGCCCCGCACCGCGTGATAGTCAAGGCGTCGTCCATAACGGATTGACCCTGGCGGAGCCGCTCGTCCTCGAGGCCGCCGCCGCCCTTGCCACCCTGCCGCGGTTCGGCGATGACATCATTCGAGCGGTTCACCGAGACCGCCAGCGACGACGATGTGGTGACGCCAAGCCCGCGTTCGAACCAGAAGGCGGCGAGCCCGGTCTGGCTGCGGTCTTCGGCGAGGGAGAGCACGGCCTTGTCCACGACGGCGGCGGAGAGCTCGGCTTTCACGCCTTTCCCCGCGCTGTCGGTCACGCGGATGGTGTAGCGCACGGTGTCGCCCGGCTTCGCCTGGTCGCGGTCGGCCTTGATGTCGACATTC
>CALMGU010000148.1 GCA_937865685.1 uncultured Alphaproteobacteria bacterium | reverse complement strand
CTGGTTGGAAATATGGATTGGCGGCGCTGGTCCTGATCGCAACGCCGCTTTGCGCCGCGGCGCAGACGCCGTCGCGAACTTTGATGGCGACCGGCCTGCACCAGCCGGTGGAGATCGTGAAGGACCGCTGGGGCGTGGCCCATATCTACGCCAAGGACGAGCACGACCTGTTTTTCGCGCAGGGCTACAACGTCGCCAGCGACCGTCTTTTCCAGTTGGAGATCTGGCGGCGCCAGGCCACCGGCACCGTGGCGGAAATTCTGGGCCCCAAGGAAGTCCAGCGCGATATCGGCAACCGGCTGTTCCGCTTTCGCGGCGACATGACCAAGGAACTGAACTGGTATCACCCGCGCGGCGCCTCGATCATCAACGCCTTCGTCGAAGGCATCAACGCCTATGTGGCGGCGACGGAGAAAGACCCCACGCTGCTGACGCCGGAATTCAAGATGCTGGAATTCAAGCCCGGCCGCTGGACGCCGGCGGTGGTGATTTCCCGCTTCAACGGGCTTCTGGGCAATGCCGAGACCGAGATCAACATGGCCCTGGCGGTCAAGGCCTTGGGCGCGGAAAAGGTGAAGGATCTGGAGCATTTCCAGCCCGGCGATCCGGATCTGCGCATCGATCCGTCCATCGACACGTCCTTGCTGTCGAACGACATTTTGAAAGTCTTCAAGGCGTTCCGCACCCAGCTCACCTTCACCGCCGACGAGCTGAAGCCCGAATACCGCAATCCCAAATCCGTCACCCGGCTGGAGCGGATGATCGACCTGGCCTCGCCGCTCGACCAGTCCACCCGGCGCCAGGATATCGGATCGAACAATTGGGTGGTGTCGGGCAAGCTCACCATGTCGGGCTATCCGCTTCTGATGAACGATCCGCACCGGATTCAGGAAGCGCCGTCCTTGCGCTATTGGGTGCAGCTGAACGCGCCGGGCTGGAATGTGATCGGGGCGGGGGAGCCGGCGCTGCCCGGCATCTCCATCGGGCACAATCAACAAGGCGCCTGGGGCCTCACCATTTTCGGCACCGACGGCGAAGATCTTTATGTCTATGACACCGATCCCGCCAATCCCAACCAGTACAAATACAAAGACGGCTGGGAAGCGATGCGCGTGGAGCGGGAAACCATCCCCGTGAAAGGCGCGAGCCCACAAAGCGTGGAATTGAAATTCACCCGCCACGGCCCGGTGGTGTTCGAGGATAAGGTTCATCACAAGGCCTATGCCGTGCGCGCGGCGTGGCTGGAGACCGGCGCGGCGCCTTATCTGGCCAGCTTGCGCATGGACCAGTCCACGACCTGGGAAGAATTCGTGGAGGCGTGCAGCTTCAGCCGCATTCCGGCGGAGAACATGGTCTGGGCGGATCGCGCCGGAAATATTGGCTATCAGGCGGTGGGCATCGCGCCCAACCGGCCCAATTGGAGCGGGCTGGTGCCGGTGCCGGGCGATGGCCGCTATGAATGGAACGGCTTCCTGCCGATCAAGCAGCTGCCGCATGTGAAGAATCCGGAGAAGGGCTTCTACAACACCTCCAACGAATATCAGATCCCGCGCGGCTGGCCATATAAAGAGGCGCTGCATTATGTCTGGACCGATCCTTATCGCGCCCAAAGCGTGCAGGAAGTGCTGGGGTCGGGCGGACGGTTCAATGTCGCGGACATGATCCAGCTGCAGAACAACGACCTGTCGATCCCGGCGCGCAATCTGACGCCGCTCTTGCGCGATCTTGCCATCGAAGACCAGACGGTGCGCACGGCGGCCTTCATGCTCACCGACTGGAATTATGTGCTGGACAAGGATTCGGTGCCCGCCGGCATCTATGAAATGTTCCAGCGCCGCCTGCTGGCGAATGTGCGCGCGATCGTGGTGCCGGAAGAGGCGCGCGCGTATGTGGGCATGCCGCCCATGTCGCGCATCATCGCCTGGATGCAGGCGCCGGACGGCCGTTTCGGAGCCGATCCGATCAAGGGGCGCAACGAGCTTCTGCTCAAAAGCCTCAGCGAGGCGGTGGACGCGTTGAAGGCCAAGCTGGGCCCGGACATGCAGAACTGGATGCTGGGCTCCTATCATTATGCGCGGATCGAAAGCCCCTTCAGCGGCGCCCTGCGCCCAGACCTGGAAGAGAAATATGATGTGGGCCTGAGCCCGCGCGGCGGCGACAGCTATACCATCACCGCCACCGGCGGCGCCGACAATCAAAGCGCGGGCGGCAGCTTCAAAATCGTGATGGACACGGAGAACTGGGACAATTCGGTGGGCCTGAACAATCCCGGCCAGTCGGGCGATATCGAAAGCCCGCATTACCGGGACCTCTATCAGCTCTGGTCGCTGGGGAAATATTTTCCCATCTTCTATTCGCGGGCGAAAGTGGACAGCGTGGCGGAAACGAAGCTGACGCTTTCGCCGGGGCGATAAGTGTCGCTCTGATTGTCATCCCCGGCTGAGCGATGATGCGTAGCAGCATCGCGAAGGGAAGGGGACCTAGGTGCAACAACAGGCACTGACCGCGAGGATGGACCTGGATTCCCTTCCCCTCATGGCGGCGCTTCGCGCCATCATTCGGCCGGGAATGACAGGGAAGGCGGCTACGTCACCGCCACTCGTCGATGGCGGGCACTATCAGGGTTTCGGCTTCGGGGAGATCGAAGCCGAAATGATCGGTCAGAAGCGCGCGCAATTCGCGGCGGTCGGTCAGTTCCTGTTTGGCCACGCCGTCCGGCCCGATCACGGTCACGTCGCGGTTCATCACATTGACCCGGCCGGTTTTGGTCGTGGCGCTCATCATCATCATCTGGGTGAAGTGCGATGATGGGCAGGTGGCGGTCCAGTGATTGGCCATTTCGAAATCGACGGGATGTTCTTCTTCCAGGGTGGTGATCCAGCCGGACTTCAGGGCGCCGTCGCGGCGCGCATGCAAGGTCCAGCGGCCGTCATCCAAAGTGAGGATATGCGCCTCATTGCCATCCGGATGCCCTGCGCGAAGGGGCAGGGGCCGGCGCGATGTGTAGGCGGCAAAGCCCGGATCGACCACATAGCGTTCGCCATCCAACGTCACGGTGAGGAACATGTGGCCGCGGGGGGATTCCTCTTTGGGCCGCGCCACCACCACGCGCGCGGCATGGGTGGTGAGCGAAAATCCCAGCCGCCTGAGCATGGCGGCGAACAGCGTGGCGTGCTCGAAGCAATAGCCGCCGCGCCGGCGCCGCACCAGCTTGTCCTGCAAGCCTTCCAGGTCCAGGCGCACCGGCCGGCGCAAAAGCACGTCCAGATTCTCGAACGGGACGGCGCCGGTATGGGCGTGGAGGAGGCCGGTCAGGGTCTCCAAGGTAGGGGCGGTGCCGCCGCCCCATCCGATGCGCGCGAAATAAGCGTCAAGATCAAGATCGCCGGTCATGGATGTCCCCCGCTCGCATCCGCATATGATGCCGGATGAATGAATGGCAAGAGCGCAGGGCGCCGCTTCGCCATGATTCAGCCGGGAATGGCGCGAATGATGCGCGCGATGGGGCCGCCAATCATGGCTGAATCACGGCGGCAACATCTGAAGGAATGGGGCGTTTTCTTCTTGTAATGGAGGTATCCCATGAAAAAGACCCTTCTGGTTTCGTCGGTCCTGGCGCTTTCGCTTCTGGCGGTTCCCGCCATGGCGCAGGGTTATTATGGCTATTATCGCTATGAAGCCCCGGTCACCGGCGCGCAGATGACCGATCTGCCTTCGATGCGCGCCAACGTCACGCGCACCGGCAGCTTCCTCAGCGTCGGCTCGCGCGACGAATATTTCGACCGCGATACGTACCGCGACCGCGATGACTATTATCGCGACCGTGGCTATTACCGGGACCGCGGCTATCGCGACGGTTACGATCGCGGTTATGACCAGGGCCGTTACGATCAGGATCGTTACGACCGCCGGTAAACACCGCTTCATCTTGTCATGACCCGCGCCGCCGCCGGAAAGTTCCGGGGGCGGCGCGGTTGCTTGACGGTCCGTTTGCGGTGAAGATCGCGGGGCGGAGGATGCTCTGATGCGGATCGCTATACTTACGGGCGGCGGCGATGTTCCGGGGCTGAACAGCTGCATCAAAGCCATCACTTTGAATGCCGCGCATCAGGGCTGGGAGGTTCTGGGCTTCAAGCGCGGATGGGCGGGGCCGCTTGCCTATGATCCGGCCAACGGCCATCAGGATCTGGTGCCGCTCACGCCCGACACGGTGCGGGTGATCGACCGGACCGGTGGCACCATTCTTCATTCCTCGCGCACCAATCCCGCCAAGGTGAAGGCGAAGGACTTTCCGTCTTTCGTCAAACCCGAAAGCCTGGCCCGCAACGGCGAGGCCTATGACGCCACGCCGCACATTTTGCGCGTGCTGGAGGCGCTGAAGATCGATGTCCTGATCGCCATCGGCGGCGATGACACGCTGTCCTATGCCGCGCGGCTGCATCAGGAAGGCGTGACGGTGATGGCCGCGCCCAAGACCATGGACAATGACGTTTTCGGCACGGACTATTGCATGGGCTTTTCCACCGCCGTTTCCCGCTCCTTGGAGGCGATCGAAGCGCTGCGCACCCCGGCAGGCAGCCATGAGCGCATCGCCGTGGTGGAATTGTTCGGCCGCAACAGCGGCGAGACCGCGCTGATCAGCGGCTATCTGGCCGAAGCGGACCGGGTGCTGATTTCCGAAGTGCCGTTCGAGATCGATCGCGTTGCGGAATTATTGGCCCACGACCGCGCCGCCAATCCTTCGCGGTACGCCATGCTGGTGTTGTCGGAAGGCGCGCAGATGCAAGGCGGAGAGATCGTGGAAGGCGGCGAGGCGGATGCTTACGGCCATCGCAAGCTGGGCGGCATCGGCGAGCTGGTGGGCGCGGAAATCCAGCGCCGCACCGGCATCGGCGTCTTGAACCAGAAGCTGGCTTACATCATGCGCAGCGGCCCGCCTGACATGCTGGACCGGATGGTGGCGAAGAATTACGGCACCATGGTGGTGCAGGCCCTGGTGGAGAGGAAGCGCGGATTGATGGCCGCGATTCAGAACGGGCGCTACACGATGGTGCCCATCGACACCTGCATCCAGGGCACGCGGCGGGTGGATGTGGAATCCTTCTACGACCCGGCCGAATATCGCCCCCGCATCGCCGCCCTCGCGGGAAAGCCGATGTTTCTGTATTGAAGCGTCTCTACGGAATTTCCGACAAGGGGGCGGCCACATCCTCCAGCGCGCGGCCTTCGGCGCGGATACCGAGCCAAGCTTCGACCATGGCGGCGATCAGCATCAACGCCGCGCCCAACAGATAACCCCACAGAATGTTGCCCCGCGTGCCGGTGTCGATCAGGGCGCCGAACAGAAGCGGGCCGCCGATGCCGCCTAGCGCCGTGCCGAAGGCGTAAAAGACCGCGATGGCGCGGGCGCGCACTTCCAGGGGAAAGGATTCGCCCACGGTGAGATAGGCGGCGCTGGCGCCCGCCGACGCGAAGAAGAAATTCACCGTCCACAGCGCGGTCTGCGCCGCCGCGCTCAAGGTTCCTTGCGCGAACAGCCAGCCCGTGACCGCCATCAGCAATCCGGAAATGCCATAGCTGGCCGCGATCATGGGCTTTCGGCCCCACAGATCGAACAAAGGCCCCAAGAGCAAGGGCCCGGCGAAATTGCCCGCCGCGAAAGGCAGGATGAACCAGCCAATGGCGCCCGCATCGATGCCATAGAAATTGGTCAAGACCAGCGCATAGGTGAAGAAGATCGCGTTGTAGCAAAAGGCCTGGGCCGCCATCAGGGTAAGCCCCAGCAATGTCCGCGCCGGATAATGCATGAACAGAGAACCCACCAGATCGCCCAGCTTTGCGCCGCCGCGCGGAAGAAGGCGGATTTGTGCCGCGGGGATGCTATCGCGCGGATGGGATGCGAAATGTTTCTCGATGGATCGCATCACAGCTTCGGCTTCCGCCGCGCGCCCGTGAATCAAAAGCCAGCGGGGGCTTTCCGGCACGAAGCGGCGCAGGAACATCACCAGCCCCGCCAGCGCGCCGCCGATGATGAAGGCCAGCCGCCAGCCATAAGCGGCAGGCACCAAGGCCGGGTCCAGCACCACCAGGGATCCCAGCGCCCCCAGCGCGGCGCCGATCCAGTAGCTGCCATTGACCAGAAGATCGATCCGGCCCCGCAACCGCGCCGGAGTGAATTCCTGGATGGCGGAATTGATCGCGGAATATTCGCCGCCGATGCCCGCGCCGGTCAGCGCGCGGAAAAAAACGAAAGAGGCGAAGTTCCACGAAAAGCCCGTGGCGATGGTGGCGATGAGATAAAGCCCCACCGTGACCAGGAACAATTTGCGCCGCCCATACTGGTCGGCCAATTGCCCGAACAGCAGCGCGCCCGTCACCGCGCCCGCGATATAGAGACTTGCGGCCAGGCCGATCTGGGTGGCGGAAAGGCCGAGTCCTGTCTTGCTTTGCAGCGCGCCGGACAGGGAGCCCACAATGGTGACTTCCAGCCCGTCGAGAATCCAGGTGACGCCCAGCGCGGCCAGGATCAGCCAATGGAATCGCGACCAGGGCAGGCGGTCCAGCCTGGCGGGAATGTCGGTGGTGAACGCGTCTGTGGGAACCGTCACGGACCTTTGCGGGCAATTTTCCGCTTTTCCGTAACGCGGGCCATGACGAACAGTTTCTGCGGATGAGTTTCACTCGAATATTCGTGCCTTGCGGCCCATCCCATTCCCAAGCAGGAATGGCGCCTCCATCAGGGCGGAGTTCTCATGGCGGTCGCGGTACGAAGCCTGGGTGGCGCGCTCGCGCTTGTTGCCGCCGCTGGTCCCGCCTTCGCGCTGACCGACGAAATCCAGGTCTATACCGGCGATGCCGCCCCGCCCGGCGTCTTCAACCTCACGCTGCACAGCAACTACACGCCCAGCGGCCTGCGCCAGCCGGACTTTCCCGGCGGTCTTGTCGACGATCGCTCCTATAGCGGAGCGGCGGAATGGGCCTATGGCGTGACGCCCTGGTTCGAGGCGGGGATGTACATGCCGCTCTATTCCATCTCCAGCAATCATGGCGGCGGTCTCAATGGCTGGAAATTGCGCGCCCTGTTCGTCAATCCCGACAATCCCACCAGCGATTTCTATTACGGCCTCAATTTCGAATTCAGCGTCAATGCCGGGCATTGGGACCAGGAACGCTATACCGGCGAAGTGCGCCCCATCATCGGTTATCATTTCGGTCCGGTGAGCCTCACCATCAATCCGATCCTGGACAATTCCTATCGGGGATTGGCGGCGCTGGATTTCGCGCCCGCCACGCGGCTGGATTATGCCCTGTCCAAACAATGGGCCGTGGCGGTGGAGGAATATGACGATTTCGGCGAATTGCGGGGCTTTCTTCCCGGCCGCGAGCAATCGCATCAATTGTATCTGGTGGCCGATTATACCGGCCCGGTTTCGGTGGAAGGCGGCATCGGCTTCGGCCTCACCCCCGCCACCGATCATCTGACCTTGAAGCTGATCCTCACCGGCGATCTCAACGGGCCGGACGGGGTTTTCAATCTATGACGCGCCGTCCGCCGGCAGCATCCGCTGCAGCACCCGGTCGCGCAGGATGAAATAATGATAAAGCGCGCCCGCCACGTGCAGGATGATGAAGCCCAAGAGCACATAGACCAGGACATTGTGGATGTCGCCCGCCTCATGCCCCCAATCGGAGCCGTTGGGCGCCAGGGCGGGAAGCGTGACGGCGCCGAACAGCTTGACGTCCCAGCCGCGCGCATTGGCGGCGGCCCAGCCCAGTACCGTCATGATCAGCACCAGCGCGTAGAGAATGAGATGGGTGGCGCGAGCCAGCATCGTCTCCCAGCCTGTCATGCCCGCGGGCAGCGCAACGGGAAACGCAAACCGCCAGATCAGCCGGAGCAGGATCACGAACAGGATCGCCGCGCCGATCGACAGATGCCAGTTCACCCAGCCTTCATTCCGCGTGCCCCGTCCGATATGCGGCATGATCGAGCCCACCGCATATTGCGCCGCCAGCAGAAGAAAGATCAGCCAGTGAAAAATCTTGGCAATGGCACCGTAAGATTTGCGCGCCGTCATGACGGTATTTTCCCGGATCGCCCGCACGCAAAGGAATATAGGCAAAATTGTGTGCGCGGCTATACGGTTTTGTATAGTTGGAAGATGGCCCGTGCGCGCCGATTGTTGCTACAAGGACAATGAGCGCCGAACGGAAAATGACCTGATGCGGAAAATTGCTTTGATCGCGGCTGCGTTGATGGTCGCGCAGCCGGTGCTGGCCGCGCCGGCCGTCAATCTCGGCCCTCCGGTGCCGCTCAGCAAGACCAAGAAGGACATCGAAACCCTGGGCAGCGGCATCGCCATCGCCCTGCCGCTGGTGGCGGGCGGGATTTCCTATTTCAAGCATGACACGATGGGCCTGGCCCAGCTCACGGTGGAAACCGTGTTCACGGTGGGCACCGCCTATGCGATCAAGAATATCGTGCGCGAGCGGCGGCCCGACGGGTCGGATTATCAATCCTTCCCGTCCGACACCACCGCGCTGGCCGCTTCGGGATCTTCCTATCTGTGGGGCCGCTATGGCTGGCAATATGGATTGCCCGCCTTCCTTGCCACCCAATTCGTTTCCTACAGCCGCATCCAGGCCAAGAAGCATCATTGGTATGACACGCTGGCCAGTTCCGCGATCGCGGCGGGCTATGGCTATGCGCTGACCACGCCCTTCAAGCGCAAATACAATATCGACACCAGCCTGGAAGCGACGCCCGACGGCGCGGCGATCCATCTGTCGTATAATTTCTAGCGTTCATGTCACGCTTTGGTTTTGCGCGCCCAAAACCAAAGCGGACCGGATCGGGTGATCCAGTCCGCGCTCGGCTCGGAATGCGAAGATAAGAGCGTTTCGCCGGTCAGTGGGCGGGCGGCGCGAAGCCGATCGCCTTCAAGAATTCGGTGCGCTGATCCAGTTCCTTCTGCCCGGCGGGATAGCCGTTGGACTTGAGGATGAAGGCGAGGATCTGCGCATATTGCGCGCGGCTGAGCTTGCCGGGATTGTCCTGGGGCATGGTGGTGCGGATGCGCTCGAACAATTCGCCCACGGTCAGGCCCGCCCAGTTGGAAATGAACTCGCCGCCGACCAGCGCCGGGGCTTCGCCATTGCCGGTGAGGCCCGAACCATGGCAGGCCGCGCAATGCTGGGAGAACTGGGCCTGGCCCTGGTCCGCCTGGGCGGCCGTATAGACGCCATCCAGAGTCGTGACGCCGCTTTGCGCCCATGCCACGCCGCCGATGCCGGCCGAAACCATGAGGGCCGCCGCGAGGATGGCGATTCTGGAAGACATGCTGTGCTCCTGACTTGTGACTGCCTGGCCACGCTAAAATGGCCACGCCAAAATGGCCCGGGATAATGTCTCAATCATGGCCGGTTGGACAGTGCATCCAATTGACGCGTGGGAGTCTGTGGCAGCCTTGCAACGCCGCGTTTTCCCATCGCCGGGCGGCGCGGGCTTATCTCTTGATGGTCAGGCTGATTCCGGGCGTGGGATTGGCGACGCTGCTTCTGACATTGTCCCATACCAAGAAGCCGACCACCGCCACCGCGACCAGGACGGCGCCGAGAAGGAAACTGAAAAGAACATTGCCGCCGCCCGATTTGGTTTCGACGATCATCCGCCGGTCCTTGATGAAGCCACGGGACAGGAAACGAAGATCGCCGGAGGGAAGTTCCTGAGGCCCCGGAACGGCCTTAAAGCAGCGCGGCGAGGCGGCGGACGCCGGCCTCGATCTGGCGCGCATCGGTGCCGCCATAGCCCAGGATCAAGCCCGGCCGTTTGGGCTTTTCCAGGCAGCACAGGGACAAGGGCTGCACCGAAAGCCCCGCCGCCGCGGCCTTGCGCGAAATCGCCCCATCGTCCGCGCCGCGCGGCAGCAGCGCCACCAGATGCATTCCGGCTTCGGCGCTGACAATCTCCAGCTTGCCGCCCATTCTCTCGCGCAGCGCCGCGATCAGCAAGGCGCGGCGCTCCATGTAGAGCATCCGCATGCGGCGGACATGGCGGGCGAAATGGCCTTCGCGCACGAAATCGGACAGCGCGCGCTGGAACAAAGTGGCGGGAAACAGATCGATGGCGTCGCGCGCCGCTGAAAATCCCGCGACCAGGGATTTGGGGATCACCAGATAGCCCACGCGCAAGGCGGGAAACAGAACCTTGCTGAAGGTGCCCGCATAGATCACCCGGTCCTCCGCGCTCAATCCCTGCACGGCGGCGATGGGATGGCCGGCATAGCGATACTCGCTGTCGTAATCATCCTCGATGATCCAGCCGTCATGGCGCGCCGCCCAGTTCAGCAGCTGCATGCGGCGCGAGGCGCTCAAGGTCATGCCCAGGGGATATTGATGCGACGGCGTGATGTAGGCGGCGCGGGCCTGCGGCGCCCGTGCCATGCCCGCTTCCACGTCCAGCCCATCCGCATCCACCGGCACCGGAACGGCGCGGGCGCCGGCAATCGCAAACGCGCGATGGGCGCCCGGATAGCCGGGCTCTTCCATCCAGACCGCATCGCCATCGTTCAAAAGCGCGCGCGCGGCGATCTGCAGGCCATGCTGCGATCCCGCCACGATCATGATTTGCGAAGCATCGCAGCGCACCGCCCGCGCCATGCCAAGATATTCCGCGATGGTTTCGCGAAACTCCATGTCGCCCATGGGATCGCCATAGGCCAGGTGCCGGGCCGCCGGATGGCGGGCATGGCGGGTGAGAAGCGACGACCAGATGTCGCTGGGAAAATGATCCAGCGCGGGCAGGCTGACGCGGAACGCGGCGCCCGGCTGCGCCGGATCGGGCGCGCCGCCGCCGGCTTCCGTGCAGGCAGACGCTGCCGCCAACCAGCACACGCAATTGCGCGACACCATCCAGAAGCCGATCAACAAGGCGAAGGGCGTCGAGGGCACGGTCGAAAAATCCTTCGAGAACCAGAATCGCCAGCTCGACGCCGCCGAGGGCGCCAGCGCCAGTCAGGCATCGTCGCCGCCGTGATTCTGGCGCGCGCAGTGCCGGCGCAGGATCGTCACAGCCCGCACGTCACAGCCCGCACAGGCAATGCGCGATGGCGCCGAACGGCTTGCCCTTGAGTGCGCCGACCCAATCCAGTGCGTGCGCCAGGGTGTCGTCGGCTTGCGCCGGCAACACCAGGCGGCCCAGTCCGCTGGCGGCCAGCAGTGCGTGCATGCGGCTGGAATCATCGCCGAAACCGGAGAACAGCCGTTCGAAGGTGGTCATCGGTTTTTCGATGTAGTCGACGCGGTACTGGCCCTTGTCCAGATGCGCCAGTGTTGCTGCCCCGGCGATCGCCTCGCGCAGGCCGCCGAACTCGTCCACCAGGCCGCGATCTTTCGCTTGCGCGCCGCTCCAGACGCGGCCGCGGGCGATGGCATCGAT
>CALMGU010000147.1 GCA_937865685.1 uncultured Alphaproteobacteria bacterium | reverse complement strand
ATGTATTTGGGTTTCACATTGGGATGTCTGGCCAGATAGAAATTCAGGCCATCCGCCCAACCGGTCATGATCTTTTTCAGATAGTCCGGGCTCTTGGCGTAATCGGACTTCAACACGTCCGGATCGATGAAAAGACGCTGACGCAGATCGCTCCAGATCGCCTTTTCCCCGTCATTCTTTGCCGTGACGCCCAGATTTGTGGCGTAATTGGTTTCGACGCGATTGAAATCGTCTTCCGCCTGGGCATAGACCATACCAAAGACGGCGTCGGCGTCGGTCTTGCCCTTCACATGGGCGATGCCATAGCTGTCGCGTGTGATCTGGATTTTGCCGGCGATTGTTTTGAGCCGCGCATCATCCGCGCCGGCTGCGTGAACCGGCAGAAAAGCCAAGCTGGTGAAAAGCGCCGCCGTTCCCAGCAGGCGCGTTGACAGATGACTCATGCAATTCTCTCCCCGTTTTTGTAATTATCGCGGGACGATGCCCCTTTGGTATGAGTCTTTCAATCCCAACCTGAGTATAGCAGACTCTGGTGCTACCGGCGGCTTGGGATAGAGTCCGGATCTATGTCTCCACTTTCCGCTGCCCAACGCCGCATGCTTGCCGAAGAGGATGCCCGCTGGCTGGATTTGCCGCTTTCCAGCGGCGGCAATCCGGCTCAGGTTGCGGCGCACATCAGGCATTTGGCAAAGCTGATAAGCGAAGGACGCAGGGCTTCGGCGGTGGCGGCGGCGAGCCATTGGGGACGGCTTTACGACAGTTCGATACAAAAAACATTCGAGCTGGCTTGCCGGCAGGGTTGTGCCCATTGCTGCAGTCAACCGGTCCTTATCTATGCGCCGGAAGCTTTCGCACTCGCCGCCCGGATGCGCGAACGGCCAGAAACGGCGGCAGCGATGCGTGACGCTGCGGAAAGGTTGGATACAATGATATCCGGCCCGGACACGGTACGCCGGATATCCTGCCCCCTGCTGTCGAGCAATTCCTGCTCCATTTATGAAACCCGCCCCCTCAATTGCCGCGCTTTCGTGGCGGTGGATGTGCGCGAATGCATCTCCACCTTCGTGATGATGGGAAAATTCGCCGTACGCATGCCGGCGCCGATCACCAACATGCGTACCTTTTGGCACATGCTGATGATGGCGGCGCTTCGATTGGCGGGGAAAAATGTCGCCGTCTACGAGATGAATGCCGCCGTGAGCCGCGCGTTGGAAACACCGGACGCCGAAGCGCGCTGGCTTGCCGGAGACGATATCTTTGAAGGACTTGCCGAGGACCTTCCCATGGCGCCCGAGATTGAAGCAGAAATAGGCCGCATGGTGGCCTTTGTCGCTCCGACAATGGAGCGCGCATGATCACGGCCCTGATTTCCGCTCTCGTGACCCTGTTCGTGGTGATCGATCCCATCGGACTCGGTCCCATCTTTCTCGGCCTCACCGCCGGCATGCCCGCCAAGCTGAAGCGCAAAATCGGGCTGGAAGCGAGCATCATCGCATTCTTCGTTCTGGCGGGATCTGCGCTGTTCGGCGACTGGTTGCTTGCCAAGCTGGGCATTTCGCTGGCCGCGTTCCGCATCGCCGGCGGACTCCTGCTGTTCGCCATTGCCTTCGAAATGGTGTTCGAGCGCCGGACCGAGCGCAAAGCCGAAAAGTCCGCCACGGCGACCGGCTCTCATATCGCCGCCTTCCCGCTGGCGATCCCCTTGATGGCGGGGCCGGGCGCGATCACCGCCATGGTATTGCTGGCAGGGCGGGTGAATGGCGACCCGCTCGGTTTTGCCTTGCTGATCGCCAGCATGGCGGCGACGCTGCTGTTGGCATTCGCCGTGCTTCTCACATCTTCTTACCTGGAGCGATTTTTGGGCGCTCAGGGCCTGGCCGTGTTCGGCCGGCTTCTGGGCGTGCTGCTGGCGGCCCTGTCGGTGCAATATGTCGCCGATGGCATCCTGGCCCTGAGCAAAAATCCCCTATGATCCCCGATTGCACGGCACAACAATCCTTTGGCGGCCGCGCGCAAATCGCCTAGCATCGGCGCGGGGATTGAAGGGGATTTGGATGCAGATTTCGCGACGCGCATTGATCATGAATGGAACCGCGGCCCTGGCGCTGACGCCGGGTCTGGCCAGGGCGGCGACGGATTTTCGCGCGCTGCACAAAAAGCTGATCTGCATCGATTCCCACCTGGACATGCCCGCCAATCTGGCGCGGCCCGGCTGGAATGTGATGGAACGCCATCATGTCGATGAGGATTTCACCCAGGCCGATTATCCGCGCATGATCGAGGGCGGGCTCGATGGCGGCTTCTTTGCGATCTATACGCCGCAGGCGCCGGTGACGCCGGAGGGCATGAGCGCGATGCGGGACGCCGCGTTCCTGCGCGCCGCCGAAATCCGCGAAATGGTCGCCGCCCATCCGCAGCAATTCGAATTGGCCTTTTTGGAGGAGGATGCCAAGCGCATCGCCGCCAAGGGCAAGATCATGGTCTATCAGTCGATCGAGAATTCCGGAATTCTCGGCAATGATCCCACGCTGTTGCGCAGTTTTTACAAGCTGGGTGTGCGGCTGGCCGGGCCAGTGCACTTCCTCAACAACCAGTTCGGCGATTCCGCCACCGACAAGCCGAAATGGAACGGCCTCTCTCCCTTGGGCAAGGAATTCGTGAAGGAAGCGAATGACTTGGGCGTTGTGCTGGACGCCAGTCATTCCGCCGACAGCGTTTTCGACCAGATGCTGGAGATGTCGCGTGCGCCGATCATCTGTTCGCATTCCAGCTGCCGGGCGCTGAACAACCACCCCCGCAACCTGGACGATGACAGGATCAAGAAGCTGGCCGCCAAGGGTGGCACCATCCAGATGAATTCGGTTTACCTGATCACCACGCCTCGCAATCCGGAGCGCTCAAAGGCGGAAGCCGCCATCTCCGAAAAGCTGGAAAATCTCAGCGGCAAGACGCCCGCCGAGGCCACCGCCATCGTGCGTCAGGCCGCCATCGACACCAAGGCGCTGGACAAGAAATATCCCCCGCAGCGCGCGACTTTCGAGGATTACATGAAGCATATCCTTCATGCCCTTGATCTGGTGGGGCCCGATCATGTGGGCATCGGCGCGGACTGGGATGGCGGGGGCGGTGTCGCCGGCCTTGAGGACATCACCGCCCTGCCCAAGATCACCGACCGTCTGCTGAAGGCGGGCTATACCGAAGCGCAGCTATCCAATTTCTGGGGCGGCAATGTGCTTCGCGTGCTGGGAAAGGCACACGCCGCGCGCAAGCAAGGCTGACCGCTTACAACTTAGCGGTCGTAATAGTGACGGCGTCCGTCGCGGTCGACGTAATAATCCCGGTCGCGATGACGGTAATGCGAGGTGCGGCGGTTGCAGTCTTCGCTGCGGGCGATCGCATTGCCGGCAAAGCCGCCGGCCACGCCGCCGACCACCGCGCCCGCCACGCTGTGCGAGGCAAGGCCACCGATCAGCGCGCCGCCACCGGCGCCTAGCGCCGTGCCGGTATCATGGGAACGGCCGCTGCAGGCATCGGCCGCCGCGCCGACCGTGCTGGCGGTCAGCGCGATGGCACAGGCCGCGGCGAACTTGGCAAGGTGTTTCATGTTTCCTCCTTGGCCTTTCGAGCCGGATTGGAAATTAGAAACGAGTGGCCTGGCTCGATTGTTCCGTCGTTGATGAATGATGGCGGAAATCAGGCAGGCTCAGCCACTCGCGCCGGATAATCCGTATAGCCGGATGCGCCGCCGGAATAGAATGTGGCCGCATCCCATGCGGTGAGCGGCGTGCCGTCCGCGAAACGTTGCGGCAAGTCCGGATTGGCAATGGCGAGCTTGCCGAATGCCACCGCATCGGCCGCGCCGCTGGCCAGCGCCGCATTGGCGCTTTCGAACGTGAAACCCTCAT
>CALMGU010000146.1 GCA_937865685.1 uncultured Alphaproteobacteria bacterium | reverse complement strand
TTACGGCTACATCCTGGAGAACGGACGCGTCGTGATGGACGGGCCGGCAAGCGAGATCGTCTTGCCCGATCCCATGAACAGCCCGGTGCCGATTGTACCGCCAATCGCGATGAGCTGCAGATGCCGGTTTGCCAGATTACGCGCGAGATGGGGTTCCTCCCCCGGCTTGTTCTTCGCCGCGGGATTCGATGCGATATTCATCAAGTGGTTCCCCTATATCTGGCCAGCCCTGTTTGTGGCGCGATATTGGCTGGACATGCCCAGCATAGCCAGCGCTATGCGGTTTGAGCGGCAAGCCAGCAGTCGCCAGTGTTGGTGTTAAGGGCAATAGGAACTGCAGCCAACTTCGGCGGTGCCGGTATTGGCAATCGATATTTGATAAATACCGATACAAATCAACATATTAGCATATCAATCGCGCTTCTCGCCATGACACCAATCTTTTCAGGGTGACACGAAAACCCGATTCAAGACCGGGCTAGAAGTCGTGCTGAAGGTCTATGCCCATCACTGAGCCGTTGTTCAGCTTGCGGTATTCGACAAAGCTCAACGGTGCCGTCCCGCGCAGACCTGAATACACATAGCGATCGCGGTATGCTGCGGTCTGCGCGATATCGCGTGCGAACACGCGCACATTCCAGTCCGGCACCGGCTTATATTCGACAAACACACCCAGCTTGAAGCCATGGCGGGTGGGATCGATCTCGTCGATCCGGTATTCGGATTCATGGCTGTTGGCATGGCTGTGAAGATCTGCGCCCAGCCGCAAATTCTGGGACGGAATGTCGTAAGTGCCTTGCATGGTGGTCGTGAACATCGCTTGCGGCATGCTCACGGTCTGGCCGCCGGTGATCTGGCGGAACATGCCGGTGGCGGGATCGCGCACCTTGCTATGATGCCAAGCGGCATCGCCGCTCACGGTCACGCCCGCGAGCCCCAATTCATCCAGCGGCAGGATGAAGTTGGTCTGAACGCCGTCGCGCACGCCGTTGCCGATATTGCCCACCGCATTGAATACCTGGGTCCCTGAAAACACGGGAATGCGGTCCACAACCTTGGAGATGAATTCGCGCTTGGCTTCCACCACCAGCGAGGCTCGCTTCCAGAAGTGATACTCCCAAGCCAGCGAGATGTTCCAGCTGCGCGCCGGCTCCAGATTTTTATTGCCGCCGGTGACGGTGTTGCTGTTGAGCGAGGTCGAGCTGGCAAAGTCGCGGAATACCAGCTGGCCAACCTGACGCTCCATCAACAGGCGCAGTTCGTGCCGCGGCATGGGATTCCACGACGTCAGCCAGCGCGGCTTGAAGAAGGCAAGATCCTTGGTGAGACTGCTGTCGCCGCTCTGGGTCAGGTTCGAGGTCTCATAGCGCGCGCCCAGTTCCGACATCAGAACAGGACTGACGCGCCAGGTCGCGGTGGAGAAAAGCTCCACGCGCTTTTCTTCCAGCCGGATATTCGCGGCAGGCAAAATCACCGGCACGCCGCCAAGGGCCAAGGTGCTGCGGCTGTTGAGTACATTGATGGCGCCTTCGACGCCTGCTTCCAGCTTCAGCGTGCCCTCGCGCAGCCATGCCAGCCGCGCCACGTCTTCGCGCTGGTTGAAGAGGCCCCGCGACACGTCCGTGCCCGCCACATTGGACTTGCGGCTGCCCTCGTCCTGCTCCGTCAACCGGTGCACGGCGAATAGCTGCATCTGGCCGTATTCGCCAAGCGGGTGCTGATAGTCCAGCCGCGCTTCGCCCGTGCGCGTCCGCTTGTTTTCCAGCCCCGTCGCCAGCGCGGCGGAAGGGTAATAGATACGTTCCTCGACATTGGAATAGGCGCGCTGCTGCTTCAACGCCAGGCCCAGCGCAAGATCGCCGCCCATCAGGGGCTGGCGATAGGCCGAACTGATTTCGGCATTGTTGGTGAGCAGGGGAAAATCGTAATCCACCAATTGCAGCGGCGTGCCGTCGGGCAGAAAGCGCCCGCGCGAGCCGAAACCGTTCTGATTGTTGGCGCCGATTTCGCGGCCCCAGCTCCCGGACAGTTCCGCCGTCGAAATCTCGCCCTGCCGGGTCAGATGGACCGCCACCTTGTCTTCGGTGGTGCCATAGTGCGTAACGGCGCCTAGCAGTTCGGCGCGCCCCCGCAAGGTTTCGCTCTTGCTGCGCACGACATTGGCCAACATGGGATAGCCATGCATGTCCGCGGCGCCGCGGATCAGTTCAACCCGCTCTACCGATGAAGCCGCAATGCGGCGCAAAATGTCTTCGACAGTTTCCGCCTTGCTGGTGGGAAGCTGGCCGTCGATCAGGACGTTGCCGACGGTACCCGAAAAGCCGCGCACATTGGCGTCGCCCAGCTTGATTTGAAATCCGGGCAGCAGACCCACCATGTCATAGGCGGTGGCGGGCTGATTGGCCGCAAAAAAAGCCGATGGATAGCTCGTCACGCCTTCCTGGGCGCTGGCCGGGCCCATGACGAAAGCCAGGCACATGCCGGTGAGGAAGAAACGCGCGGTCAGAAATCGCCGGATGGTCAGTATTTGTGCAAGCCGGCCACTACCAGCGGCAACATGCCGCTGCGTTTGAATTCCCCCAGACACCCCAACCCCGCAATCTGAATTTTAGTTCATATAGCCAACGGGAGAGCCTGCCGCAACATTGCCAGAGGGCAGGACCGACCACGAGTTCGGTATCGCCTACAGCGGCCTTCCCAAGCCGATCTTCATTTTCGCGCGGAGCGGCCTGATTTCTTGACCAGCTTGCGGACTGGCGCCTTCACCGCCTTCTTCGGCTTCGGGGCGCTGGCTGATTTTGCCTTGGGCTTCTTTTCCGGCGGCCTTTTCTCTGGCGGCTTCCTTATTGCAGATTTTTTTTCCGCCACTGCTTTTTCCGGCAACTTTTTCGCGCTCGCCTTCGGCATCGAAGCCACTTTCTCTGCCTTGCCGGAGAGCTTGATCTTCCTCACGGCAACGGAATCGGACGTGACCGGCGCAGGCTTGACAGCGGGCTTTTCGATTTTCTCGACCGGGCTTTCTTCGGCGACTGGCAATGCAGATACAACGCCGCCCATCAACTGAAGCAGGCGGGGCGAGATGCTTTTGCGCCCCGGCGGCGATGGCGCAATCTTCGAAGACGGCGCACCCAGAAAAGCCTTCACCGCATCCCTGGACCGGCAAACCGCCGCTTTGGCGGCGGTCGACACCAAGGGCCCATTGATGAGCACGGGATGTTCGACAATGCCATCCCAATATTCATTCTCGCTGATGAACCGGTCGTCCAGATTAAGGGCCTGGAACAAAGGGTCGAATTGCCGGACCAACGATTGGCCGCTGTCGCGCATCAGTGCCGAAAGATTCTTGAGCTCATCCCTGGTTGGCGGCGTCTCCAGATAATTGACCACGCGCGGTTCCATGCCCGCGGCACGAAACTCCGCGAGGACCTCCGCGCATGTGTCCGAAGCCGGGTCGCAGTAAAGCGTGGGCGGGCGTTCGGCCCGCGTGTCGGATGGCCTGGCGGGCTGATGTTTCTGGGCATGGACCGGCGCGGGGCCGGCAAGCAGCTTCAAATCGACCGCCTTGGGACCTTTGCTGTCCGGCTGTACATCGAAAGAAATGCGCTGCCCCGCTTTCAGGCCCGGCAAACCGGACGATGTCACTGATACCGCCGGCAGAAACACATCTTTTCCGCCTTCATCCAGCGTGACGAAACCGAAACCTTTTGCATCGTTGAAGAATTTAACAGTTCCGCTCGGCATGACCGTCCTGACTGAATTTCCGGAAAGGCCCTGCCTGGACCGTCCGAAACGATGAGGTTACTGGATATTCAAATCTTCACTGCCGTGCGGCGCGATCCTGCGCAAGCCGGGCTCCGGCAGAAATATGGTTTTCCCGGCAATTCTGGCGGCAGACGGCCACATGAGCCGGCGCATTGGCAACGGAGCGGCTTCTCAAGCCTGAATGATCAATGACGCACATGGATACACAGCCAACACAACTTCGAATTTGCTTTTAACCGTCGCGGCTACCGCAGATCGCGGTACGCCGGATCGATCACCGGAACGGGGCAGGATTTGCCCGCGGCCGCCCCCGACAATGCATCCCGCATCTTGGCACTCAATCGCAATACCGGATAGGCACCTGCCCGTTGCACCTTATACCAGGGCGAACGCTGGAAAAAGAAATTCAATCGCGCCTGGGAATTGGCGGCGAAAGCCGCATCATCCTTCAATTTTCGCTCGAATTCGGCCTTCAAAACCGGGTCCTTGGCCAACATGTCGCGCGCCAGCTTTTCCAGGACGCGCGGCTCGCCATATTCCTTGATCTCGAAGATGGCATCCAGCATGCCCCAGCGCAGCAGGGAATCGGGCGCATCAGGTTCCAGCAATTCTATCGCCACATTGGCAGCCGGCTGATCGAGGGGCACGATCACCGATCCGGCCGGCACCAGTTCATGCCGCGGCACCGCATTGACGCTGACCGAGCGCAGCATCAAATGGCCTTCGAAAGGCTGAGCGGCCCATTTTGGATCGCTGAGCTGATAGCCATCGGCATCGACCGTGACGGCGCAATCGAGCCGCTGATAGGCAACGCCGTGATCCCGCAGCCGGGCGACGATGTTCGTCCATTGGGCCGGAATGACATAAGCGGCGGGAGGCGCGATCGAAGCATCCGGCAGAAGCCGGTTCCAGTTCGGGATTTCGGTCGTGACCGGCTTGCCAGGATCATACTGAATCCAGCTGCTTGCGGAGATGTCGCTGTGACTTTGGCTGAAGGCATAGCCTTTCAAGGCAAAAGGCGTGGAAGCCGGATCCTGTTTGAACGTCAATGCCACCCGCGCGGATGCGTCTTGGGCGCGCTGGGCGGTATCGGCATCGGCCTTGGCCGTCGCCGCGAGCAAGGCGGCCGGATCGCGGCCGATATGCTCCAGCAGGAGTGCCACCAAGTCGTAAGCCGCGCGCACTCTTACGGCATAAGGCTTCAGCATATGGGTTTCGATCAGAAGCGCCGGCCGGTTCTGCAACGCCGCATATCCGGTGGAAAAACGCGGGCCCGAACCGAAATTGACGATGCCCTGGCGCGGATCCTTTCCGTCCTTGAATTCCAAATAGATCGACGCGAGGTGACCACGCTTTTCATAAGCCGGAACGACGGCCGCCATTGCTTTCTGCTGCCAGTCGCTGGCGGCGGCATCGAGCTTGTTCGGATCCTCGAGATACCAGGTGAGGTCATATTGATAGTCGGCGCCGTCGGTGGTGTGGATATCCGTGAGAAAATCCGGGCGCCAATGCCGCCACAGAGAAAGCCAGGCGCGCATTTCCGGCGTGTCGGCTTTGACATAGTCCCGATTGAGATTGAGATATTGCGACTGGCCCCGGAAACCCATCCTGTCGGGGCCGTTCTGGTTGATGCGGTTATAGGGCGAGGAATTCTCGTGCCCGTCCACGCTGAAGACCGGAATGAAAACCAGCACCGCATGATCCAGCAGATGCGGGCTTTTGCCGGTGGCCGCGAAATCCCTCAGCAGCATCAGACCGGCGTCCTTGCCTTCGATTTCGCCGGGATGGATGCCCGCCTGAACCAGTATCACGGGCAGCTTAGCGGCGCGCGCGCCTTCGGGGGTGAAGACGCCATTGGCATTGGCAATCACCGCCACCATCGGCCGGCCCTGCGGAGAAATGCCGAAGGTCTGAAGCCTGATCTTGCCCGGCGCGGCCTCTTCCAGCCGCTTTAGATAGGCCAAGGTATCGGAATAGCTGGGGGTGGTGCGAAAGCCTGCCAATTCGGCGGGCGTTGTCCAGTCCGCCGCCGCGACGGGCGAAGCCAGACAGAGACCGAGAAAGAATACCAGCTGCCATGAACGCATGTCGCCTGCCCCCGCCGATTCTCCGGATGGGGCGGAGGGTAGATCAAGCAGACGGCATCTGCCTATCTCTTGGCGTTCTGAACCAGGTCCTCGACCACGGAGGGGTCGGCCAGGGTCGAGATGTCGCCCAGGCTGTTGGTGT
>CALMGU010000145.1 GCA_937865685.1 uncultured Alphaproteobacteria bacterium | reverse complement strand
GGTAGACGCGCTGGATTTAGGTTCCAGTGACGAAAGTCGTGGGGGTTCAAGTCCCTCTGCCCGCACCATTTCTTAGCGGGCCGGGAGGCCTGCTAAGAAATGCCAAGGGCCGGCGAGCGTCAGCGTAGCAGCTGGCCCGCGGCAGGAAGACGTAGCGGGCCGGGAGGCCCGCTAAGAAATGCCAAGGGCCGGCGAGCGCCAGCGTAGCAGCGGGCCCGCGGCAGAGGAAAGATTCGGGCCATCGTGCCCACACTTAGATTGGTAAGGACGACAGACATGCAGATTACCCAGACGGTTTCCGAAGACCTTCGCCGTCAGTTCACGGTGACGATCGCGGCCAGCGAGCTCGACGCCAAAGTCACCAAGCGGCTGGAAGAGATGAAGCCGCGCGTGAACCTCAAAGGCTTCCGTCCGGGCAAGGCGCCGGTCTCCTTCCTCAAGAAGCAGTTCGGCAAGTCCGTGATGGGCGAGGTGGTCGAGCAGGCCGTCAATGAAGGCAGCCAGAAGGCGATCGCGGACAATCAACTGAAGCCCGCGCTGCAGCCGCGCGTCGAGCCGGTGGGCGATGTCCAGCAGGTGGTGGACGGCAAGGCCGACCTGCAATTCACCGTCACGATCGACCTGATGCCGGATTTCGAGACCACCGATGTCTCCAAGCTGGCAGTGGAGCGCCTGACTTCCGACGTCACTGATGCCGATGTCGACGAGGCGCTGGATCGCCTCGCCAAGCAGACCCGCGGCTATGTCGCCAAGCCGGAAGGCGAAGCCGCCGCCAAGGACGATGTCGCGACCATCGATTTTCTGGGCAGCGTCGACGGCGTGCCGTTCGATGGCGGCAAGGGCGAGAATTTCAACCTCACGCTCGGTTCGGGCCAGTTCATTCCCGGGTTCGAGGATCAGTTGATCGGCGCCAAGGCCGGTGAGAGCCGCGATGTCAAAGTGACCTTCCCCGCCGAATATCATGCGCCCGATCTGGCCGGCAAAGACGCGGTCTTCGCCGTGACCGTGAAAGAGATCAAGACGCCGGAAGAAGCCAAGATCGACGACGAACTGGCCACCAAGATGGGCCTGGAAAATCTCGCCACCCTGAAGGACCGGGTCCGCGATCAGGTGAAGGCCGACTTCACCGCCGCCAGCCGCCTGCATCTGAAGCGCCGCATCCTGGACGCGCTGGATTCGGCGCATGACTTCCCGCTGCCGCCCGCCATGGTGGAAGCCGAATTCGAGTCCATCTGGGCCCAGGTCGAAGCCGAGCTGAAGCGCGAAGGCAAGACTGCCGCCGATGAAGGCAAGACCGAAGACGAGCTCAAGGCCGAATACCGCGCCATCGCCGAGCGCCGCGTGCGCTTGGGCCTGGTCCTGGGCAAGCTGGGTGAGCAGAACGGCATCACCATCACGGGCGAAGAGGTCAACCGTGCCATCATGGCCCGCGCCCGCCAGTTCCCCGGCCAGGAACAGCAGGTGTTCCAGTACTACGCCAACAATCAGCAGGCCCAGGCCGAGATCCGCGCCCCTCTGTTCGAGGACAAGGTGGTGGATTTCATCGCCGAACTGGCGCAGATCACGGACAAGCCGGTGGACCGGGAAACCCTGTTCAAGGACCCCGACGATCTGCCGGAAACCGTCAAGAAGGCCTGAACCTCGAAATCGGGGGGCGGAACGCTATATTAAGCAGGCGATGGTGTAAGACTGTCGCCTGGACGGCATCGAATCGGAAAGCGCGCTATGGCCAATCCCATGGAATTCCACAACAACACCCTTGTGCCGATGGTGGTCGAGCAGACCGCGCGGGGCGAACGGGCCTTCGACATTTATTCGCGGCTTTTGAAGGAGCGGGTGATCTTCATCACCGGCCCGATCGAGGATTACGGCGCTAGCCTGATCACCGCCCAGCTTCTGTTCCTTGAGGCCGAAAACCCCAAGAAGGAAATTCACATGTACATCAACTCGCCGGGCGGGTTGGTGACGGCGGGCCTGGCGATCTACGACACGATGCAATATGTCCGCCCGCCGGTTCAGACCCTCTGCATCGGCCAGGCCGCGTCGGCCGCCTCGCTGCTGCTTTGCGCGGGCAAGAAAGGGGAGCGTTTTGCCCTCCCCAATGCCCGGGTGATGGTCCATCAGCCTTCGGCGGCCTTCTATGGCCAGGCGGCTGATATCGCCCGCCATGCCCAGGAAATCGTCAAGCTCAAGCGCCGGCTGAACGAGATCTATGCCAAGCATACCGGCCAGACGGTCGAAGCCATTGAAAAGATGCTGGACCGCGATACCTATATGACAGCGGAAGAAGCCAAGAATTTCGGGCTGTTGGATCAGGTCATGGCGCGCCATGCGGACGGCGAAACGCCGGCCTGAAACCCCCAAAAGGGCAAAAGTTCCTGAATTTCCGGGCACTTGGTCCGGATTAAACAAATCTTGATCCCGCCGCCGTTAACGTGGTCGAATGTTGGGAGGCAGGGGTGCTTCGGCTCCTCCTGCGTGGTGCAAAGCAGCATGGGCAAGTTCCAGAGCTGCGAAGCGGGCGAAAGCCCCCGGTGGAAGGACCGGATGTGAGATGAGCAAAGCCAGCGGCGGCGAGTCCAAGAACACGCTCTATTGTTCGTTCTGCGGCAAGAGCCAGCACGAAGTGCGCAAGCTCATTGCCGGCCCGACCGTCTTTATCTGCGACGAGTGTGTCGAACTCTGCATGGAAATCATCCGGGAGGAGAACAAGACCTCCTTTATGAAGTCCAAGGAGGGCGTGCCGACCCCGCAGGAGATTTTCAAGGTTCTGGACGATTACGTGGTGGGCCAGGCGCACGCCAAGAAGGTGCTCTCGGTCGCCGTCCACAATCACTACAAGCGCATCAATTCGTCCGGCAAGAATGGCGATGTCGAGCTCGCCAAATCCAACATCATGCTGATCGGCCCCACCGGCTGCGGCAAGACGTTGCTGGCGCAGACTCTCGCACGCATCTTGGACGTGCCCTTCACCATGGCCGACGCCACCACCCTGACCGAAGCCGGTTATGTGGGCGAGGACGTCGAAAACATCATTCTCAAGCTGCTGCAGGCCGCCGACTATAATGTCGAGCGGGCGCAGCGCGGCATCGTCTATATCGACGAAGTCGACAAGATTTCGCGCAAGTCCGACAACCCGTCCATCACCCGCGACGTGTCGGGCGAGGGCGTGCAGCAGGCGTTGCTCAAGATCATGGAAGGCACGGTCGCCTCCGTGCCGCCCCAAGGCGGCCGCAAGCATCCCCAGCAGGAATTCCTGCAGGTGGACACCACCAATATCCTTTTCATCTGCGGCGGCGCCTTCGCCGGCCTGGACAAGATCATCTCGGCCCGCACCTCGGGAACCTCGATGGGCTTCGGCGCCAATGTGAAAGGTCCCGATGAACGCGGCACGGGCGAGATCCTGCGCGACATCGAGCCGGAAGATCTGCTCAAGTTCGGCCTGATCCCGGAATTTATCGGCCGCCTGCCGGTGCTCGCCACCTTGGGCGATCTGTCGGAACCGGCACTGATCGAAATTCTCACCCGGCCCAAGAACGCGTTGGCCAAGCAATATATGCGGATGTTCGAAATGGAAGGCGTCAAGCTGCGCTTCCAGGAAGAGGCGCTGCATTCCATTTCGCGCAAGGCCATTCAGCGCAAGACCGGCGCACGCGGCCTGCGTTCCATCCTGGAAGGCATTCTGCTCGAGACGATGTTCGAGCTTCCCACCCTCAACGGAGTGCAGGAAGTGGTGATCACGGCCGATGTGGTCGATGGCAAGGCGCGGCCCCTGTACACCTATTCGGACAAGGGCCAGCCGCGCGAGCAGACCGCGTCGTAAGCATCGTCATCGCAACCGCGAGCAAAATCCCCGCCATTGTGCGCTTTATGGCGCATGGCAGGGAACTTGCACGGCTAAGTCATTCCGCCGCCTTGAAACCATGTGCCGGGCGGCCCAATTTAAGATGTCCGGAGTCGGCCTGTTAAGGGGAGTTGGGCGGCTCTTTCATTCAGGACCGCGCCACGTCTGGGCGGTTCGTTTCAAACCGGCGGGCTGGCCGGCAGGAGTAGGAAAATGGCGGACGACGCCGTGAAGAAAACCGAAGAAACCCAAGCGGGTGAATCGGGCGCCAATGTCGCGCCGGTCCTGCCGCTGCGCGACATCGTGGTCTTCCCCCACATGATCGTGCCGCTTTTTGTGGGCCGCGAGAAATCCGTGCGCGCGCTCGAAGAAGTGATGAATGACGAGAAACAGATTCTGCTTCTGACCCAGAAAGTGGCGGCCGAAGACGATCCGTCACCCGATGGCCTGCACAATATCGGCACCCTGGCGACCGTGCTGCAGCTCCTGAAGCTGCCCGACCAGACCGTGCGCGTGCTGGTCGAAGGCAAGGGGCGCGCCCGCGTCACCGGCTTCACGGGCCGCACCGATTTCTTCCAGGCCACCATCGAGAAGATCAACGAGGAAGCGCCGCCCGCGCGCGAGAGCGAAGCCCTGCTGCGCACGGTCAAGACCAACTTCGAGCAGTATATCAAGCTCAACAAGAAGATCCCGTCCGAGACCTTGGCGGCGGTGGCGGCGATCGACGATCCCGCGCGGCTGGCCGATTCCGTGGCGGCGCATCTGTCGGTGAAGATCTCAGACCGCCAGAGCCTGCTGGAAACCCTGTCGACCACCGAGCGGCTGGAGAAAGTTCTCTCCCTGATCGAGGCCGAGATCGGCGTGCTGCAGGTCGAGCGCAAGATCCGGTCGCGGGTCAAGCGCCAGATGGAGAAGACCCAGCGCGAATATTACCTCAATGAGCAGTTGAAGGCGATCCAGAAGGAACTCGGCGAAGGCGAAGAAGGCCGCGACGAGATGAACGAGCTGGAAGACCGCATCCGCAAGACCAAGCTCAGCAAGGAAGCGCGCGAAAAGGCGATGGCCGAAGTGAAGAAGCTTCGTTCCATGTCGCCGATGAGCGCCGAAGCCACCGTGGTGCGCAACTATCTCGACTGGCTGCTGTCCTTGCCCTGGGGCAAGAAGTCCAAGGTCAAGAAGGACATCGCCGCCGCCGAGGCCGTGCTCAATGACGACCATTACGGTCTGGAGAAGGTCAAGGAGCGCATCCTGGAATATCTCGCGGTGCAGAGCCGCGTGGGCAAGATCAAGGGGCCGATCCTGTGCCTGGTGGGTCCGCCGGGCGTGGGCAAGACCTCGCTGGGCAAGTCCATCGCCAAGGCGACGGGCCGCGAATTCGTGCGCATGTCCCTGGGCGGCATGCGCGACGAGGCCGAAATCCGCGGTCACCGCCGCACCTATATCGGTTCGATGCCCGGCAAGATCATCCAGTCGATGAAGAAGGCCAAGACCGCCAATCCGCTGTTCCTGCTGGACGAGATCGACAAGCTGGGCGCGGATTATCGCGGCGATCCGTCTTCGGCGTTGCTGGAGGTTTTGGACCCCGAGCAGAACTCCTCGTTCAACGACCATTATCTGGAAGTCGATTTCGATCTTTCGGACGTGATGTTCGTCACCACGGCCAACAGCCTGCGCATGCCGCAACCTTTGATGGACCGCATGGAGATCATCCGCATCCCCGGCTACACCGAGGACGAAAAGGTCGAAATCTCCAAGCGCCACCTGATCCCCAAGGAAATGGCGGCGCATGGCCTGAAGGAAGAGGAATGGAAGATCACCGATGCGGGCCTGCGTGACCTGATCCGCTATCACAGCCGCGAGGCGGGCGTGCGCAATCTCGAACGTGAGATCGCCAACCTGGCGCGCAAGGCCGTGAAGGAGATCATGTCCAACAAGGCCAAGTCGGTGGAAGTCACGCCGGAAAATTTGGGCGATTATGCGGGCGTCCGCAAATACCGCTATGGCGAGATCGAAGGCGAGGATCAGGT